>JAYFPQ010000022.1:0-43543 GCA_034927595.1 Christensenella sp.
AATCGGCAATTGAATGGTATGAGCAGCATCCGGAAGAGATTGCGAGCGGCTACGTGTTTTCCAAGCAATGTTTGTGTACGTATGTGAAAGCAAACGTGTATGCGCCGATGTTCATCGATCGCAAAATTCGTTTGAACATGATCAACCCCGGAAATACGTTGACCGGTTTGACAGATGATTTCAACCGCGGCACTTCGCCAAGTGGCAATGCCGAGGAGGGAAAATCCGTCATAGAATCTCTGTTTTTAGAGAGCTGGAACGGATACTGGGCATCTCCGGAAGACATGGGATACCCGTTGGTCGCCATCGGTAGCAGTCTGTTTAGCTATATGAGTGGCCAAATTATCTATCTCGATTACGGAGTGAGCAGTGTCTGGGAATTTGAATCTCTCGCATATTAGAATCAAAGGAAAGGATTATAAAAATGAAGAAGTCAGTTTCAGTCATCACCGGCGGTCACGGAGGAATGGGTGCCGCAATCGCGAAAGAGCTCGGCCGAGACAGCGTTATTGTGTTGGCTTCGCGGGATGCAGAGGCTCTTAAGAAAGCCCAGCAGGAGTTAACATACATGGGGTACGAAGCGTATGTATTCCCCACCGATATTCGCAAAGCGAACGATGTTCAGGCGCTCGCCGATTATTCTGTTTCACTCGGTCAGGTCATGCGCGTTATCCATACCGCCGGAGTCTCCCCGGCAGACACCGCGGCGAATGAAATTTTGGACACCAACGTGTTAGGCACGGTGTACATGACGGAGACATTCTTCCCGCTCCTCGAGGAGGGCGGTGTGATGATCAACTTTGCTTCGCTTGCGGCGCATACGATCGAAGCCCCGGATGAATGGTATGAGGTGTTCGACGGCTATTCCGATGCGGCCTTTTATAGCAAGCTTCAAGAGCAAATTGAACCTTTCAACTCCGATGCATTTGCATGTGCAGGTATGGCGTATTGTCTCTCAAAGCGGTTTGTGATCTACTATTCGCAGAAAAACACCGTTCGTTTTGCGAAAAAAGGCTGCCGGATTCTCAGCATCTCTCCCGGCTCCTATATGACGCCAATGCACCAGGCGTTACTGGACAACCAGCCGGAGACCGCGCAAATGCAGCTGGACTCCATCCCATTCGAAAGATGGGGTCATCCATACGAAATCGCCGCCCTCGTCTCCTTCCTCTGCTCGCCCGGCGCGGGCTACCTCTCCGGAATTGATATCCTGACCGACGGCGGACAGATTGCGAATACGTTTGTCAGCCAGATCGACTAATAGTATCTCAAGAGTGATTCTATAAACTCTCAGGCGCAGGCATAGAACCACGCGTCTGAGAGTTTTGTTATTCTGTATGGTTTTCTGAACGATGGTAGATATCTGAACCTCAAAGTTCAATATATACCGTTGTTCTTTGCATAAACCCAGATTTCATAAAGTTTTGATACCCGACCATATCTCGCTGATCGATATTGGTTGCTTAAAACCTCAAAAATCCAACATCAAAACCACTATCATGCCACTTCCGAACACCTTTTGTTCGGTTGTTCTCCCAGACAATCCCTGAAAATATTGATTCTCAAATTGTACAGGTATCTTGCATCCTAGGCTGCGTGCGACAGTTCATATAGATCTGAAAGCCCTGCCAGCTAATAACAAGCACAGTAATCTTATGTTTTTTACGCATCATATTGTCGTTAGCACCCTCTTGCACCCACCCACACCAATTTGCACCCACCCGCTTTGATTCGCGCGATTGTATCACTTCATGAGGGTTTAGCCAGCTCCCTTTGTTGGACTCGAACCCGCTCAATTGCGCAAAAAACTGTGAAAATGAAACCTACTACCTGATGTTTATTTGATGTTTATTGCCATCAATAATGGCTTATAATCATAAATAATCATCGAAAATACATTTTTGATTATCCGCAAAGATCGGCGACTATTCGCGATTGTGATCGCATAAACATAACTATAATTCGCATAAATACGCACTCATAACCCGGAGGTCGTAGGTTTTACTTCTTTGGCCAATCGTCAGCATGAGGCATATCCTTTTTTCATGCTCACGGCAGAATAAATTTTTAACCCCCTTGTGCGTCAAAAATGCGACAAAAACCATTATCGACCTGCGAGTTCATCCTCTCGCAGGTCTTTCTTTTTATACCCTGAATAACGCTTTTTTCGGATTTGTCGCATTGTCGCACGTTTTGGAAAATGAGCTAAAATGGAACCCCCTAAAAAGTCGCCTAATTAGGGGGTTTTTGGCGTGCCCGAAAGGATTCGAACCTTCGACCCTCAGAGTCGGAGTCTGATACTCTATCCAGCTGAGCTACGGGCACAAGTTTTAAGTTGTCAAATTCTCGCCTGCAACCACCGGAGTCGGAGTCTGATACTCTATCCAGCTGAGCTACGGGCACAAACGATATTCGGCTTTGTAAAACACGCGCTTTTCCCGGGAATATTCCCGAAACGCGCAAGAGCGATTATACCACAGGTTTCTTTTCGTAGCAATAGGCGATCGCCTCACCGACGGTCGCAACGGGCACGAGCTTCAACCCCGGCAGCTTCGCCGCCTTGGCCGATTTCGGCAGCAGCACCGTGTCGTACCCCAGCCGGACGCACTCGTTGAGCCGCGTTTCCATTCGGCTCAGAGACCGCACCTCGCCCGTCAGTCCAACTTCGCCGAGCGCGGCGGTGTGCGGCGGAAGCGGCAGATCCATCAGCGCGGAAGCCACGCAGAGCGCAACGGCAAGATCCGTGCTGCGCTCGTCGAGCTTCAGCCCGCCGACGACGTTGAGATAAACATCCTTTGTCGAAACCTTGAGATGCGCTTTCTTTTCGAGCACCGCGAGCAGCAGGCTCAGCCGTCCGATGTCGACCCCTGCGCTCGTTCGGCGCGGATTGCCAAACGCGTTGTCGATCAATAGCGACTGCACCTCGGCCAGGATCGGGCGCGACCCCTCCATGGCGCAGGTGACGCAGCAACCCGGCGCGCTCTCGCCGGAAAGGAACAGCCGCGAAGGATCGGCTACCTCGCGCATGCCGCCGTCGCCCATTTCGAACACGCCGACCTCGTTGGTTGAGCCGAACCGGTTCTTGACCGCACGGAGCAGCCGCAGCCCCTCGTGGCGGTCGCCTTCAAAATACAAAACGGTGTCCACGATGTGCTCCAGCACGCGCGGGCCCGCGATGTTGCCATCCTTGGTCACGTGGCCGACGATGAACACGACCACGCCGGTCTCTTTTGCGTAGCGCGTGAGCCGCGAGGTCGCGGCGCGCACTTGGCTGACGCTGCCGGGCGAACCGGCGCTCTCCTCGGAGAGGATCGTTTGAATCGAGTCCACGATCAGCACGTTGCAGCGCGTGCTCGTTGCCTCGTCGATGATTCGATCCAGATCGGTCTCGCAAAGCACGTCGATATCGTTCTGCATGCCGAGGCGGTCGGCGCGCAGCTTGATCTGGGACGCGCTTTCCTCGCCGGACACATAGAGCACGGCGCCCTCCGACGCGAGCGTATCCGCCGCCTGGAGCAGCAGTGTCGATTTGCCGATGCCGGGATCGCCGCCGAGCAGCACGACCATGCCGCGGATGATTCCCCCGCCGAGCACGCGATCCAGCTCGCCAATACCCGCGGACACGCGTTTCTGCGGCAGCGGAACCACCTTGGAGAGCTTCTGTGACACGGCGGAACCGGACGGCGCGGAGGACTTCACCTGCACGACGGCGGACTCCGTCATCGTGTTCCAGCTTTCGCACTGCGGGCACTTGCCCATCCACTTGGCGGACTCGTAACCGCATTCGCCGCAGATGTAGGTCATGCGATCCTTCGCCATTATTCAACCACCTTGATGTACTTCCAGAACGGCTGCGCGGTGTCGGTCATGTCGCGCCAGAGCGCATAGTCGCCTTCGGCCATCACAAACTGGGAGTTCGTTCCCGTTTCGCTGAGCACATAGGTCTTTGTATCCGCAAACGCGTAGGCATACACCGTTTCGTCGCGGCTGAACACCACGCAGGTCGGCGTGATGTCAAAGTCAATCACCCCGCGCGCAATCCGGCTCGGCGCGCCGCCGTTCACGCTGACATACAGGTCGCTGCTGCCGTCGTGATTGCCGGAAAGATACGCCCAGCGGTCGCCCGCGCTCTTGGGGTCGTGCACAAAGCTGCCCGCCGTAAAGTCCCAGCGGCTGTTGTCGGTCAAGAGCACCGTTCGAATCAGGCTGCCCTGCGGGTTGGTCGCGTCCGCGTCCGCATAGATCACCTGGCCGCTCCGAATGGAGGGCTCGCTCTCGGCATAGGGGGAATTCGTGAAGACCGCGAGGGTCAGTAGCTCGCCGTTTGTCAAGTCGCAGACCACCAGCTTCGCGGTGGCCGCGTCCGTCCGCTCCGTCCAGACTGCGTAGGGCGCTTCCAGCGCGAGCTTCGGCGCTTCCAGCGCAAACTCCGAGAGGATGAGCGTTTTGCCCGTCGTCTTGTCGAGCTTGACGATGCTGCCGCCGCCGCCCGTCTTGCAGTCCGCGTAGAGAATCATGTCCGCGTTCTCCACCGGGTAACGAATCGTGTCGTTGAGCCGCTTGAGTTCGACGTTGGCAAACGCGCCCGTTTCCGGATTGAGCCGGACAAGCCGGTCACAGGCATTTTCACTTGCGCCGGTGGCAAACAGGATTTCGCCTTCGTAGACGCTGGGGTCCACCACGGCGGTCGGCAGGCCGTAGCCCGCGCCATACTGCACGGTTTTCACCTGATTGAGCAGCATCGGGTTGATCGGCGGGGCGGTTTCCTTTGCCGTTTCGGCAGCGGGCGTTGCGCCAAAGAGCGGGTCGCCGCTGGAAAGCCGCGCGGAGACGAACGGAACAATCACAAAGATCGTCAGCAGCGCAAACGCCGCGAACAGCAACAGCGCAACAACGAGCTTCAGCGTGGGCCCGAACGACGTTGCGTCCAGATTCCATCTGCGCCGGGAGGGCGAATATTTCAAATGTTTACTCATACGTTTCACGTGTTCCATTTTACCCCAACGCAGCGCTTCGGTCAACGAAGGAAAGCAGGAACGCGCGATTGCGTGAAGCCTTTTTAGCGAAAAACCTCCTGAACCAGCAATTCTTTCCTTTTTCCTGAGACGCTGGAGCGGCGGCGACGTCTATTCGCCTGCGCCCGAATCGTCCCCAGAAATGGAGAAGGTGAGCGCATATTGCGTATACTCGGTTTCGTTCGTATCGAAACCGCCATAGAACTCGTTCCAAATCCGAAACGGCTGCCCCAGCTCGAGCGGCGTAACCTCGCCGCGAATGGTGCGTTCGCCCATTGCATCGGGTAGGAGTTCATAATAGGCCGTTCGGTAGCAAATATAAGGTATCAGCGTGAGTTCCCGAATCTGTGTCAAAAGGCCAAGCGGGACCTGACTGGCGGCTCTGCAATGCCAGATGCGCGTATCCGCATCCTGCCCATCAAGCACACGCAGTAGCCCATTCACAGCCCAATCGCCTCTTTCGCCGTTGATCAGCAGACGAAAGCGAATTCCATAAGCGCCCGAGAACACTCGTATGTCCTCCTCCGACCAGTGGTCGGGATAGGTCACCTCCACCTGAAAATCCTTAATCCCCGTTGCGTCCACCTTAACGCCGAGCGCTTTCATCTTCAGTCCGTTCAGATTCAACACACGGTTTGTAAACGTCACATAGCCGTAGGTGTTATCCGCAACTTCGCTATCGTCATACCGCGTAAAAATCGCCTCACCCGTCCACTCCGCCGACTCGGATTTGCCGCTAACCGTCTCCGAAAAGGTTCGATACGTCGCGACGTTGACGGAAATACTGCCGACGTCGGCCTCCAAAACGGTGACAGGTGCCGTTGTTTTCGAACCCGGCGCCTCGTTTTGCAGCAGCAGCGAAAGCTTGCCGAGAATACAGCCGGATTCATCCGCGCGTGAAAGCAGGTATTCCGGGTTCGCTTTCAGGGCGGCGTATGCGGTAATATCGTGTTCGGCGAGAAACGCTTCGGTCCGTTCGTTTGCCCGTTGCGGCTCGCGGGCTATCTCTTCCAGAAGGGTTGAATACGCCTCTGCATTGGCTAGACGAACATCGCCGCTCAGAACGCTGCCATCCGGCAGTGTTAAGATGAGCTGCCCGATCGTATGCGAAAGGTAAACCTCCCGGCCAGTTCGATATTCTTCCGGTACGGCATGATCGAAGAAATTATCGAGCTGATCCGGCGCAATCGCCACGCTGGCGACGTCCCCGCCCGTGTACTGCTCCAGTAGCCAAACACCGAACCCGCCGCCCAGTTTCAACGTAAGATAGACGCAGTCCCCGTCGTACATGGCTTCCAGCGGCGAAACGTTCAGTCGCCGGGCAAGCAACTCGGAGATGCGCCCCAGCTCGCCCGCGTTTGTCACGCTGCCACTTGCATCGCCCGGATTTGCGGATGTAATCAGCGCCTCAATCGGCTCCACCGGTTCGCGCGCCTGCGGGTCCTGGCCGAGGTAATCCCCCGGCGTCGTACTCCAGCCAAGCCAGGAGAGCACCTCCGCTCTCGCTTCGGGAATGCACGCTATCGTAACGATAACGCAGAGAACAAGCGTCGCAATCAGATAGAGTGCCCGTTTGGCTTTGTGCCTGCGCTTGGTTTGCGAGTAGCCGATCCCGCGCAGGATTCGATCGTGATCCACAATATGCTCTAGAATGCACTTATTGAAAAACTCCCGTTCCGTCATTGCCGTTCTCCTTTCAGCTCTCTGCGAATTCTGTTTCTGGTGCGCATCAAGCGTTGCTTTACCGCCGGTTCTGTCAGGCCGATTACCCGCGCGATATCGCAAATCCGCATGGAGAATCCATAATAGAGCGTAAACGCTTTATACGACAGCAGCGGTTCGTTTCGAACAATCTGCCAAGTCCGCGCAGCCGCTTCGTTGGTAAAGAACTGTTCGTCGAGCGGTTCCGCTATCTCCTCTGCATCTTCCAAGAGAGCAACCTCTCGCTCAGCCTTGATACGCTTGTTTCGGTAGAAGCGAACGAGTTCTTTTTTAGCTATCGCTATGAGATACGGTTTCGCATTGCGAACAGAGTGTGCACCGCCCCGGCACAAGCGCACATAGAAACTTCGATATACCTCCTGTAAGATATCCTCGACGTCGTCGGCCCGGTTTGTCTTTGCAACGATAAATCGCAATACATCCCGATGGGTTTCTTCGTAGACGCGGTTAAACTCGCCGTGCTGTTCCATCCTTACTTCCTTTCCAAACAATTTCAACCAGTTTCACATATAATGAGTCTAATTCTAAAAAAAGGTAACACCGAAATTTCAAAAAAAGCGGATTCGGTGGTGGCCGCGCAGAAAGCCTTCCTTCGAAGCCACACCCGCGCGCAATGAAACATTCGACGGCCGCGGATCGTTTCGGAATCCGTTCTTTAACCGAACCACGATTTATGGTATCATATTTTTTGAATAGAACTCAGGAGAAACGTTTGTCTATGGCCTATCGCGCGCTCTACCGCCAATACCGCCCAGTCCGCTTTTCGGAAGTGATCGGGCAGGAGCATATCACCACAACGCTGAAGCATCAGGTTGCGTCGGATCGCCCGGCGCACGCCTATCTGTTCTGCGGTACGCGCGGCACGGGCAAGACCACCTCGGCGCGCATCCTCGCGCGCGCGGTGAACTGCCTCTCTCCCGAGGATGGCGAACCCTGCGGCAAATGCGAGGCATGCCTCATCACCACGAGCGAGGGCTCCTCGGACATCACGGAAATTGACGCGGCGAGCAACAACAGCGTCAGCGACGTGCGCGACCTCATCGAGAGCGCGCAGTACGCGCCGCTACGCCTGCGCCGCCGCGTGTTTATCATCGACGAAGTTCATATGCTCTCCGGCGCGGCGTTCAACGCGCTGCTCAAAACGCTGGAGGAGCCGCCGGAGCACATTCTGTTTATCCTCGCGACGACCGAGCCGCAGAAGCTCCCCGCAACAATCATCTCCCGCTGCCAGCGGTTCGACTTTCACCGAATCTCGATCCCGGATATCAAGCGCACGCTCACCAGCGTGCTTTCCCGCGCGGGCGCCAGCATTGAGGACGGCGGGCTAACGCTGATTGCGCGCGCAGCGCAGGGCGGGATGCGCGACGCGCTGTCCCTCGCGGATCAGTGCCTCGCGTTCTGCGGGGACCACGTGACCACGCAAAACGTATACGACGTGCTCGGTAGCATGGAGGATTCGTTCCTCTTCGACATTTCGGACGCGCTGCTTGGTTCCGACGCACCAAAGACGCTTCGCCTGCTGGACGGAATCGTCCAGGGCGGGCGCGACCTCTCCGTGTTTGCCGCGGATCTTTCCGCGCATTTTCGCGCGCTGCTGCTGGCGAAAACCTGCGGTAAGTGCGAGGATTTGCTGGACTGCACGGAGGACATGATGCAGCGCTACCTAAAGCAGGCAAGCGCCGCCTCCGAAGCGCGACTCGTGCTCGCGGTGGATCGCCTGCTCGCGGCGCAGAACGACATGCGGTATCTGCCAGCCCCGCGCACCATGCTCGAAAGCGCGCTGATCCACATCTGTCGCCCCGAGGATGCGCTCTCGCTGACAAATCTGGAAGCGCGCGTCGACCGGCTGGAAGCGCAGGTCAAGGACGGCGTTCCCGCCCACACGGCAAGCGCCGTACCCGCGCCGGAACCCAAACCGGAATCCAAGCCGGAGCCGAAACCAAGCCCGAAACCAAGCCCGAAACCGCAGGCGCAGGAGCTCCCCGACGAC
This sequence comes from Christensenella sp., assembly GCA_034927595.1. Classification (GTDB taxonomy): domain Bacteria; phylum Bacillota; class Clostridia; order Christensenellales; family CAG-138; genus UBA7703. The sequence continues at coordinate 8,728 of JAYFPQ010000022.1, forward strand.
TCCGCACCCTGGCCGGAGGAAGCGCCACCGGTGCAGTTCTCCGAGATCGTCTCCTCTGAACCGGAGGCGCGCATACCCCAGAGTGCGAAACCGGCCGCGCCGCAGAAAACAGCCGTTGCGGCAGGCTCGGACGACGCAGCAGCCATCTGGCGCGAAACCATCGCCGCGATTCCGAATATGTTTATCCAGGCGCTGGCAAGGGAAGCCGTCGCAATCAAGTTTGAGCAAAACATCCTGACGGTCGGCTTTACCGCCACGCAGGAGATGAAGCTCAAGGGTCTCTCCGCGCCGATCAACTTTGAACCGACGCAGCGCGCGCTGCAGAACATTCGGCCGGACGCAAAACTGATTCTCACCACGACCAAGGCCGCGCCCGCGAGCGACACCGCCGAAGCGCTGGCAAAAGAGTTGTTCGGCGATAAACTCACAATTGAGTGAACACCGCGTTGCGTTCGCGACGGAGAATCGCTCCTTTTGCTGCCAGCGGTAATATGTGACCGAGTCCCCTTGAGTTCGCGCAACTACCGCAACACCTTCACCCCCCCCCATCAGCAGGAGCAGGATAGGAACGTATTCGAATGAAAAAGCTTTATATACAGACGCTCTTACTTCTTCTTGGTGTCTTTATCGGCTGGATCGCTTTGCTCTTCGTCTATGCGATTCTGTATCCGGACAATCAGGCGGGACTTGATCGATTCTCCGGCACCGCGCTCATCCTCTCCTGTTCGATCATCGCAGGCATTGCGTTGATCAACGGGTACACGCGTTTGTCCAATCGTATTTCCACCATGCGCGTGTCCTGCGAAGGCAAGCGGCAACACATTGAGAACGAGAAGATCGAACTTGAAGACTCCATTCATAAGGTCATGGATTTTTTAACGTTCTACTATCGCGAGAGCGCAAGACAATCCTCGACAAATGCGCTGATGGATTCCCTTTCGTCAATGCTTCTGCGCTCCGCTGACTCGCTGGTCGGCACTCAGGAATTTCTAAGGGTAATCCTAGCCGATCAAAATGCGAGGTCAAACCCCGAAGTACAGCAGATGATTGCTCAGATCACAGGCAAGGAAGCCAGCATACGCAAGGCGAAGCAGGACTATAACAGCGCCGTGAGCAGCTATAACGCGCTGCTCGCCAGTTTTCCAGCAAATCTACTCCAGTCGGCTTTAGGTGCCGTACCACTGGACTATTACACTGAGAACAGAGATATGCTATGACCAGTTTTACAGCGTTTCAGCGCGAACTGCAGCCCCGGCTGCAACATCAATGATTCAATACAACTCAGGAGGATATTTTTATGGCAAAAGGCGGATTTCCCGGCGGAATGGGCGGCGGAATGGGCGGCGGCAACATGCAGCAGCTCATGATGCGCGCGCAGAAGATGCAGCAGGACGTTCAGCGTACCCAGGCGGAGCTCAACGAGCGTGAGTTCTCGGCCAGCAGCGGCGGCGGAATGGTCACCGTGACCGTCAGCGGCGCAAAAGACGTGCGGTCCATCGTCATCAGTCCGGCGTGCGTCGATCCGGACGATGTGGAGATGCTGCAGGATCTCGTGCTCTCCGCCGTCAACGAAGCGCTGCGCACCGCGACCAAGACGATTGAGGACGAAATCAACAAGATCACCGGCGGGCTGGGGCTCGGGTTATAATGCTCACGATCGAACCCATCGTACGGCTGACCACGCAGCTTTCGCGCCTGCCCGGCATCGGCCAGAAGACGGCGCAGCGGCTCGCGTACCATATTCTCGATATGCCCGTGCCGCAGGCGCAGGAGCTTGCCGCGGCGATTGTTGCCGCGCGCGAGAAGGTGGTCGACTGCCCCATCTGCGGAACGTATACGGACGTGAGCCCCTGCGGCATCTGCGCGGACGACAACCGCGACGGCAGCGTGCTCTGCGTCGTCTGCGACGCAAAGGATGTCGTCTCGATGGAGCGCACGCGGGAATTTCACGGAAAATACCACGTGCTGCACGGTGTGCTCTCCCCCGTGGACGGCATCGGCCCAAACGACATTCGCATCAACGAGCTGGTCGAGCGAATTAAGGCGGGCGGTGTCAAGGAGGTTATCCTCGCGACGAATCCGGACGTGGAGGGCGAAGCGACCGCCTCATACATCGCACGGCTGCTCAAGCCAATGGGCGTTTCCTGCACACGCATTGCGCACGGAATTCCGATCGGCGGCAATCTGGAGTATGCGGACGAGGTGACGCTGGCAAAGGCGATGGAAGGCAGACGGCCAATCTAGCGGCCAACGACAGTCGTTTAGTATCTTCTTCAGTGATCGGTTCGAGCAGGAATCGAAAAGGGAATTTGAAATGAAAATCGTACTGGTACACGGACAGAACCACAAGGGCAGCACCTATCACATTGGGCGTATGCTCGCCGATAAAATCGCCTCGGAGAACGAAATCGTCGAGTTCTTTCTGCCAAGGGATTTGAATCATTTCTGTGTGGGCTGCTATCGCTGCATCGAGGGCGACGCCAACTGCCCGTTCTATGAGGAGAAACGCCGCATCACGGACGCGTTGGAGGCGGCCGATCTAATGATCTTCACCACCCCGAACTACTGTTTTGCCCCATCCGCTCCGATGAAGTCCTTTCTCGATTTAACCTTTACCCGCTGGATGTCGCACCGTCCCAGAGCCTGCATGTTCCATAAACGGGCGGTTGTGATTTCCACGGCAGCCGGAATGGGCACGGGCAGCGCCATCAAGACCATCGCGCAATCACTGTTCTTCTGGGGCGTGCCAAGCATCCGGCGCTATGGAATCGGCGTACAAGCGATGAACTGGGCAGGCGTAAAGCCGGAGAAGAAAGCGAAGATTGAACGGGACATGGCGAAGCTCGCGCGGAAATTGTCCGTCGCAAAGAAGCCAATCGTCGGTCTGAAAACGAGATTTGTGTTCCAGATGATGGCAAACATGCAGAAGTCCGGCTGGGGTTCGTCACCGACGGAGCGTCAATATTGGAAGGAGCTCGGCTGGTTGGATGGCAAGCGCCCTTGGCGACAGGCAAAATAACAGAAACGAAATCAAAGCAAAAGAACGCCCATTCGAGCGTTCTTTTTTGATGTTTCGATAGAACCTTCGCTACAGGCAAACCCGATACGCCGTCGGCAGCGCGTTGCTTTCGTCCAGCCGCATCCAGCCTTCCGGCAGCGCATCCGCGGCGACCTCCGCCGCGCAGACGCGCATGTGCCACTCGATATGGGTAAAGATGTGCTTGCGCTCGTAAAACCGCAGTTCGCCGACGGGGCGAATTCCCCGTTTGCCAAGCCACGCGGCGGCCTCAGCGTCCGTCAACTCCCCCGCCGTTTCCGGCAGTTGCCAGAGCCCCGCAAGCAATCCCGTCTTCGGGCCGCGTAATCCCAGTAACTGGCTGTCCTCCGTTAGCGCAAACACCGTCTTTCGCTCGATTCGCCGCGCTTTCTTCGCGCCGACAACCGGCAGCTCCGCCGTTTTTCCCTGACGGTACGCCTCACAGCAATCGCGCACGGGACACGCTTCGCACTTTGGCGCGCCGTTTGGCAGGCAAATAACCGCGCCGAGCTCCATCAGCGCCGCGTTAAACACCTCCGGAGCGTCCTTCGGAACAAGCGGCAGCAGCGCCGCGCGAACCTGTTTTTTGAACGCCGGATCTCGAATATCCGTCTCCAGCGCAAACAACCGCGCGTAGACACGTAGCACATTTCCGTCCACGGCGGGCACCGCCTCGCCAAACGAGATGGACGCGATTGCACCCGCGGTGTATTCCCCGATGCCGGGCAGGGTCAAGAGCGCTTCATACGTGTTCGGCAGTTCGCCGCCAAATCGGGCGACGATTTCGACTGCCGCGCGTTTGAGGTTCCGCGCCCGACTGTAGTACCCGAGACCCTCCCAGAGCTTATGCAGGCGGTCGTCGTCCACGTTTGCCAGCGCGGAAACATCCGGCAATTCACTCAGAAAGCGCTCATAATACGGAATTGCGGCGGCAACCCGCGTCTGCTGGAGCATGATTTCGCTGATCCAGATCGCATACGCATTCCGCGTTCTGCGCCAGGGCAGATCGCGCGCGTTTACTCGATACCAATCCATTAACGGAGTGATCCAATTCATAAAGCTAGTATAACACAGCGCAAATCTTGGATTCCGCAAAAAACACACGCAGAATACGCCAGATTTGTGCTATACTTTGTTGTTGAATGAGTACAGAACCAAAGAGGTGTTTTTAATCCATGAATGTTGCTGAAATTACCCGCCAGGCTGCTGAGGCGGTCGATCATCTGCTCGCGAGCGCGGAGTACCGCGCAGGAGATATCTTCGTGATTGGCTGCTCCACGAGCGAAATCATCGGAAAGCGCATCGGCTCCGCCTCCAGCGAGGAAGCCGCGAAGGCCGTGATGGACGCGGTGCTGCCCAAGATCACGGCGGCGGGGCTGTTTCTCGCCGTGCAGGGCTGCGAGCACATCAATCGCGCCATCTGCACCAGCCGCTCCTGCATGGAGCGCTATGGCCTGCAGGAGGTTTGGGTACGCCCGTGGCTGCACGCGGGCGGCGCGTTTGCTACCGAAGCCTACAACCGCATACCCGACCGCGTGATGGTGGAGGACGTTGCGGCAAGAGCCGCGCTCGGTATGGACATCGGCGGCACGATGATTGGCATGCATCTGCACCCCGTCGTCGTACCGGTGCACACCGAAGAGCGCAAGGTCGGCGAAGCGATGCTGATTCTCGCCAAGACGCGCCCGAAATACGTCGGCGGACCGCGCGCACAGTATAATCTGGACGAACCAGCGCATAAATAAGCAGAAAACCGCCTAATTCGGGCGGTTTTTCAAGTTTTGATACGAAAAAATACATTGCAATTTTACAATTGAGTGTTTTATAATGTTTTTGGTATCCGCGTATCGGGTCTGTGGTTGAAAATCGATGCCAGTCGCAGGCAAAACGATCCACGTAAGCGGGCAAAGCCCCGTGAGCATGGTGCGGTCTAGAAGTAAGTCCAACCGAAGCACATCTGTTTGCACTTCGAGAGAGGCAGTAGTGAGAGGCACATCGCCGGGTAGCGACCCTTCCAGTTGGCGGGTGTGGGGGCAAAAACCAGGTCAGCCGGCACTCGGATATCAGAAATTTCATGAACCGAAAAGGGGAAAAAATCCAAATGTTCGAAGACAAGACACTGGTATGCAAGGATTGCGGTAAGGATTTCGTCTTTACGGCCGGCGAGCAGGAGTTCTATGCAGAGAAGGGGTTCCAGAACGAACCCGTCCGTTGCAAAGATTGCCGCACGAGCCGCAAGTCCACTCGTAGCAGTGACCGCGAAATGTTTGATGCGGTTTGCGCCGAGTGCGGAGCGCCCACCAAGATCCCGTTCCAACCGAGAAACGATCGCCCCGTCTACTGCAGCGCTTGTTTCCAGAACCACAAAGGTCGCTAACGCATTCCCCTTATTCCGTTCTCGGATATAATCGGAATCAGAGTTGAAGAACCGACTTGAAAGGCGTTTTTCCGCAAGGAAACGCCTTTTCCGATTTTTTGGCGGTGTTGATTGGCCCGCCGTCCCGCTTGCCATGCAGGAATCCGCGTGGTATGCTCTTTTCGAATCAAACAGAAATTAGGAGCGAAACCCGAATGGAATCCGTAAAAGACCGTTTCTTGCGTTATGTGAAAATTGACACCCAGTCCCAGCACCATATGGACGCCGTGCCGAGCACGCAAAAGCAGCTCGACCTGAGCCGGCTGCTGCGCGATGAGCTGATTAAGTTGGGTGCGGCGGACGTACAGCTGGACGAACACGGCTACGTGACCGCAACCATCCCCGCCAACACGAAGAAAAGCGCACCCGTCATTGGACTATTGTCGCATGTCGATACGTCGGACGCGGTCACCGGCACGAACGTGACCCCCGTGCTCACGCCAAACTACGACGGCGGCGACATCGCCATGGGCAACGGCTACACGCTTTCCCCCGCGCAGTTTCCGGAACTTCTGGACCACGTTGGCGAGGAAATTGTCTGCACAAACGGAACAACCCTGCTCGGCGCGGACGATAAGGCGGGCGTCGCGGAGATCATGACGCTATCTCAGCGCCTGCTCGCGCCGGATGCGCCGGAACACGGGAAGATTCGAATCGCGTTCACGCCGGATGAGGAGGTTGGCCGCGGGGTCGATCTGTTTGACGTTGCGGCGTTTGGCGCGGAGTTTGGCTATACGGTGGACGGCGGCGCTCTCGGCGAGATCAACTTCGAGTGCTTCAACGCCGCGGGCGCGGAGATTCGCATTCAGGGTGTCAGCGTACACACCGGTTCCGCCAAGGGGCGTATGGTCAACGCGACGCTCGTCGCCATGGAGCTGCACGCTCTGCTGCCCGCGCTGGAGAATCCGGCCTGCACGGCGGACTACGAGGGATTCTTCCACCTCGACAAGCTCGAGGCCTGCGTGGATCACGCGAACATGAGCTACATTCTGCGCGACCACGACAGCGCGAAATTCGAGCAAAAGAAAGAGCTGATGAAAAAGGCCTGCGCCTATCTCAACGACAAGTACGGCGCGGGTACGGTTACTCTTGATTTGAGCGACACGTATTACAACATGAAATCCAAGATTCCGGCGTTCATCGTGGACGCGGCGAAGCAGGCGATGGAGCGCGTCAGCGTGACCCCGTTCTGCGAGCCGATTCGCGGCGGAACGGACGGTTCGCGCTTGAGTTACATGGGTCTGCCCTGCCCGAACCTCTGCACCGGCGGGTACAACTTCCACGGACGGTATGAGTTCATCAGCGTCCAGTCCATGGAGAAAGTGACGCAGATTCTGGAAGCGCTGGTCACGTCGTTCGTGAAATAACGATTGCTCCACATAAAAATACTCTCCCGCAGGGGAGAGTATTTGTTTGCAGCGTTTTGCGTTAGATATCCCATTTACCCCGCTTCGCCACTTCGGCAACGGCCTTGCTCGTTTCGTCCGCGCGACGGGACTGATCGGCCATGTGAATCCGAACGAGTTCGTCCTTCTCCGAATAGGACATCGGGTTATGGGAAATCATATCCCGCATGACGTCGATCTTCGCCTGCATGGAGGCCTGATCGGGATCGGACCAATCGATTGCGGTATGGGAACACGCGCCCCGGTAAACCACGCGCCGTCACTTCACTTTCCGATTTATTTCTCTGGGTGAGCTCATTCTAGTCCCGAAAGCGGGTTCTGTCAACGAGTCTTTGTGCGCGTGGCGAAGGGCGAATCACAAGTTTGGTAACTGAAAGATAAAAACCTCCATTTCCGCAAGCGAGTTGATTATTTGTCTGCTCTGCCATGACTCAATTGACTTTATGGAAGCTCTGCAGGATTTCCATCAACTCCTGTTCGGAATTGGCCATAACCTCAAATACATCGAATAACGTGTTCATTTTATATGCAAGGATTGCACCATATACCTTTGCGTTGTCTCTTGTGCTTTCAAATTGGTAAATTGGGTGTTCCCCTCCGAACACTTCAAGAGTAGTTAGCGCAATTTTATCCACTTCAAGCATTTGATCGTTGTTTTCGTCGAGCAGCCATAATTGCATTTCGTCCAGAACTTCCAACTCTGAGAACGACTCACCCTCCGAACTGGTTTTCTGCCTTGCTACTACAGTGATCGATGCATATGGTTTCTCCCGATATGCGTAATATTCAAGAATATAAGCGCCTTGTTTCAGGTTGGACTCATACGCCTCCCTCCTTACAGCTGGGTCATTTGGATCTGCCGTAACGTGATTCACTCCATCGATTACATTCTCATCAAGTACCAGCCAATCCTGCGGCGGGTCAAACCCTATTTCGAAGGTCGAACTATAATACCCCGCCTTTTGAGTGACACCGCCTATTATATATAAGTCACTCTGAGCTGATTCCAGCGCTGGCCTAGGAGATGGAAGTGGTTTCTCCGTCGGAATTGGTGTTGGTGTTGAGGCTGCCCCGAACGGCATGAATTCATCGCAGGCAAACATAGACAAAAGGATTAGCAGCAACAGTAGAAGTAGCGCTATCCTCCGGATTGTCTTCTTCATTCTCTCCTCCAAACGTACGATTTAAATGTGAATCTGATTCTACTTCAGTGGTTCCATACGATTCAGAAGCTCTTCTGTATGATCTGTAATCAGGGAATCCACTGCCAGAATCAGAATGTAGTTTCCACGCTGCAAAAATACAGTCGCACAATAGGTCTTTGCTACGTCATTTTCAATCGTGTAATACAAGCACGGCCAGCTTTCACCGGCAATATACGCCTGTTCCACCTTACCGTCATTCAGCTTAACAACGCCTTGTTCCGTATCGCCTCGCAATACCTGCGCATATTTTTCGTGATAAGCTGTGCCCTTTTCTCCGGTATTGTTTTCCTCGTCCCAATAGACTATGGTAATGCTGATTCCTTGCAACCCGCTATCAGATTCCGCATAGAAATCAGACACCGCGGCGCCTGTGTCGAGTAGGTCTAAATATTTCTCTTTTCGCCTATTCTGGGAAAGATTCGTCGGAAGATCATTCGCCTCATCAATCTCGAACGTTGAATCAATCATCCAGTCGTGATCCAGGTCAATACGCAGACCAAAGTACGGATTCATATAGGACCTGGACGTATACGCGACACCCGTGCTCAATCCGAATGTAATCGGATATCCTTCCGGTTCCAACGTAGTTTTCTTTTCTTCCTTACCACGACCAGCCCAATTCAGCACGCCTTCGGTCGTCTTCTCCGGCTGAGTTGTCAGCTTATCACCGGTACAGGAGAAAAGCGGAATGCACAACAAAACCGCCAGCAGCAACGCAAGAATCCGGCTCCAATATCGCATGTTTTCCCTCGATTGTTTTTCTTCACTTTAGCACAAGCAACGCGCCCGATCAATCGACACTCCTGTATAATCCTGTCGTTTATTCACAATTTCAATCGGAAATACCAAGTTAATTCCGTTCCGCTTTTGCTCCCGACAACAAAAAAAGCTCCCCCGATTGGAGGAGCTCTGGTTGCTTGTGTGAACCCTTACGCGAACGCGTGGTAGATCGCCTTGACCGCGGTGTTGAGATCGTCGTTTTCGATGCCGACGATGATGTTCATCTCCGAGGAGCCCTGATCGATCATGCGGACGTTGACGCCCGCCTCGTAGAGCGCGCCAAACAGACGCGCGGCCACGCCGAGGGAGCGAATCAGGCCCTTGCCGACTGTCGCGACGAGCGCCATGTTGGAGTGCACCTCAATGCTCTGCGGCTCGCAGTCGTGCTGAATCTCGCGCAGTACCGCCTCAAGATGCTCCTTGAGCTTTGCGTCCGAAATGACGAGGCTCATGGTGTCGATTCCGCTCGGCACATGCTCAAACGAAATGTTGTAGCGATCCAAGACGCGCAGCAGACGGTAGCCGAAGCCGACCTCATTGTGCATGTTGTCCTTGTAGACGCTGATGACGGTAAAACCCTTGCGCCCGGCAACACCCGTGAGCACGCCCTCGCGCTTGTAGTACTTCAGGTACGCGTCCGGAATGACCATCGTGCCCTCGTCCTCGGGGCGGTTCGTGTTTCGAACGTTAATCGGAATCTGCGCGCGGCGCACGGGGAAGATGGAATCCTCATGCAGCACGGTCGCGCCCATGTAGCTCAGCTCGCGCAGTTCGGAATACGTCACCACCGAGATCACCTTGGGGTTGTCGACGATGCGCGGGTCGGCCATTAAAAAGCCGCTGACGTCCGTCCAGTTCTCGTAGACGTCCGCCTGCACGGCACGGGCGACGATTGCGCCGGTAATGTCGCTGCCGCCGCGCGAGAAGGTCTTGATGCTGCCGTCGCGTTTGCGCCCGTAGAAGCCGGGAACGACGACATTCTGCGTCTCCGCGAGCTTCTGCGTCCACTTCTGCGTGGTTTCGTCGTCGTAGGTTCCGTCCGCGTGGAAGCTCACGAGCTCCGCCGCGTCGTAAAAATCGAATCCCAAGAAATCCGCCAGCAGAAGGCCGCTGAGGTACTCGCCGCGGCTTGCGATATAGTCCTCGCTTGCGCCGGCGATGATGTTCTTCTTGATGGCGGAGAGCTCCGAAGCGATGTTGGTCTTCAACCCAAGCTCGGTTTCAATGGCAACGTAACGCTCCGCAATCTGGCTGTAGGTTTCGTCAAACGAAAGCCCGTTGGAGTTTTTCGCATAGCAAAGATACAGCAAGTCGGTGATCTTTTCGTCGCCGGGAAAGCGTTTGCCCGGCGCCGAAGGCACGACGTATTTGCGCGCCGGATCGGCCTGGATGATGTTTTTCACCTTCGTAAAGTTCTCTGCGTTGCAAAGGCTCGTTCCGCCAAATTTTACCGTCTTAACCGCCACTGAAATTCCCCCGTTCCTATATTAGCGGGTTGCGTTTCGAAAAACGCGCACCGCGAGATAACCTGTTTCGACCGTCGCCGCCTACTTGCGTTCCAGCGAGCGGCACTCGAGATAGTAGCGCTTCTCGTTTGCCTCGCCCATGGAGAACGTCTTACGCGGCAGCGCGCCGTCGTAAATCACTGTGGAGAAGAACTCGCTCTTCTTCATGGCGGGCAGCAGAAAACCGATTGCCCCGCCCTTACGCGAGAGCTCCTTGACCACGTCTGCACCGTGAATGTAGTCAATCTCCGTACCGCAGACCTCTTGGATTGCCTCGTCCAGCGCCGCCTGCAACGTGCCGACCGCGAGCTGCGACTTCGGGCAGCTCACGATGAACGCGCCCTCGACCTCGCCCGTGATGAACGGAATCAAATGCGTGTCCCCGCCCTGCGCGCAGGGAAGCCGCCCCAGTTCCACCCGCGCGCACTCATTCTGCGCCTTAAGGTGGCGGTGGATCGTTTCGATCGCGCGGTTGCCGCTCATGCCAAACACAACGCGGTGGATCGGCTCAAAGACGATTCCGTCGTCATGCACGTTTTCCACTTCGACCAGCGCGTAGCGGGCGGGATGATCCGCGCGCTCGCTCTCCGGCAGCGTCGCTTTGACCTTTTCCCAGTTCGCCTTCGCGGTTGCGAAGCTGTGGTTTCCGTCGCCCATGGCAAAGAGCATCGGCGTGCGGTCGCCATACCGCTCGGAGAAACGCTTCTCGTCCTTGAGCACGGCCAGCGCGCCTAGTACGCCGCGAATATCGTCCTCGCCGTCCACAAGGTGGCCGGTGATGTGCCCGCCGTCGAGCATCAGTTCGGTATCGTAAAGCTTCGTGAGCTTCGTCTTTCTCTCCGCGAGCGGCTCGATGACCGTTTGATCCGGGTCGTCAATCAGCACGAGGATATGCGGCAGCTCGATGGGTGCGCCCTCGCGAATCTTGAGCCGCGGCGGAATGCGGGAGACAATCGTCCCCTCTGTCGCGCGGATCAGCGTGGTCGATCCCTTGGAATAATCATACGCTTCGAGGTCGAGCGCAAGCACGAGTCCCGTGCGCGTCACGCCGCCGACGGTGCGCGTCACCAGCACAAACCCCTGCGGCTTTTCTTCGAGCACGCCCTTGTCGAGGTATTCGCGCATATGCGCTTTGATGCTCTTGATGCGCTCCGCTTCGCCGGGCTTTTCCAGATACGCTTCCGGTAAGATCAGCTCCAACGTAGACGGCGCTTTGCCGACGATTCGCTTGGCTTCCTCCCAGTACTCCGGCTGCGACGTGAACTGGTCGCAGGCGACGACCGCCCATTTGGAATAGTCCGTGCCCTTCTTGGGCAACAGGATGCGCGGCACCTGCACCGCAACATCGTTTTGGAATCGATCTTCCATAAAAACTTTCATCCTCCGTAAAATCAGTACCAGCGTGTGTGCTTGCTTGCCGCCGCCCGGTCGCTCCTCCGAAAAGCGGCACACACCCGCAGTTTTTTAGACGTATTGCGGGTATTATACCTTATATTTTTTTTGCTTTCAATAATATATATCGCAAATTCGGGTTTCTCGCAGTATATATTCGATATATCCGCATATTCGCGCGAACATGCGGTGATTTATATTCTTGGTTCACTCTCCGTCTATTTTCTCCAGCGCAGTATGTTAAACTGCGGTTTTACTCGCAGTCCCGTTTACTCCCGCCAGAGCGGCATACTCATCTGCCATTTAATGGGCAGTCCCGTTTACTCCCGCCAGAGTGGCATACTCATCTGCCATTTCATGGGCAGTCCCGTTTACTCCCGCCAGAGCGGCATACTCATACAGCGCGGCCCACCGCGCCCGCGGGATAGCTCCGCGGAGGAGATTTCATGGACGATAATGCCGTTGTCCCGCAGGATGCCGTTGGTCACATAGTTTCGCGAAAACGCAATCACCTCGCCGGGCGCGATGGCCAGCGTGTTTGTTCCGTCGTTCCATTGCTCACGCGCGGCGTCAATCGCGCTGCCCCCGCCGCACCGAATCAGCGTGACCGAGTCGAGTTCCAGCGCGTCCGCCAGCGTCTGCGCAAACGCGTACCGCTCCGGCTCAATCACGAGCTTGCCCGCCCGTTTGGTCAGCGAGAACGCGCGAATCACGGGCAGAATCGACGCATGAATCGTGAACTTGTCCCGGTCGACCATGGTCATCACCGTGTCGAGGTGCATGTAGGATCGCGTTTTCGGAATATCGACCGCGAGCACGCGGACAATGCCCGTGTCTTCCGCGATCAGCCGCTCGGCGAGCGCTTCCACCGCGTGCGGGTCCGTGCGTTGGGACACGCCGACGGCGACCACTCGCTCGGAGAGCACGAGCACATCTCCGCCCTCAATCGAAAACGGATCGTCACGCCGATGCAGCACGGGCGTGTTTCGGTACACGGAGTGGTTGGCGAACAGATACTGCCCAAAGAGCGTTTCCCGCGCGCGAATGGGCGTTGCCATGCTCGAGAGGCAAACCCCGCCGCCCACCGTAAAGAGCGAATCACGCGTAAAGTATAGGTTCGGCATGGGGTCGACGAAGAAGGGATATGCGTCGTCGATGTAGTCCACGAGGTGGTGCGGCTCCCGGCGGCCGAGTTCGCCCTTGCGAACGCCGCGCGCCATCGCGGCAAGCATCTCCGGCACCGGCAGACTCAGCAGGTAGTCGCGCACCGGCTGCTCCATGCCGCGCGCGCAGAGCCCGATCTCCGCAACAAAGTCCTCCACCATCTGCTGCTGCACACCGGAATCCGTCACCGCCTCGGCGACGAGGTCGAGCAAATAGCAAACCTCCACACCGGCGTTCTGGAGCGTTTTGGCAAACTCGTCGTGCTCCTCGCGCGCGTGCACCAGATAGGGAATATCCTCAAACAGCTGCCGTGAGAGATACTGCGGCATGAGGTTTTCGAGTTCCTGCCCGGGGCGGTGCAGCAGCACGCGCCGGAGCTTTCCGACCTCGCTTTGTACGCGAATGGGTGAGTCCATTTGTTTCCTCCGATTATGAAAGTTGAGTTTTCGTACTGTATAAACGACCTGAATTGAAAATTCTGTTCATTCAAATTGCAGATTGATTGGCATTTCTTAACGCATATGTTCATTCTATCAGGAATTTTATGCAGAATGTGCTTTTTCGCGGAATATATCTTTTTCGCTCTTGGGGGTAGAGAGAAAGCCGCGCTCAAGCGCGGCTTTGCGATCGCTATATTTCGACTAACCGATTGAATTTAGGCTGCTACAGCAGCATTGCTTCCCATCGCTCTTCCAGCACCGGAGCGCCCCAATCGGCGTTCTCGTGCGTCTCTGTAATCTGAAATCCATATTTCGCATACAGGTGCCTTGCCGCGCCGAGTTTGCTGAATGTCCAAAGAAACACCTTTCTGTATTGCTTCACCCGGCAAAAGTCCAGTGCCGCTTCCATGAGCCGGTTGCCGCAGCCGGCTCCCCGAAGTTCCGGTTCGATCAGGAAAAATCGAAGCTGCGCAACGCCCTCTCCCGCATGCGCAACGGCAATGCAGCCGGAGGGAACGCCATTTGCCTCCAATATGTAGGCGCAGCTCTCCCCGGACGGAAGGCTGGATACCAACTGATTCACGGCGTCGGTCACATACGTTTTCCATACATCGGACGTGAGCCCATACTCCAGCTCGTAGAAGCGCAAATGCCGCGCAATCATATACTCCGCGTCCTGACCGGCGGCGCGAAACGGGCGGATCGAAATCGAAACCGCCGACTGTGTCAATCGCCGCTTGATCAGCGACATGGCGGAAAGCACCTCGTCCTGTTCCGCAGGATTCAACGGCGCAAGGATGCTTTTCATCTGGCGGTCGGACTCCTCCATCAGGCGTTCCGCTTCCGCTTGGCCCCGTTGCGTCAGGCAAAGCAGAAACGCGCGCTTATCGTCGCGGCTGGATTGTTTGGTCAGTAAGCCGTCCTTCTGAAAGCGCTGAAGCATGCGGCTGAGGTAGCTTTTATCAACGTGCAGCTTCTCCGTTAAGGTGTTCGCCGTGCACGTTCCTAGCGTATACAGTTCATATAGAATGCGGGCTTCCGCCAGAGAATACACCGAGCGAAGGATGTGCTGATCCAGCAAACCGAGGATTCCCGTATAGAACCGGTTAAAATCCCGCATGTTTCGAATTCGCTCCAAATCGCTCTGCATCGCGCACCTCCGAATATTAGTTGATTTTGTCCACTAATTTTAACGCGAATTAGTTGATTTCGTCAACCATTTTTTCTTTTCGATCTGACCGAAGACGGAAGTGCGCAAAAAAGCCGCGCTGACGCGCGGCTTTGCGATCGATCGTATGTTTACCGGATGAAGTTGGTGATCACCCGCTCCTCGTCCTCCGGCGGCGGAAGCGTTTCCTTACCCGCGTCGATGAGTTTGAGCAGCCAGGCCATCGCGCGGGCGCTCTTTCGCAGCGTCTGTTCGCCCTCGCCATCCCCCGCAACCTCACCTTTGTCCATGCCGTAAGCGAGCATCCAATACTGCGACGGGGGAATGACGACCTGCGCGAGGTTCAGGTAGTTGTTCAATTGATGGAGCACGTCCAGGCCGCCCGCGCGGCGCACAACCGCAACGCTCGTCGCAACCTTGTGCCGAAAACCGGAAACGTTTGAGCTCGAAAAGAACGCGCGATCCAGAAACGATTTCATCGCCCCCGGAATGCCGCCGTAATACGTCGGGCAGCCAAGCAGAAACCCGTCCGCCTGTCGCATCTTGAGGATCAGCTCGTTGGCAATGTCCTTTTGAAACACGCAGAGGTTCTGCTCCGAATCCTCGCAATGCCCGCAGGCAATGCAGCCGTGAAACTCCCTTTGCCCAATCTGGACGGTTTCCGTTTCGATTCCCTGAAGCTCCAGTTCCTCCGTCATCCAGCCCAGCGCCTGCGCCGTGTTGCCGTTGGCGCGCGGGCTGCCGTTGATAGCGATCACCTTCATAAGGAGTTCTCCTTTCTGTCAGTCGAGCGGAAACGGCGAAAGCGCGTCCCCTTTCACCAGAAACGCCTCGCGCGCAAGCCGCGCCAGCGGCATATCGTGCAGGCTGTCCGAATAAAACTGTTCGATTTCCGCGTCCGGATAGAGCTCGCGCATGCGGCGCACCTTTTCCTCGCCGTGACAGTTCAGCCCGTCGTATAGCCCCGTCTGCGGGTCCACGCGAGAAGCGAGAAACGCAAGCTCCAGCCGCCGCATCACCGGCTCAAGCAGAAACACCGGCGACGCGGAGATGATTAGATCGTCCGCCCGCTTCTGGGCAAAATACCAGCTCTTCAAATTTTTGTCGTGCGTCAGCCAGAAACGCTCCACTTCCTCCGTCACCTCCGGCACATGCCGCAGGTAGCGGTAGAAGCGCTCCTTCACGCGCGTTTTCTCCGCGATTCCCAGCACCATGGCCAGCATCCACGGCAGCGCGCCCACGGCGCTGAGCAGCGTGCGCGGATATTTTACCGCGCAGTGGCGAAAAAAGTCGACGCTCGAATCGCCGCGATAGATCGTGTTGTCAAAATCGTATACGTTCATCCGCACGATGTGCCCTCGCCTGGGTCGTTGAGTACGAGATCCGGCACCTTCGCCGGATCTCCGGTAATGCAGGTTGCGCCCGCCGCTATAATCTCCTCCACCGAGCGAAAGCCCCAGTTGACGGAGACGCAGCGCATGCCCGCGTTATGCGCAAACTGCACGTCCACATCGGAATCGCCAACATAGACGGACTCCTCCGGCGTAAAACCGAGAAAGTCCATTACGAAGTACAGCGAGTCCGGCGCGGGTTTGACGGCGAACTTCTCCGTTCGCCCGAGTACGAGCGAGAACATGCCGCTCGGATAGAGCTGGGAAGCGACTTTAACGGTGTCCGCATGCGGCTTGTTGGAGACGATGGCAAGCGTGACGCCCGCCTGTTTGATGCGCGTCAGCGCCTCAATCATGCCGTCATATGGATGCGACTTGTCGAGGCTATGTTCCTTGTAGCGCGCCGAATAGATGGGAAGTACTTTCTCCACCATGTCGATTCGGTCCGGCGGAACGGCATTTTCGCACATATAGTGAATGCTGTGTCCAACAATGGCGGCAACCCGCTCCTCGGTGAGCGTTGGCAGGCCGCATTCCTGTAGCGCGTAGTTCAGACTGTCGGTGATATCCTGTAGTGTGTTGACGAGGGTTCCGTCGAGATCAAAGACGCAGAGTTTTACCATGCTTGTTCCTATTTAACCTATCTTCTTTCCTGTGATTCGGGGTCTGCGGCAAATCCGCCGCGTCTGCCCGTTATAAGCCCATTAAAATACCAAACTGCCCCAGCAGCACCAATAGTGTTCCAAAGATTGCGGCACCCGGCTGCTTCTCCTTTTGAAACATGCGCGCAAAGAGCATGACAAAGAGAAACGAGAGAATGCCAATCGGCGCCAGCGCACTCATCTCCCCGCGCCGCGAAGCAAAATACGTTGCGGCAAAGCTGCCCGCAAAGAACACCGCCGCCAGAAAAATTGAAATCCACGCGCGCGGCTGAATGTAGACCAGCAGCTTTTGCTTTCCGCGCAGAAACACGAAGATCCAGAGGAACACGGTGGCAAACGTCGCGCATCCCAGCAGAAACACCTGCGGGTCAAACGCTTCCCCCAGCATGCCGCGCTGAATCAGGTTCAGCCCCGTCGCCGTAAACACGGCGATCAGCGCGTAGACAAACCAGAGTTGGCTTTGCAGCTGCTGGGTATTGCTTTCGATGAACACGACGCCGAGCAAAATCAGAATCATGCAGCAGACTTTCCATAGCCCCATCGGCGCGCCAAACAGAAAGTGCGACGCGGCAAGGGTCAGCAGCGACGAGAGCAGGTATACGGGGATCACCTTGCTGACCCGCCCGCCCGTGAGCGCCGTAAACAGGCTGAGCCACGTGAGCGCGGAGAGCAGGCCGCAGACCGCCAGCCAGACGATTTGCATCGTCGTGAGCGCCAGCAGTTGGTTTAACCCGCTGGTCAAATACACGAGCGCCGCGCCGGCAAGCGTTAGAACCAGCGCAAACACCGCCGACGCCGCGGAGGGGTCCGCGCTCTTCGCGCCGCCGCGCATCCAGCTTGGCACGCCGCCGAGCAAGACCGTATTGCATACCGCCAGCGCAATCCAAATCAACAGATTGCGGATTGCCAATGGGTCTAGATCCATACTTGCCTCCATCCCTGTCGCATCGTATTGTATCATACCGCCGCGCGCGCGACAACCGCGCAAATGGGATGTTTTCGTCCGCCAAAGCATGCGCTTTACCCGTTTTTCCGCACATGCACGGCGCGTGCCTTTTCTGCGACAAACGCATGTGCTATACTGAACGCGAACAGAACGATCTTCTCTTCTGGAGGCATATCGATATGTGCGATACCATCGGCGTTCTTCTGGAGCAATCCGCCCTCTTTGGAAAAAACAGCGATCGCAGCCCGAACGAACCGCAGGCGACGGAGTATTATCCCGCGCGTGTCTGCAAGGAACGCGAGCTCGCGGCAACCTATCTTTCGATTCCGCAGGCGCTGGAAACGCGTGCGGTGCTGCTCTCCCGCCCAACCTGGATGTGGGGCGCGGAGATTGGCGTCAACGACGCAGGCGTGGCAATCGGCAACGAAGCGGTGTTCACCAAGGGCGGCTACGGCAAGCCCGCGCTGACGGGCATGGACCTGCTGCGCCTCGGACTGGAACGTTCCGAAAGCGCGGAACAGGCGGTCAACGTCGTCATCGAGCTGCTGGAGACCTACGGCCAGGGCGGCAACTGCGGCTACGACCATAAATTCTTCTACGACAATTCGTTTTTAATCATGGACGCAAACAAGCTCTTCGTCCTCGAAACCTGCCAGAAGAGCTGGGTTGTCAAGGCCTACCCCCGGGCTTCCATCAGCAACCGCCTTTCGATTGGCGCGGACGGCGACCGCTACGGCGGCGGTGTTTGCGACTTTGCAAAGACGCACACCGATCCGCTCTTTACCTTTTTCTCCGGTTCGAAGATTCGGCAGGGGCAGAGCGGATGCGCGCTGCCCACGCTGGAAAGCGAAGCGGACATGACGCGCGCGCTGCGCACGCACGACGCAAACGTGCAAAACCCGTTTGCGCAGGGCTCGGTTTCGAGCTGCTGCATGCACTTTGGCGCGGCGGTTGGCGACCACACGACCGCGAGCATGATTGCCCGGCTGGGCGATTCCGCGCCGATCGTCTACTTGACCGGCTCGTCGCTGCCTTGCGTTTCGCTCTACAAGCCCTATCGCTTTGGCAACCCCACGCACCCGCCCGTTTCCAACGCGGGCGACGGCGCTTCCGCCTCCTACTGGAACGATGCGGAGCAATACCGGCGCGCGCTGATTGGCAAAACCATTCCCGCCGAGTTCTACGCGGAGCGGGACGCGCTGGAAGCCAGCTGGCGAATGGACGTTTCGGACGACGCAAAATCGATGGACGAACTTTTACAGCGCGCGGTTCGCGAAGAGGCGGCGTTTTACGCGAAATACGACCCAACGAAGATGCCAAACGCGCCGACCGCCCGCGGATTTCGCAATCGCTGGACAAAGAAGAACGCCGCGTACTATACGCCGCGGCAGACGAGCGAGCGCTAAGGCATGGCGATTTCCCCCAGAACACTGCTGGAACAAGGCGTATATCACCTCGTAGACGAGCGGCGCATCGTCAGCGGCATTGCCGTTTCCTACGGCGACCGCTCGCGCGGTGAGGCGTTCTGCCGCGGGCGCATCCGCGAGGTGCGGCTCGAAAACGGCTCGTTCGTGCCGGACGAGGCGCCGATGGACGAGCAGTCCGTCTTCGACCTCGCGTCGGTAACGAAGCTCTTTACCTGCATTGCCGTTCTTCAACTCATGGAGCGCGGAAAACTTCGGCTCTCCGACCCGATTGGGCGACTGGACAAGCGCTTTTCGCACATCGCGGACGAACCCATCGAACGCCTGCTCGCGTTTCAAACCGCGCTGCAAACGCGCGCGCGCATGGATGCCGCCGCGAGCGCGGAGGAGGCCGAGCGGCTGCTGTTTGACATCCGCGTTGGCCCCGCGCCGGTTCGGAAATTCTATACGGACATGGGCGCAATGGTGCTCAAATACGTGGTCGAGTCCGCCGCGGATCTATCTTTCTGGGAATACCTGGAGGCAAACATCTTTCGCCCGCTCGGCATGACGCGGACGTTTTGCGAGGTTCCGCAGGAGCTGCTCGGCGAAACGGTGAACTGCAACTACGAGCGGCGCATCGTAAACGGCGATTGTTGGCTGGACACCGCCTGCCCGCCCGGTACGGTGCACGACCCGAAGGCGCGCCTGCTCAACACTTCTCGCCCCGCCCCCTGCGGACATGCGGGACTGTTTTCCACCCTGCACGATATGACGCTTCTGGCGCGCGGGCTGCTCGAAAACGCGCTGCTCTCGCGCAAAACGCTGCTCGAAATCGGCGTCAACCGCACGGGCGGCAAGCTGCCGGATGACACGGACTCGCAGTATATGGGCTACCTTTGTTACTCGAAGCAGCCGGATCAAACCTTCAGCGAGGTGCCCGCGTACTTTGGCGAGCGGACGATTGCGCTCAACGGTTTTACAGGCAACCACTTTTCGGTCGACCCGGAAAAGAATCAGTTCATGATTCTCTTGGCAAACCGAATCCACAACCGCGCGACCACCGTCACCGGACGCGCAAATCCGGAGGACAAGACGGAGATCATCCGCTGGAACGACGGAAAGGACTACATCGTGTCCCAGAACTTCGTCTATACGAAAGATAAATTCTTAAAGAATCACATTGGCAATATACTGGCCTCTTATTAAACAGAAATGCGCCTCACGGCGCAAAGAAGCAATTACGCAGTTCAGAATGCGCCTCACAGCGCATTTTTTGCTTCTTCCTCCAGATTTCGCTCCGCAATGCGCTTCTGGGACGCGCGCCGCTCGAAGAGCAGGTTCAGCGACAGCCCCAGCGCGACGAGCGAGCCGCCAATGATGTTTTCCACTGAGAAGGAGCCTTCCAGCAGCGCGTCGATCAACACGCCCGTAAACACCTGACCCACGAACATCAAGAGCGTAATGTAAAGCTGCGGAATCTTGACGGCCACCACGCTGCTGAGGTACACCGTCGCAACGCCGATGGCCCCGCCGAGGTAAATCCACCAGTTCGGCGAGAATGCAAACCCGCGATAGACCGGCTCCCCCGCGCTGAGCAGCAGAAACACCGGAATCGCCGTGACGAGCCCGCAAAAATAGTTGAAGAACGTGCTGATGTAGATGCTGGTGTTCTCCGCCAGCCGCGCGTTGTAGGAGCGGGAGGCCACGAGCAGCACGCCGGAGAGCAGCACGGCGATTACCGGCAGCAGCGAGAATCCGCCGCCCATCATACACGCGATGCCGCCCGCAACGAGCAGCAGCCCCGGCAGTTGATAGAGCCGGAACGGGTGCTTGCGCATGCCCAAGAGGCCAAACTGGTCGACGAGCACGCCCGCGAGACTCTGCCCGAACAGGCCGATGGCGAGAATGGCCGAAAGGCTGATTTTACCGAACGCAAAGTTGACGCAGGCCGTGGTCACCACGCCAATGACCCCGCCGAGGTAGAGGTACCACGGCTGAGCCTTGGCAAACGGACGCTCCCGCCGCGCGAGGATGATTCCACCGATGAGCAAGATGCCGACGATATGGATGATCACCGTCGCGGTATACATGCCATAGAGCGTGGTCAAGCCACCGTTGACGGCAATCATAGCCGCGACGAGAATGCCAATGATCAGGGATATCAGATAATACATGCGATCTACTCCGTGTTCTGTCGTGTGGTTCGCCGGGCGAGACGGCTGTTCCGGCACGCCGCGAATTCCAACACATAGAGTATAGGCGCGATGCTTGACGCCGCATATGACATATGTCACACTAAACAAAAGGAATTCCCGGAGGACGACCATGCAGAAAACGAAACTGCCGGCAAAGTACGCACAAACGCTGACGGAATACGGGCTCAACGGCATCGATCTCGGCAGCGCGGTGCTGCTGCAATGCGAGCGCGGCGAGTGGTTCCTGCGCGAGGGGGACGCGATTGAGTACCTTTATCTCCTGCTCTCCGGACGGGCAAAGGTCTGCAACAGTGAGGAAGGCGGCCGGAATCTGCTGCTCTGCTACTATGTTTCAAAGGGCACGCTTGGGGACATCGAGCTGCTGATGGGGCGGCTGGAGGCGATTTCCTCCGTGCAGGCGGTCACGCCGGTCACGTGCATCGGCCTGCCGCTGAACGTCTACGCGCCGGTGCTGCTCGGCAACCTCTCGTTCGTGCTGCGGTTGAGTCAGGGACTCGCGGAGAAGCTCTATGAGAGCGTCTCCAACACCACGAGCATCATTTTGCGTCCGTTTGAGGCGCGGCTGTGCGCCTACATTCTGC
Source organism: Christensenella sp. (assembly GCA_034927595.1). GTDB lineage: Bacteria > Bacillota > Clostridia > Christensenellales > CAG-138 > UBA7703. The sequence continues at coordinate 30,443 of JAYFPQ010000022.1, forward strand.
AAAATGCACAAAGCGGCATATTTGGCGAACGGCTCACGAACGTTGCCGAGCAGCTGGGCGTGAGTTATCGCCACCTGCTGCGGCGGCTCAAAGCGCTCTGCGAAGAACAGCTCCTGCAAAAAGGAACAAATGGTTATCGGCTGCTCAACGAAACGGAACTCAAAAAACGCGCCGCCGGATAAGGGCGACGCGTTTCTGATTGGAGTAATTCCTTTTACCGGTTTGGTTTGACCGAGCGCGTGGCGACAAACGTTGGAATATGCAGCTCGTGCAGCCGCCCGATTCCGTTGTAATCCTCAAACAGATGCGTCAGCGCAAAGCCCGCTTTGAGTTGGCCGCCGACCTGCTCTTCAAACGTATGGGAAAACTGAATGCCATCGTCGTTCTTCAGGCTCTCGGCATAGAGCGCCTCGTCGTTGAGCGGATCGTAGGGCAGGCCATGGATCAGCATCGTCTCGGTTTCGTCGAAGAGATAGTTGATGCCGTTGTCCAGCCCCGAAAGCAGAACTCCGCCGGGACGCAGGATGCGATAGCACTCGCGCCAGACCGGCTCAACCTCGCGAATGTAGCAATTCGAAACGGGATGCACGATCACGTCGAACGATTCGTCCGCAAACGGCAGCGGCTTCGACATATCCGCGCGGACAATCTCAATGTCGTAGCCCTCGCGCGCGGCAACCATCCGCTCGGTTTCGAGCTGGCGTTCGGAATAGTCCAGCACCGTGCAGCGCGCCCCCGCCGCCGCGAACAGCGGCATCTGCTGGCCGCCGCCGCAGGCCAGGCCCAACACGTCGAGCCCCTTGAGATTCGGGAACCAGTCCGCGGGCACGGGAATCGTCGGCGTCAGCACAATGCTCCAGTCGCCCTGTGTCGCCGCGAGATATTGTTCATGGGTGATGGGTCTGCCCCATTCCCAGTCGTTTTCGACCCAGCGGTCGATCGTCTTTGAATTGATTTCTGTATAAGATGGTTTTGTCATAACCTTGTCCTTTCCAATTAAACAAATCTATTTGTTTTGCGCGTCCGGCTTTGTCCGGTGCAGCACTTTGCCCGCGCCGCCGAGTAGGCAGAACACGCCGTATGCCGCGAGAATCATCAACAGCGGCATGCCAAAGTAGCGATAGCGGGATTGAATCTCAATCAAAAGATGCACACCCATCCAGCCCATCAGCACCCAGAGCAGCAAGTCTCCCGCGCTGCCGTGCCGCCGGAACAGTCCGCCAATCCAGGCAAACACAAACAGCAGCGCAACATAGAAGAAGTCCAGCAGCTTCGCCCCGGCGAGCCAGTTGTCGCGCGCCTGCACGGCGTCGCTCGGCGGCGCGGGCGAAACGGGGCAAACTTCCTCCGTCGCCCAGCCGAAGCTACCGTCCGGCACCATCCACATACGCAAGAGTTTCGTATCAAACAGGCCGAACAGATCCGGCTGTTGCAGACGCTCGCGAATCACCTGAACGCAATATGCGTTCTGCTCGCTCTCCGGCTGCGCCCAGATCATACCCCAGTCGCTCTCGGAGTAGCCGCCCGTCGTCTCCTCATTCAGCCCGATGACGACTTTTGCCAGGTAGCTGGAGTTCACGGTGGCCGGGTCGCTCAGTCCCGCCGCGCGAAGACCCGCATCCGTTCCAACGCGCAAGGCAAAGAATCCGACGCAGAACACCGCCCCCGCGAGCAGCAAGCGAAGGAACTCCTTGCGATTTCGCAAGGCGGCAAGCAGCAGCACGAGCCAGACAATGCCCAGCGCAACCAGTGTGGTCGCGGTGGATGGATGCGCGTAGTAGCTCAACAGCAGCAGCACCCCGCTCACGAGCGAGTAGACCAGCGTTCGAACCGGCTTTGTCTCGCTCAGCGCAAGATGCGCCAGCCAAAGCGCAAGCAGCGCAAAGAGCACCGCGAGATGCTGGTTGCTCACCACCTGCGAAAACACGATGTTCGCGGGATAAAATGCAAAGAGCAGTCCCGCCGCGGGCGCGCTCCCCTCGTCGAACCGGCGCGCGAGAAGGTAAGCCGCGACGCAGGAAAGCGACGCGATGACGCACTGCGTGAGTTGAAACGAGCGAACCGACGTTCCCGCGATCAGCATGAGCAGGCCATTGAGCACGCCGAGGCCGGAAAAGCTCGAAATATGGTACTCCGCCGCCCGATTGGCGATTGCCGCGTAGTCCCCCTGCGTGAACGCAACGCCCATGTTGTAATAATTCAAAAAATCGCTGGTCGGGGAATAGACGATATGGGCAAACGCAAAGTACCTTAGCCCCAGCGCGAGCGCAAAGATCAGTGCACCCCAGAACCAGGGCGAGCAGAACCCCTGCCGGTTCAGCCGCCGAATCAGCACCAGAAACACGACCGCCAACACTAGATAGCCCAGCAATAGCCAGCCGAACATCGGCGTGGTCATCACCTGCTCGCGCAGGATGTAGGTAAAGTACTTGTAGCGGACGATGACATAACCAATGAACGCCAGAAACGCAATGGTGATAAAGAGCGAGGCCGCGCGCGTAATTCCGCGTTCCTCCCCGCGAGCAAAGAACAGACCACCCTGTTTCATGGCAACGATTCCTCCAATTTCCAGCTGCGTTTCGCCGTCTTCCTGTAGTATACCTATGGCAGCAGGACACGTCAATTTACTTCTAGAGTACAATTATCAACGGGTTTAGCATGTCCCCCACATGAAATCATGGTATAATATTTTAAAATTTCGCAGAATAACTTCTCGGAGGCTCACTTTGGAAACAAAGCTTTCTTGGTTTCAGACAAAGCAATTTCGGCTGTTCCTGTTCGTACTGATTCTTGCCGTAGGAATGCTGGTGCGACTGATCGGCCTTGGCGTCATGCCCGAGGGCGTGGAGCAGGACGAGGCGATGGCCGCCTATCAGGCATACACGACCCTGACGGAAGGCATCGACCTGCACGGCTATCACAACCCCGTCTATTTCGAAGCCTGGGGCAACGGTCAGAGCGTCATGCTCAGCTACTTAATGCTGCCATGCATCGCACTTTTCGGTTTAACCGATTTCGCCATTCGCCTGCCGCAGGCGATTGTCGCCTGTTTCAGCATTCCGGTGTTTTATCTGCTGCTCAAGCGCATCTTCGATCAAAAGACCGCGTTTCTCGGCATGTTCCTGCTCGCGATCAACCCCTGGCATATCATGATGAGCCGTTGGGCTCTTGATTGCAATCTCGCGCCCGCGTTTTTACTCTTCGGGTTATACTTTTTCATCCTTGCGCTCGAAAAACATCCCGCGTACTATCTGCTCTCGGCGTTTTTCTACGGGCTGAGCCTCTATACCTATGCGATTCTATGGGTCGTTGTTCCGCTGGTGCTGCTGCTGCAAATTCTCTACGCGCTGATCACAAAGCGCGCACGGATCACATGGTACACGAGCGGGTTTGTGGTCATCTGCGGGCTGATGGCGCTGCCGCTGCTGCTGCTCATCGTGGTCAACATGCACTATATTCCGGAAATCAAGACCGCACTGTTCTCCATTCCGGAGCTCGGCAGCTGGCGAAGCAGAGACCTCTCTATGGGTAATCTGACCAACCTTCAATCGTTTGTGCGCCTGTTTACCATGCTGACGACGCAGAGCGAGGGGAATATTCGCGCCAGTTTTTCGCAGTTCGGTTTCTACTATCTGTTCTCCCTGCCGCTAATGCTGCTCGGCCTCGTTCGGGTTGTGCGGGATTGCGTCGCGCTCTGGAAGCGGCGCGTGCACGCGCTCGAAACCTACGTGCTGATTCAGCTCTTCGCCGCGCTGGTTGCTGCGCTGCTGCTCAACGGGATCAACGCCAACCGCGTCAACGCCCTGCACATTCCGCTGATTCTTCTTTGCGCCGTCGGCGTGCGCGAAATCTGCAACCTGAACTGGAAGCTCGCGGGGCAGGCGCTCATCGCGCTTTACTGCGTGTGTTTTCTGGCGTTTACCGGATTTTACTTTGGCGAGGGTCAGACGCAGCTATCCGGTTATTATCGCCCCGGTACAAAGGAAGCGATTGCCTACGCGCAGGAGCTGACGGACGACACCATCGTCTGCCGGATGCACGGGCGCTACTCGATCGTCCTCTACTACACGAAGATGCCGCTGGATCGCTACTTCTCCACCTTAAAAATACAGGAAGATAATCCCCCGGAACCAGCTTCCATCGACCAGTTCGTGTTTGAAAACAACGAGGCGTCCACAATCGGGTCCGACGTGTATATTGTTGAGGACGATCACCTCGCGCCCTACGTGGCGGCGGGGTGTACGATTCAGTCGTTCGGGCGCATGGCCGTCGCCTATCTGCCGGAAGCGGTCAGCGGAAATTAGCGCCGCTTTGTGCGCTTGTCACCTTGGCATCCGGCGCGTTTGTTGCGTTTTCGGGCAAAATTCGATATACTAAATAGTACTTTTCGTTATCACTGGAGGGTTTTCAAATGCAATCGGATATCGCAATCATCGGCGGCGGCCCCGCCGGTCTGTCGGCCGGCCTGTATGCCGCGCGCGGCGGCGCAAGCGTTACGCTCTACGAGGAGCTCTTTCCCGGCGGGCAGATTGCGAAAACCCCGCTCGTGGAGAACTATCCCGGTTTTCCGGACGGCGTGGTTGGCTACGAGGTCGGCTCGCTGATTCAGAAGCAGGCGGAAAAGTTCGGGCTCAAGGTGGAGTACGCGGGCGCGACGGGTCTTGTGCTCGAAGGGCTGCAAAAGCAGATTCTGCTGCCGGATCGCGTAGACACCGCGAAGACCGTGATCCTCTGCATGGGTGCGCACGCGCGTCCGCTCGGCATTCCGCGCGAAGACGAGCTCGTTGGCGCGGGCATCAGCTACTGCGCAACCTGCGACGGCGCATTCTTTAAGGAAAAAGACGTTGCCATCGTCGGCGGCGGCGACACGGCAATTTCGGACGCGCTCTACCTCTCGCGCTTCTGCAAGAGCGTTACGGTGGTGCACCGCAGGGACGAGTTCCGCGCGGCCGCCGTACTGGTGGATCTTGCAAAGACCGTGCCGAACATTCACTTTGCACTCTCCTGCGTTCCGCTTTCGCTCAAGGGCGAAAAGCAGGTGGAAGGCCTCGAAATTCTCGACAAAAAAACGTCCGTCGCAAGAATGCTGCCCGTCAGCGGCGTGTTCGTCGCGGTTGGCATTCTGCCGCGCACGGAGCTGGTGAAAGACCTCGTGAAGCTCAACGAAGCCGGCAGCATCGTGACCGACGAGTTCATGCGTACGAGCATCGCCGGCGTGTTCGCCGCGGGCGACATTCGCAACACGCCCCTTCGTCAGGTGATTACCGCCTGCGCGGACGGCGCGGTTGCCGCAACCAGCGCTCTGGAATACTGTGCCTGCCACGGTTGATTCAGCTTTGTTTGGGTTTCCGTTTTTCGGGACAATGGGATCCACATATGCCAAGCATGCAGAAAGGGTAACAACGATTTTGAACCCATCCATTTTTCCGGAGCCGATCCGGCAGCTTCCCGAGGCGGAGATTCCGCTGAAGGGGCTCACCGCATATCTTTCGCAGGCTAAGGGGCATCAGATCCTGTTTATGGAGTTTTCCGAGGATGTGGAGTTGCCGGAGCATGCCCACGAAAGCCAATGGGGTATTGTGCTGGAAGGGAAGATCGATCTCGTGATCGGCGGCGTGCCGCATACGTTTCAAAAGGGAGATCGCTATTTCATTCCGAAGTCGGTGCCGCATTCCGGCAGGATTTACGCGGGGTATGCGGATATCACCTTTTTTGATCAGCCGGATCGCTACGGCGTAAAACAAACCGATTGACGGATCGTTTCTGCCCGAAACCGGGTACATTCGCTTTGTTTCCCTACTCTCTCATTTGAAACAGAATTTTACTGACGATTGGAGTTTAAAACCCTATGGCCAGACTATTTGGAACGGACGGCATTCGCGGCATCGCGAACCGTGACCTCAGTTGCGAACTCGCCTACCAGATCGGCGCAGTCGGCGCATATGTGCTGACCAACGAAGTACACTCGCCCCGCATCCTGATCGGCATGGACACCCGCAAATCCGGCCCCATGCTCGGCGCCTCGCTCTCCGCGGGCATCTGCTCTGTCGGCGGAGACGTGCTGGACGTCGGCGTTCTGCCCACGCCCGCCATGGCCTACCTCGTTCGGCTCTACGAAGCGGACGCGGCGGTCATGATCTCCGCGAGCCACAATCCAATGGAATACAACGGCATCAAATGGTTCGACAAGAACGGCTTCAAACTTTCGGACGAAATTGAGGATCGTATTGAATCGCTGATCGCCAGCGGCGAGCCGATTCCCCGCCCGGAGGGGAAGGACGTCGGCCGCATCATCTCCGCCGTGCGCGCGAAGAAGGACTACTGCGACTATCTCGTGGAGCAGTCCGAGTTTCGCTTTGAGGGGCTACGCATCGTGGTTGACTGCGCAAACGGCGCGACCTCGTTCATCGCCAAGGAAGTGTTTGAGCGCCTGGGTGCGGAGGTCATCGCAAAATCCTGCGCGCCGGACGGCATCAACATCAACGACCACTGCGGTAGCACGCACCCCGAGCGCTTGCAGGAGATGGTCGTCAACTACGGCGCGGACCTCGGCTTTGCGTTCGACGGCGACGCAGACCGCCTGATTTCCTGCGACGAGTACGGCAACATCGTGGACGGCGACCAGGCGATGGGCATTCTCGCGCTCGCGCTACACGCGCACGGCAAGCTCGAGAAGAACACGCTCGTGCTCACAATTATGAGCAACCTCGGCCTCAAAAACGCGCTCAAGGACGCGGGCATCAACATTGTCGAAACCAAGGTTGGCGACCGCTACGTGCTCGAAAGCATGCTGCAAAACGGCTACACCATCGGCGGCGAGCAGAGCGGGCACATCATTCTGTTGAGCAAAAATACGACCGGCGATGGCATGATGAGCGCCATCGCGCTGCTCGGCGTCGTAGCGGAAACGAAAAAGCGCCTCAGCAAGCTCGCGGCGCGGATTCCGCAGTTTCCACAGGTGCTCGTCAACGTTACCGTGGACAACGAAAAGAAGGCGGACGCGCTCGCGGACGACGAACTGCAAGCGCGCACGAAGGAAATTGAAACCAAGCTCGGCAAGAACGGGCGCGTGCTCATTCGCGCCTCCGGTACGGAGCCGCTCGTGCGTATTATGCTCGAAGGACAGGACGAGCAGGAGATTCTCGACCTCGCGCTGTCGCTCGCGCACATCATCGTTCGCAAGCACAACGGAAAGATTCGCGCCTGATGCTCACCCGAGCCGAAAAAACGGAAGCGCTCGCCCTCCTCGCGGCGACCTACCCAAACGCGAAGCCCGCGCTGGAGTTCTCTTCGCCGTTTGAGCTGTTGGTCGCGACCATTCTCTCCGCGCAGTGCACGGATGTGATGGTGAACCAATGCACGCGAGTGCTGTTCCCCATTGCGAACACGCCGGAGCAGTTCGCTGCAATGACGGAGGAAGAGCTCTTTCCCTACATCAAGAGCTGCGGGTTTTACCGCATGAAGGGCAAGCACATTCTCGAAACCGCGCGCATCCTCGTTGCCCAGTATGGCGGCGAGGTGCCCGCCGACTTGGACAAGCTGCAAACGCTGCCCGGCGTCGGGCGAAAGACGGCAAACGTCGTGGGCAGCAACGCCTTTGGCATTCCCGCCATCGCGGTGGACACGCATGTGTTCCGCGTGAGCAACCGAATCGGGCTTGCACACGCAAGCAATGTGGAAAAAACAGAGGAGCAGCTGCAAAAGGCTATTCCGCGTGAAGACTGGACGGCAGCGCACCACTGGCTGATCTATCACGGGCGGCAGATTTGCGAGGCGCGAAAACCAAAGTGCGAAATTTGCCCGTTGAGCCATCTTTGCGAGTACCGGCAGGCATCGCTGAAGGCTGATGTAAAGCCTTCCGCAAAGAAATCAGTCACGAAATCCCCAAAATAGAAAGATTAGATAAAATCATGCAATTTGTTGATCATGCGAAGATCGTTTTGAAAAAGCCAAAATGATCGCATGAAAATGGATCTGCACCACGAACAAAACGATTGAGAAATTAGGTAATCAAATGCAATTTGTTGATCATGCGAAGATCGTCATTAAAGCCGGCAACGGCGGGGACGGCCACGCATCGTTCCATCGGGAAAAATACGTCGCGCAGGGCGGGCCGGACGGCGGCGACGGCGGACGCGGCGGGGACCTCGTGTTCTACGCCGATCCGCACATGTCCACGCTGCTGGACTTCAAGTTCCAACGCTTTTATCGCGCGGAAAACGGCGCGCCGGGACAGGCCGCGCTCAGCTCCGGCAAGAACGGCAAGCCACTGGTCATCCACGTGCCCATTGGCACCGTCGTTCGGGATATCCAGAGCGGCGCAATCCTCGCGGACCTGAGCGAGGGCGAAAAGGAACGCGTCATTCTCCACGGCGGACGCGGCGGAAAAGGCAACGCGAAGTTCGCAACCTCGACGCGGCAGGCGCCGCGCTTTGCGCAACCCGGGCAAAAGACGCTGGAATACGAAGTTGAGCTGGAGCTCAAGTCGATTGCGGACGTCGGGCTCGTCGGGCTCCCCTCGGTCGGCAAGTCGACCATTCTCTCCGTGCTCACCGCGGCAAAGCCAAAGATCGCGGCGTATCATTTTACGACGCTCTCGCCGAACCTCGGCGTGGCCTCGAGGCACAACCGCTCGTTCGTGCTCGCGGACATCCCCGGCCTGATCGAGGGCGCGGCGGAAGGTGCGGGGCTTGGCCACGATTTTCTGCGGCACATTGAGCGGACGCGGATGCTCGTGCACGTAGTCGACATCTCCGGCAGTGAACTGCGCGACCCAATTGAGGATTACGAAAAGATCAACGACGAACTCAAGAAGTTTTCGCCGCTTCTGGCGGAGATTCCGCAGCTCGTCGCCGCAAACAAGACCGACTTGCCGGAGGCGGAGGAGAACCTCGCAAAATTCCGCAAGGCCTATCCCGACATGGAGGTGTTCCCCGTTTCGGCGGCGACCACGCAGGGGTTTGAAGCGCTGCTCGACCGCGTGGTGCAGGTGCTCGACACGCTGCCGCCCGTGCTTCGTTATGAGGAGACGGATCTGGTTGAGGGTTCGGCCTACGCACCGGGCTTCCATATTACGCGCGGGGACGACGGAGTGTTCGAGGTCACCGGTGGAGACGTGGAAAAGCTGCTCGACACAACCGACCCAGACGACGAAATCTCCATGCGCCGCTTCCAGCAGATGCTCGTGAAAAACGGCATCATCGCGGCTCTCCGCGAGATGGGCGCGAAGGACGGCGACGGAATTCGCCTTGGCGAATGGGAATTCGACTTTTTAGAATAGCGAACAAGGCCCGCCTCACGGCGGGCTTTTGCGTATCTGTATTTCCTCTTCCACAAAATTGAAAGATTCAACAGAAAGGTGGGAACAAATATGGAAGACAGTGCACGCACCAAAATCACGATTGAAACAAACATCCACGCAACCCCGGAACAGGTCTGGCAATGCTGGACGCTGCCGGAGCACATCACAAAATGGAACCAGGCGTCGGACGACTGGCATACGCCGCACGCCGAAAACGACCTGCGCGTCGGAGGCAGGTTCTCCAGCCGCATGGAGTCGAAGGACGGAAAATTCGGGTTCGATTTCTGGGGTGTCTACGACTTGGTCGAGCCGTTCCATCGCCTCGACTATACGATTGGCGACGGGCGAGCCGTCCAAATCACGATGGAACCGGTCGACGGCGGTACGTATGTCGTCGAGACGTTCGAGGCGGAAAGTGAAAACTCCGTCGAATTACAGCGTCAAGGCTGGCAGGCGATTTTGGACAATTTCAAACGCTACGTAGAAAGCTTATAATTCGCTTACAGCTCCACTTGGATCAAGTGCTCGGCAATCTCAAACGCACGTATTCGCCGCACCGCGAGCGTATGCTGCGGCGTGCCCGGCGCAAACTTTGGCAGAATCTTCTCGACGCGGGCAATCATATTAGCATAAGCGGCTTGCGCTTGCGCGAGTTCCTCTTTGCCAAACGTGAACGCTTCCTGTGCCCCTTGCTCCCGTCGGATCAGCGCGAGGGCAATCTGAAACGCGCGGATGTTCCCCGCCGTCAGCCGATACTGCGGCGAACCCTCTTTGAGCTTCAACAGCACCTTTTCGCTCTTCATGAGCGCGGAAGAGATTGCCCGCGCGGCTTCACTCAATTCGACTTCGGAATAGATTAAGGACATAGTTTCCTCCAGAAACTCAAAAATTGAAGGCCATTTGTGAGAAAGTCATAATCATTCTTCATAAAAAGATGTATCATCAAGTTATCAAACGATGGAGGTGCTCTATGAACATCGATTATCAAACCTCAGCATATGCAACCGGCGGACGGGATGGACATGTCCGCGTAGAAAATAGCCCGATCGATTTTGAAATGGCCCTGCCTGCCGGGCTGGGCGGAAAGAAGCTCGACGGAGTCAATCCGGAGCAGCTATTCGCGGCAGGATACGCCGCCTGCTTTGGCAGCGCGCTGCAGCACGCAATCCGCGTGCGTCGGCTGAAGCTGCCCGCGCCGGATGTGCAGGCCACCGTGGGCATTGGCCGCAACGACGCCGGAAACTTCCAGCTGGAAGTGAATCTTCTCGCCATCATCGACACCGACGACGCGGCGCTTGCCGAAGCCCTCACGCAGGAAGCACACCAGGTGTGCCCCTATTCCCACGCAACGCGCGGGAACATCACCGTGAATCTTTCGAGCCGCACAAGATAAAATCCACTGAGCGCGTTTAAGGGGCTGTCCATCACTGGACAGCCCCTTTGTTTCGTTACTGTTCTTCCGCAGCGAGCCTACGCCCCATGAGCACGCCCATCACGGAGGCCATCATGAGCCCGCGCGTCCAGCCGCTTGAGTCGCCCAGCGAATAGAACCCGGCGATGTTCGTCGTGAAGGTGTTGTCCATCTTCACGCGGTTACTATAGAACTTCAGCTCCGGCGAGTAGAGCAGCGTCTCCGCCGCGGCAAAACCGGGCACGACCTGATCGACCGCCTGAATGAAGTTGATGATGTTCGTCATCGCCCGATACGGCATGGCCGCGGTGATGTCCCCCGCAACCGCGTCCGGCAGGGTCGGCACCACGTTGGAGAACGAAAGCTCCTTTTGCCAGGTGCGCTTGCCGTCGAGAATATCCCCGTAACGCTGAACGAGAATGTGCCCTGCACCAAGCATGTTGGTCAGTTCGCCGACCTTCTGCGCGTAGGCAATCGGCTGGTCGAACGGAACGTTAAAGTTATGCGAGCAGAGAATCGCGAGGTTCGTGTTCGGCGACTTCTTCTCTTTGTAGGAGTGTCCGTTGACGACGGCGAGGTCGTTGTCGTAGTTCTCCTGACTCACGAAACCTCCGGGGTTCTGGCAGAAGGTGCGAACCTTGTTGCGGAATGGCTGCGGATAACCGATGAGCTTGCTCTCGTAGAGCACTTCGTTGACGGTCTCCATCACCTCGTTGCGCACTTCCACGCGAACGCCAATGTCCACCGTGCCCGGCTGATGCGCAATGCCGTGCTCCGCGCAGAGGCTCTCCAGCCAGTCCGCGCCGCGCCGTCCGGTCGCGACCACCACATTCTTTGCACGGATCTCGAACTCCTTCTTGCCGTCGTTGACGATGACGCCATGGCAGGCGCCGTCCTGGAAGATGAGGTTTTCGCAGGCATGCCCAAAGAGCATCTCCACGCCTTCCTTGAGCAGGTACTGCTCGATGGCATAGTAGATGTCCTGCGCCTTCTCCGTGCCGAGATGGCGAATCGGGCAATCGACAAGTTTCAGCCCCGCCCGAATCGCGCGGCGGCGAATCTCCTTGACCGCATCGTTGTTGCTGACGCCTTCAATGTGCTCGTCCGCGCCAAACTCGAGGTAGATGGAGTCGGTATAATCAATCGTTTCCTGCGCGCGCTGCTCGCCAACGAGGCTCGGCAGATCGCCGCCCACCTCGTAGGAGAGCGAGAGCTTGCCGTCCGAAAACGCGCCCGCGCCGGAAAAACCGGTGGTGATATGGCAATATGGTTTGCAGTTGACGCAGCGGCCCGTTACGCTTTTCGGGCAGCGGCGCTGCTCCACCGCGAGACCTTTTTCTACGATGACGATCTTCTGTTTGCTGCCGCACTTGCGCATTTCGAGTGCGGTAAAGATACCGGAAGGCCCGGCGCCAACGATTACAACGTCTGTTTGCATGTCGTCTCCTCCTGAGAAAGATTCTGCGTTTCCTACACCAACAAAGTATAATTTTATACCTGTTTACCGCTGTTTTGTCAATCGAAATCTGAAGTTTCAGCCTGTTACAGCCGGTTTTTCGCCCGAAACCGGCACGAAACGGATTCTCTCTTTTCAGTTACAACAGAACATGTTATAATAATGTATCTTTGGATGGGAGCATAACGATGCAACTCGAAGAGTTGGTAAGCCGAATCCGTCACGGAGACAAAAGCGCCATCAAGGAACTCGTTGCCACCTATGGCAACGCGGTCTACCAGCGCGCGTTTGAGCGCACGCAGGACAAAGAGTTAGCGCGGGAAGCCGCGCGCCAGACCTTCGGCCAGTTTGTCACCATCGTTCAACAGCAACAGGAAGAGGACGGTTGGTCGCTCTGGTTTGGGGATTTGATCGAGCGCAACATCTCCGCCTATTCACAGATTGGCGTCGACATGCGGTATATCGAAAACGAGCTGGAGAATGAGCTCTATCAGCAGCCCGTCGCCTTCTCACAGCAAGCCGCCTATTCGGAGCCTCCGGCCTATTCGCAGCCGCCCGTGCAACAGAAGCCCGCGCAACCCGCCGCTTCCAGCGCAGGCAAACAACCCGCACCGCAGCCAGAACCCGCGCGGGAGAAGAATACTCGTTCGAGCAGCCGCTCCATCCGCGAAGAGGTGTTTGCGGATTCCGGTTCGGCGAAGGGACGCAAGCGTTCCGGACAGGGATTTACGGTGTTTGTGCTGGTGCTGATCTGCTTGCTGCTCGTTTGGGTCGTCGCGGGCGTTGCGATGACGATGAAGTGGATTCCGTATTACGATCTCGGCTACTCCTGGTTCAACGCATCGGTGTTCCGTCTGTTCTAACGCAAAAGAATAAAACGATCGGATGTAAGTCCGGTCGTTTTTTGTTTTGGTCGTTGGCGTTTGCTGCTTC
>JAYFPQ010000098.1:0-15004 GCA_034927595.1 Christensenella sp.
GGCGATGAACCAGCTCGGCGGAAAGAGCAACTCAGGCGAGGGCGGCGAGGCGGCGGAGCGGCTCTTTACCGACCGCAACTCGGCCATCAAGCAGATTGCCTCCGGCCGTTTCGGCGTGACCGGGCCGTACTTAGCCTCCGCCAAGGAGATTCAAATCAAGATGGCGCAGGGCGCGAAGCCCGGCGAGGGCGGCCAACTGCCCGGCGGAAAGGTCTATCCGCAAATCGCGCGGACGCGACACTCGACGCCCGGCGTGGGGCTCATCTCCCCGCCCCCGCATCACGACATCTACTCGATTGAGGATTTGGCGCAGCTGATCTTCGATCTCAAGAACGCCAATCCGGACGCGCGGATCAACGTAAAGCTCGTTTCGGAAACCGGCGTCGGCACCATTGCCGCGGGCGTTGCCAAGGGCGGCGCGGACGTCATCCTGATCTCCGGCTACGACGGCGGCACCGGCGCGAGCCCGCGCACGAGCATTCAGCACGCGGGTCTGCCCTGGGAGCTGGGTCTAGCGGAAACGCACCAGACGTTGATCGCAAACGGCCTTCGCGGGCGCGTTCGCGTGGAGACGGACGGAAAGCTCATGACCGGTCGCGACATCGCGATTGCCGCGCTGCTTGGCGCGGAGGAATTCGGCTTTGCGACGCTGCCGCTCGTTTCGCTCGGCTGCGTGATGATGCGCGTTTGCAATCTGGACTCCTGCCCGGTCGGCGTAGCAACGCAGAACCCTGCGCTTCGTGCGCGGTTCACCGGCAAGCCGGAATACGTCATCAACCTCATGCGCTTCCTTGCGCAGAACCTGCGCGAGAACATGGCGCAGCTGGGCTTCCATACGCTCGACCAGATGGTCGGCATGGCGGGGCACCTCGTGCAGATCAAGCAGTCGCCAAAGACCGACGGCATGGATCTGTCGAACCTGATCCCCGGCGATCAGCCGCTGCCCTGGCGCGACCTCAAGCCGAATCAGGACGAGCACAACCGCCTGTTCCACGACATGATCCGCTCGCTCGTTGAGCAGGGCGACGCCGTGGTCAAGCGGCCAATCTGCAACACGGAGCGCGCGGTGGCAACCCGCGTTTCGGCCTTCATCAGCCGCGAATACGGCCGACTGCCGGACGGGCGCATCCGCTTCCAGTTCAACGGAACGGCGGGGCAGAGCTTCGGTGCGTTCGCAACCGCGGGCATCGAGCTCAAGATCGAAGGCGACACGAATGACTACCTCGGCAAGGGCCTCTGCGGCGCTCGGATCATCGTAAAAGCGCCGGAGGACGCGGGATGGTCGAACAAGGACAATCTCCTGACCGGCAACGTTGCGCTCTTTGGCGCGACGAGCGGGGAACTCTACCTCGCGGGCCGCGCGGGCGAGCGCTTCTGCGTGCGCAACAGCGGTGCCATCGCCGTCTGCGAAGGCGTGGGCGACCACGGCTGCGAATACATGACCGGCGGAACGGTCGTCATCCTCGGCCCGGTTGGGCGTAACTTCGCCTCCGGCATGTCCGGCGGCATCGCCTACGTGCTGGACGACGGGAATTTCCGGCGCATGGTCAACACCAAGATGACCGCGCTCTACGAGCTGGACGCGCTGGATCTCGTGATGCTCTATCGTCACCTGACGAACCACGTGGCCTACACCGGCTCGAAGATCGCCGCCAAGATACTGGAAAAGTGGCCGACCACGCACGCGCGGTTCGTCAAGGTGCTGCCGCACGACTACCGCGAGATGCTGGAGGCGATGGACACCGCCGAGCGCGAAGGGCTGGAAGGCGAAGAGATGCTGGAACGCGCGTTCCTGCTCAAGACGGGAAAGGGGCAGTGAGCATGCGACAAACTGGCAGGCAAATTGCCCAAAGAACATCGTCGAAGAACGCGAAAGGAGGCGTCGCATGGGTAAGATAACCGGTTTTCTGGAGTACGATCGAAAGACGGCGGAAGAGCTGCCCTGTGAGGCGCGCCTTCAAAACTGGGATGCGTTTCACCCCGCGCAGAGCGAGGCGAGCATCCGCGAGCAGGCCGCCCGTTGTATGAACTGCGGCGTGCCGTTCTGCCACGCGGGCGTCAACTGGCGCGGCGTCGGCAGCGGCTGCAGCATTGGCAACCTGATTCCGGAATGGAACCATCTGACCTATAAAGGACATCTCGAGGAGGCGTATCGACGCCTCGAACAGGTAAACCCACTGCATGAGTTCACCAGCCGCGTTTGCCCGGCGCTCTGCGAGGGCGCCTGTACGGCGGGGCTGAATGGGGAGCCGATTGCGATTCGCGAAGTCGAGCGGTTTTTGAGCGACCTTGCCTGGGAACGGGGCTGGGTTACGCCGCATCCGCCGATTGAGCGCAACGGAAAGACCGTTGCCATCGTCGGCTCCGGCCCGTCGGGACTCACCGCCGCGTACCAGCTGAACCAGCGCGGCTTTACCGTAACCGTATTTGAAAAGTCGGAGGAGCCGGGCGGACTTTTGATGTTCGGCATTCCGAACATGAAGCTCCCCAAGGAGCTGGTTCGCCGCAGGGTGGAACTCTTCAGGCAGGAAGGCATTACGTTTGTCTGCAACACGGACGTCGGCAAGGATATGCCCGTGTCCGAGCTGGACAAGTTCGACGCGGTGCTGCTCTGCGGCGGCGCGGGTCAGCCGCGCGACCTCTCCGTAACTGGGCGCAACCTGCCCGGCGTGCGGTTTGCCGTACCGTTTCTGGCGGCGGCGACGCGGCGCGTGCTCGCGGGCGAGACGGAAGAAAAGCCGATGGCGGGGCGCAAGGTCGTCGTCATTGGCGGCGGAGACACCGGCAATGACTGCGTCGCAACGTCCATCCGCATGGGCGCGGACTCCGTCGTTCAGCTGGAGATTATGCCGCCCGCGCCGGAAACCCGCGCGATGAGCAATCCCTGGCCGCGTTGGCCGCTCGTGCTCAAGACCGACTACGGTCAGCAGGAAGCGATCTGGATGTATGGCAGCGACCCGCGCACCTTTGAGGTGACCGCGGTGTCCATTCTGGGCGACGACGAAACCGGCGTAACCGCTATCGAGACCGCCGAAGTCGAGTGGGTCAACACGGAGCGCGGGCGCATTCCGAAACCGATCGAGTCCACCATTCGACGTATTCCGGCGACGGATGTGCTGATCGCGATGGGCTTTGTCGGCGCGGAGACCTATCTGCCGGAGGCAATGGGTCTTTCGCTCGACCGCAATGCGTACGCGACCACACGCGCGGGCGTGTTTACCGCGGGCGACATGCGCACCGGTCAGAGCCTTGTGGTGCGCGCGGAGGCGGACGCAAAGCACGCCGCGGACGAGGTCGAGCGGTATCTGCTGGAACAATAAGCGAATTGACGCATCAAAAAAGCTCCGGTGAAAACCGGAGCTTTTGTTTGGTTGAGCTTAATTGAATCTAGAGCGCCTTTCGATAGCAGATGCTTTCGGCAACGCCCTCATACGGCGGATAGTTCGGAATTCGCTCGTACCCCGCCGCTTCGTAGAGACGGATCGCCTCCGGCTGGAGTATGCCCGTTTCGAGCACCGCGGTGCGATAGCCCAGCTCCCGCGCCCAGGTCTCGAGTGTGCGCATCATCTCGCGGGCGACGCCCTTTCCGCGCTGATTGGAGTGCACGAACACGCGCTTCATCTCGACCGTGCCCTCCGAAAAAGGCTTGAAGCAGCCGCAGCCGACGGGCTCGCCGTCCAGCTCGGCATAGAGCGCATGTTCCACATCGTTGGAAAGGTTAAAGGCTCCATAGAAGTCCATCTGCTCGCCATACAGTTTGCGAAGGTCCTGGTCGAGCGCTTGCGTCAGCGCAGCAAAGGTCGGGTCGGCGCCGTCGCAGCGAATCATGGTCAGCATGGCTTCAATGCTCCTCAATGTAATCGTCGAGTTCTTTATGGTAAAAATCAAACCGCGATGGCTTCAATGTTCTTCAATGTAATCGTCGAGTTCTTTATGGTAAACGTCCAGCCGCGTTTCGCCGGGCTCGGTCGGCAGTCCCAGTATGAGGTCCATCATGTGGTGCGGCGTCTTTCCGCCGATGGCCATGGACTTGATGCAGGAAACGCAGTAGACCGCGACGTCCTGACAGGGCATCTGCGCGGCGCGCTTCTTCTGAAACGCGTTGACCTCTTCGATGGACACATGCGGGTAGAAGTTGTCTCCGCAGCAGATCGACTTCGTTCCGGAACACGCGGATTCCACGACTTCGATGTGCATCTTGTCCAGCAGGCTTCGAACTGCTTGGTGCACCTGCGGTTTCTTGCGAAACGAGCAGGAGTCGTGCACGCTCAGATGCAATCCGTCGTAGGTCGGCAGCGGCAGCGCGGGAATCGCGTCCAGCACTTCCCAGATGGAGACCGTCTGTACGCCGTCGTAGAGCGAGCGAAACCGCCGGTCGCATCCGGCGCAGTTGTTGATGATGGTCGAGCCCTTCGGCAGGTTCGGGTCGTGCCGACAGCAGGTGGTGTGCAGCTTGGTTGGCAAAAACCGGCGGTTGAGCAGGTAGAGGATGTCCTCCACCGCTTCCGGCTTGTACAGGCTCATCGCGCAGCCGGGGTTGAAATAACAGTGTTCGGGGTCAATGTCTTCCAGTTGTATACTAGGTAGCCCAGGGTCGTCCATTTGGATTCGCTTCCTCCTCTGATGTTCTGATTTTTTACACATTCGGAATCCCGCACGTTTTTTTCACGGTTCGAGATGTTCCGTTGAAACCGGGTACTGTTACGGATAGATCTTGATCTCAGATGCGTTGCAGCCGTAGCGCGAACGCAGGTATTCATACAGGTTTGCGCAGGCCAGCGCGTCGCAAAGAGCGTTGTGGTGGCAGTCCAGCGCAATGCCGAGGCCTTCGCAGAGCACGTCCAGCTTGTGACTGCCGAACGCATACTTCGGAATGTGCCGCCGCGACTGCTCCAGCGTGCAAAGATAGCGCCACTGCTCGGCGAAGATGCCGTGCCGCTCCAGCGCGCGGCGCATCACGGGTAAATCGAAGAGCGCATTGTGTGCGAGCAGTAGCCCGCCGGAGAAATACGGCTCAATCTCGGGCCAGATGACGTCCAGCGTCGGCTCGCGCTCCACATCCTCCGGACGAATGCCGTGGATGGAGATGTTGATTCCGTCGAAGTCGTCGTCCGGATTCACGAGGTAGTGCAGGCGAATCGGTTCGCCGCCTTCGTCCACGTGCACGAGTCCAATCGAGCAGATCGAACGGGAATAGCGGTTCGGCGTTTCCACGTCGATTGCCGTATAGGTATCGAATTCAGTTCGATCGAACAAACCGGACAAACGGGAATTCCCCTTGTTTTACTCGCCAAAAGGCAAACTATATGGTCGCTATTATACCATAAGATTGCGCGAAAACACGAAAACTTTCCCGCGATTGCGAAGAAAACGCCCATGTTTCGGCTTTTCTTCGCGCCGGAAACATGGTATAAATACGAGTATGAGCAAACAATCCATCTGCTATATCGTCTGCGCGCTGCCGCAGGAACAGCCGTTTTCGCCGAACCCCGGCGATCTCGTGATTGCCGCGGACGCAGGATACCGTCAGCTTGGCGGAATCAAGCCCGACTACGTGGTCGGGGACTTCGACTCGCTCGGCTACGAACCGGAGGGCGAACGGATTCTGCGGCATCCCGCGGAAAAGGACGACACGGATACGCTGCTCGCGGTCAAACTCGGTTTGTCGCTCGGCTACTCTGCGTTTGTGCTGCTCGGCGGCGTCGGCGGCCGACTCGATCATACGCTGGCCAACATCCAGACGCTCGCCTATCTGCACGCGCGCGGCGCGAAGGCCTGCCTCGTTGGGGCGGATGAGACCATCGCGATTCTGGAAGAGCGAACGCTCCGGTTTCGCGCGGGGCTTAGTGGCGTGGTGTCCGTGTTTGCCTACGGGGAGCGGGCGACCGGCGTCTACGAGCGTGGCCTGCAGTATCCTTTGACGGACGCGACGCTGACGGACGATTTTCCCCTCGGAGTAAGCAACGCGTTTGCCGGCGCGCCCGCCGAAATCTCGGTGGAACACGGGCGGTTGCTCGTGCTCTGGGGCGCGGGGCTTGCGGACAGCGATCTCTTCGATCCTGCGTTTGAGTAAAATTTGACGAAACCGTGCTATCCTGACCTTTTCAAGCCGGATGGAATCGGTCATTCGGCAGCCAACGGACCATTCGGAGGATACCATGTTTCAGATTCTGGTTGTAGAGGACGATAAGGCACTGCGGGAGCTCTATTGTACCGTGCTCTCGAAAAACGGTTTTGTCTATTACGAAGCGCGGGACGGCGTAGAAGCCTGGGACGTGCTGGAAAAACAATACATCGATCTTGTCATTTCGGACATCATGATGCCGAATATGGACGGCTATGAGTTCGTGCGCAGCATGCGAAAGAACGGCCTGAACATGCCCGTGCTCATCATCACCGCGAAGGATACCTTCGAGGACATGGCGAGCGGGTTTCAGGCGGGCACGGATGACTACATGGTCAAGC
This sequence comes from Christensenella sp., assembly GCA_034927595.1. Taxonomy (GTDB): domain Bacteria; phylum Bacillota; class Clostridia; order Christensenellales; family CAG-138; genus UBA7703. The sequence goes on from JAYFPQ010000098.1 coordinate 6,466, forward strand.
CCGTCAACGTCAACGAAATGATTCTGCGCATCAACGCGCTGCTCAAGCGCGCCCAGATCGTCAACGAAAAGAAGATTCGCTTCGAGAACGCGGAACTGCACTTTGACGATCTCACCGTCTGCATCGACGGGGACTGCAACGTACTGCCGCAAAAGGAGTTTTACATTCTCTACAAACTGCTCTCCAATCCGAACCGCGTGTTCACCAAGCAGCAAATTATGGACGAAATCTGGGGTATGGACACCGAGAGCGACCTGCATACGCTGGACGTGCACATCAGCCGCCTGCGCGAGCGGTTTAAGGAGAACGCGCAGTTTGAAATCGTGACCATTCGCGGCCTCGGTTACAAGGCGGTGAAAAAGCATGCTTAAACTGCCGAAGGTCACAACCCGCCCGCGCGCGGCGCAGATCTTCGCGGTGATCATTGCCGGAATCATCACGGCGTCCATGGTGCTGACCTACGGAATCATCTACATTCTGCTCAAACTGAAGATCGGCACGCTGACGATGATTCTGACCTCATCCACCTATATGGGCATGCTCTCGATCCTGCTTGGAATCGGCATCGCCGCCTATACGTCCGCCAAGATGCTCTCGCCGATCATCAAGATCAACGACGCGGCCAAGAAGGTTTCCAAGGGCGACTTCTCCGTCCGGCTGGAGGAGAAGAGCATTGCCAAGGAGATTGAGGAGATCGCCACCAGCTTCAACATCATGGTCAAGGAGCTCGCGAGCACGGAGACGCTGCGCAGCGACTTTGTGAGCAATATTTCCCATGAGTTCAAAACTCCGCTCTCGGCGATAGAAGGGTACGCAACGCTGTTGCAGGACGAGTCGCTGAGCAAGGAGGAGCAGGCGCGCTACATCGAACGCATTCTGGAAAACACAAGCCGCCTCTCGCGGCTGACGCAGAGTATTCTCTCGCTTTCGCAGCTGGAAAATCAGGAGATCGTGCTGCAAAAGGAACAGTACATGCTGGACGAGCAGATTCGCCGCGTGCTCCTGGGATACGAGCCGATCTGGGAGGAAAAGAACCTCGCGATCGACCTCAATCTGGAGGCGACGCCGTTCTACGGAAATAAGGCGCTGCTCGCGCAGGTCTGGAGCAACCTCATTGACAACGCGATTAAGTTTTCAAACCCCTTTGGCGTGCTTTCGATCCACTGCCGTCCTTTTGGCACCGGAGTTCGCGTGATCGTTCGGGACACGGGAATCGGCATGTCGGAGGACGTGATCAAACGCGCATTCGACAAGTTTTATCAGGGCGAGCGCTCGCATACCGGGCAGGGCAGCGGTCTGGGCCTTGCGCTCGTCAAGCGCATCGTCACGCTCTGCGGCGGGAGCCTCTCGCTGGAGAGCGAGGTTGGCAGCGGCACGGCGATTACCGTTCAACTGCCGCTGGAAACGGGGATTGCAAAGCCCTGAATCCGGTTTGAAATCGTGCATTCGGCTCCGCGTTATGCGGGGCTTTTTTTATCGCGAAGAACGCGTCTACGTGTGAAAAGATGGGTCGGAAGCGCTGCTTGGAATGGGTTTTCGGGCGAACCGGATTTTCACAGTTGAGAATCCGTTGAGAATTCATTGAACCAGACTTGAATGAAGCTTGATACAATTCGCCCGTCGGGCGTTCTTCAACACCAAAGGGATTTTGTGTTTTAAATCGAAATCGTCCGATTGCAGAAATGAGGTGCCCAATGGAATATAAACTCGTAGCCGACAGCTGCTGTGATTTAACCAATGAGCTGAAGCAGGAATGGGGCGTCACCAGCGTTCCGCTGACGCTTACCTTGGCCGAAAAAGAATTTACGGACGACGACAACCTCGACCTGCCGCAGTTTATGGCGGAGATGAAAGCCTGCAAGGGCCGCGTCGGTTCCGCGGCGCCCGCGCCGGGCAGCTATGCGGACGCGTTCAAGGGTGCAAACGCCTTTGCCGTTACGCTTTCGAGCAGCCTCTCCGGTTCCTATGCCAGCGCCATGTCCGGCAAGTCGATTGCCGAGGAAACCGGCGCAAACGTGCATGTCTTCGATTCGCGCAGCGCCGCCGCCGCCGAAGTGCTGATCGTCATGAAAATTCGAAAACTGATTCACGATGGACTGCAAAAGCCCGAAATCATTACCCGCGTCGAAAACTTCATCAAAGAGATGCGGACGTTCTTTGTGCTCGACAACATCGACAACCTGCTGAAAAACGGCAGACTCAACCGCATTACGGCGACGATTATCTCCACGCTGCACATCCGCCCGATCATGGGCGCGGACGGGGACGGCAACATTTCGCTCGTTTCGCATGTGCAGGGCTGGAAGCAGGTCGTCAAGAAGCTCGCGGATACGATTGCCTCGGACGGCAGACCCACAAAGGGCAAGAGCCTTGTCATCACGCACTGCAACAATCCTTCCATGGCGGAGGAACTCAAGGGCGAAATTGAGCGCCGCTACGAGTTTGCGGAGATTCTCGTGCTGCCGACGCGCGGGGTCAGCTCGCTCTATGCCAATGAAAAAGGCGTCATCATGGCGTTTTAATCGAGCGTGAAGAAAATCGGGTTTTACCCGGTCTTACGCGCCACACTACACTTTTTACTTGGAGGGAAACCATGCAACCGTATATCCTAACCTGCTGCTCGACCGCCGATATGCCGAAGGAATACTTCGAACAACGGAACATTCCTTATGTATGCTTCCATTTCTTATTCGACGGGGTGGAGTACCCGGACGATCTTGGCCAGAGCATGCCGTTTGAAGAGTTCTACAAACGGATTGAACAGGGCGCCATGCCGACGACCTCGCTTGTCAATACGGAGCAGTTTCTTGCGTTCTTCGAGCCGTTTCTCAAGGACGGCAAGGACATTTTGCACCTATCGTTCTCTTCGGGACTTTCCGGCACCTACGCCGCCGCGCTGCTCGCGCGGGACGAGCTCAAGGAGCGGTATCCGGATCGCAAGATCGTTCTCGTGGACTCCCTCGGCGCGTCCTCCGGCTACGGCATGATGGTGGACAAGCTCGCGGATCTGCGCGATTCCGGCATGCCGCTGGGCGAAGCCGCGGAATGGATTGAGGATCACAAGCTGAATCTGCATCACTGGTTCTTTTCCACCGACCTGTCGCACTACAAGCGCGGCGGGCGAATCTCCGCAACGGCGTTTGCCATCGGTTCGCTGCTGAACATCTTCCCGCTGATGAATATGGACGAGCTGGGGCATTTGACCCCGCGCTTTAAGATCAACGGGAAAAAGCGCATCATGCGCGAGATCGTCGGTCAGATGGAGCAGCACGCGGAACACGGGCTGGACTATGACCAGAAGTGCTTCATTTCGCAGTCCGCCTGCATGGAGGACGCGAAGGCCGTTGCCGCGATGGTCGAAGAAAAGTTCCCGAAGCTCAACGGCAAGGTGATGATCAACAGCGTCGGCACCGTCGTGGGTTCCCACACCGGCCCCGGAACGGTCGCACTCTTTTTCTGGGGAGATTCCAGAAAAAAATCATAATTTAGAAAATTATGGTAGCACGATTTTTCTGGGGCGATTCCAAAAAATCATAATCATAGATGTGCTTCACAAATCTCCTGCGATGATTCGCAGGAGTTTTTCGTTGCGAAAAATTCCTTGACATGTTCCATATTATTACCTATAATTCCGTATATAAGGAACAAGAGGAACAAAAACATGCAGGAAACCTATTTTACCGTCGAGCAGATTGCCGAGCTGCTACAGATGCATCCAAAGACCGTTCAGCGGTACATTCGCGAAGGGCGCCTCCGCGCGGTCAAGGTTGGCAAGGCCTGGCGCGTCAGCGGGCACGACCTGAGCGTGTTTACCGAGAGCGTACCGCCCGCGCCGGAGCATGCGCCGGTCACGGTCGTCTCCAGCGTGGCGGACGTATACGCCGCCGAGCGGGAGGACGCGATTCGAATCGCGAATACGCTCACCGCCGCGCTCAACAGCAAGCCCGCCGAGTACGGCGCGAGCCGACTCAATACGCAGTACATCCCGGAGGAACGCAAACTTCGGGTCACGCTCTACGGCGGCGCGCGCTTTACCGCGGCGATGCTGGAAGCGCTCGCGCTGTTGACCGGCGAAACGGAACAGACCGAATAACACGAGAGGGATCAATCTTATGAAGACCAGCGTTTATCACAGCCCGGAACAGCGGGACGCGTTTCGCGCCGTGTATCACCAGTTTTTGTCCGGCATGCCGTTTGCCAAGCGAACGGTGGAAACGCCGTACGGCGAAACGTTTCTGCTGGAAGCGGGAGACGCGGCAAAACCGCCCGTGCTGCTACTGCACGGTTCGTGCTCCAACAGCGCGTTCTGGTTTGGCGACATCCTCGCGCTCATGGGCGCGTATCACGTTTTTGCCGCAGACATTCCCGGCGAAGCGGGCAACAGCGCGGAGTATCGCCTGAGCCTCGACAACGCGGAATATTCCGAGTGGCTCGCCGCTCTGCTGGACGCGCTAGGGTTGGAGACGGTTTCGCTTGCGGGTAACTCGCTGGGCGGCTGGATGGCGCTCAAGTTCGCTACCGCCTACCCCGCGCGTGTGGAGCGGCTGATGCTGATTGCCAGCGGCGGCCTTGCGGACGTGAACCGGCACTATCTCGAGAAAGCCTCTGCCGCCGAGGAAGCGGGCGAGGAGCTGACCTTCGACGAGGACGTCACCGGCGGCGTAGCGATTCCGAAGGAGATTCTCGATTTTTTGAACCTGATTCTCGCGAGTTATAACCCGATTTCCGTCCCCTTGCCGGTGTTCTCCGGCGAGGCGCTGGAAAAGCTGACCATGCCGGTGCTCTATGTCGCGGGCGAGGCGGACGACCTACTTGACACGCAGGCGGGCGAGGCCGCGGTGCGCGCGCATATTCCGCAGGCCGAGATCCATCTGCTGCACGGCGTCGGGCACATGATTCCGAATCCGTCGGTTTGGATGCTACCGTTTCTCGCAAATCACTGAACGAACGAAAGAAAACCGCCGGAGCAATCCGGCGGTTTTGCTATGTTTTGATTGGTGCGCTAGAGCAGTTTCTTTCGTTAGATTTGCTTTTTATCGATTGGTGCGCTAGAGCAGTTTCTTTCGTTTAAAGAAGATAAAGCTGACGATCACGATCACGACGCTGAGCAAAATCACGGCGGGATAGCCGTAGATGCTCGTCAACTCCGGCATAAACTTGAAGTTCATGCCATACCAGCCGACTAGCAGCGTCAGCGGCATGAAGACCGTAGTCACCACGGTAAACACCTTCATAATGCGGTTCGCGTTGTAGTCCAGCGCGGCCATGTATGCCTCGCGAACCTGAACGAGACTGTCGCGTAACAGTTGCGCGTTTGCGGAAAGGCGGGCGATTTTGTCCCGCATGGCGCGAAAATAGTGCAGCCGGTGCTCGGAAAACAGATCCGCCTCGTTCTCGACCATGGCGTCGAAGATGTCGAGCAGCTGCTCATAGTAGTTACGGATGATCAGCAGCCGCCGCCGGAGCGAAAGGATTTCGCCGTTAAAGTGCTTGCCGGTTTCACCGGTTTCAATTTGGCCCTCCATCATCGCGATCTGGTTGTCGTAGCTCTCGAGGTCGCTGCCGTCGTCCGCGAGCAGCAGCTCAAAGAACATGCAGATCAGCCGCTCCATCGACGCGGACTTCGGGTTCACGCGGTGCGTTGCCTCTTCAAACGCGAGCGGAATGCTGCCGTCGTCGTCCTTAATGGAAACGAGCAGCAGCAGGTTCTTGCGAACGATCAGGCCGACGCGGTCGCGCGCGCCATAGACGTTTGCCACGTCGCGCAGGGATACGACGCAGAAGAGGTGCCCATCCGTGACGTCAATCGTCGAACGAAAGTGCGTGTCTGCCTGTTCCGTCGCCTCGATCGCCGCCTGTGCAAAGCCGAAGCGCGCGGCAAAGCTCTCGCGAAACTCCGCGAGCGAAACGACGCCCGCCGTCAGGCAGTTTTCATCGATCTCGGTGAGGGAAATCGGTTTGCAGCCCTCTGAAAACGCATAGAGCATACGACAAACGCTCCTTCTGGATTCGCTTCTGATAGTTCGATGATATGCCTTTCCGTCGGCGCGGTCAAGCGGCGTTGCGAAAGCCCGACCAAAAGGCGTATAATAAACTGATTCTGAGGAAAACACGGAGAACGAACAGATATGGCACACATCGACGACGCAAAGCGCATCCATATGATCGGCATTGGCGGCTGCAGCATGAACGGCCTCGCGCTGATTCTGAAATCGCAGGGGCACACGGTCACCGGTTCCGACCGCGAGCGTACGCAGTTTACGGACTTACTCGATCACGAGGGCATTCGCTACTCAATTGGGCACACTGGCGAATACGTGGAGGACGCGGATCTGGTGGTCTATTCCGCTGCGATCAAGCCGGAAAATCCGGAGCGCGTGCTCGCCAAGGAAAAAGGCATACCGGAGCTGGAGCGCAGCGTCGCGCTCGGGCAGATCAGCGAACGCTATCCGGAGGTGGTCGCCATCGCGGGCTGCCACGGAAAGACAACCATCACCTCGATGCTCGCCATCATCAATGACCGCGCGAAGACGGAGGCCACGATTCATGTCGGCGGCTACGTGGAGTTTCTCGCGGGCGGCGTGCACGTTGGCAAGCGGGACCTGTTTGTGACGGAAGCCTGCGCGTACGTCGAAAGCTTTCTGACGCTGAAACCGACCATTGCGCTGATCAACAACATTGATGACGACCATCTCGATTATTACGAAAACATCGACGCGATCTACGCCGCGTTTGAGCGCTTTCTGGCGCTGTTGCCGGAGGATGGCGTGTTTGTCGCCTGCACGGACGATTTTCGCGTTCGCGCGCTGGCAAAGGCGTCCAAGCATACCGTCATTTCCTACGGCCTGGAGGGCGGGGATTATACCGCCGCAAACGTGACCTTCGACGCGCTTGGCAACGCGGGGTTCGACGTTGTCCGCCGCGGCGAGCCGCTGGGGCGCGTGCAGCTCTCGGTGCCCGGCATGCACAACATCGTCAACGCTTTGGGGGCAATTGCGGTGTCCGACCGGCTGAAGGTTCCGTTCGGCGTGGTCGCGCAGGCGCTGCATGCCTTCCAGAACACGCGCCGCCGCTTTGAGTACTATGGCGAGCGCAACGGCGTGAAGGTGTTTCACGATTACGGACACCATCCCAGCGAGATTCGCGCAACGCTGGACGCCGCAAAGCGCGTTCCGCACAAGAAGCTCTATTGCGTCTTCCAGTGCAACAGCTATACGCGCGCGCGCACGCTGTTTTGCGAGAACGTGACCTGCTTTACGGACGCGGACTGCGTGCTCGTGCCGGACATCTACCCCGGGCGCGAAAAGGACACCGGCATCGTTCACGCGCGGGATATGGTTGCCGCAATCAACGAAACGAAGCGCAACGCCGTCTATATTCCGACGTTTGAGGAGATCCGGCTGTATCTGGACGAACACGCCGAAGACGGCGACCTCGTCGTCACCGTCGGTTCGGGGGATGTCTACCGCCAGACGAAGAAGCTGCTGTAATCGAAACGGACTCGGCTGAAGGAGGAAACCGCCCATGCCTTCCATCTTCGAAGCGCTCAAGGATTATCTGCCGGACAAGCGCGTGCTCGATCAGCGTCCGCCGTTTGACGACGACCTGTCCCAGCCGCTGTTTCATAAGGGAAACACGGTTGGCTGTATTACCCTGCATGGTATTGGTGGTACGCCCGCGAACGTCCGCGTCGTGGCGGACGCGCTGATTGCCAAAGGGTATACGGTCGTCTCGCCGACCATTCCCGGACACGGCGAAACCGTCCGCGCGCAGAACGCCTCCACGGGCAAGCAGTGGGTCGAAGGAATCCGCGCGGCGTATCAAAAGCTCAAGGACGAGGGCTGTGAGCAGGTCTACGCGCTCGGCCTCTCGCTCGGCGGCATTCTCTGCGGGTTGCTCGCGGAGGAGCAGCATCTCGATGGACTCGTGCTGATTTGCACACCCATCAAGATGAAGCGCTACCTGCGCGTCGCCAAGGCGCTCAGCCCGATTTTGCCTGTCGTCGGGTATCCGGAAGGACGGGACGGCAAGCCCGTTTGGGGCGATAATCTCTACGCGCAGATGTACGGCGGTCTTTCGACGAAGAAACTCGTCGATCTGAGCCGCCTTGCGCGAAAGCTGCGTAAGAACCTCGCAAAGATCGACTGCCCGACGTTGCTCATCGCCGCTGCCGGGGACGACAAGGTCGATCCCGCGAGCATCGAAATCTTCTGCTCCGGCGCGGTCAACGTACCCAGCGTGGATCTCGCGGAGTTTGAGCATTCGCCGCACGGCTGCACCTACGGGCCGGAGAAGGAGTTCGTCGCCGCGCGCTGCGCGGAGTTCGTTTCCGACTTGGTTGACAAGCGCACAATCGCTTCGGTATAATTTCCCTTGCCGCGCCAAACGCGCGCCACAACCGCATACCGGTCTCCGTAGCTCAGCAGGATAGAGCGTTCGCCTCCTAAGCGAAAGGCCGCGCGTTCGAATCGCGCCGGGGACGCCAAAAAGGACTCCACCCAAATGGGTGGATTCCTTTTTGGCGAAAATGAAAGCGAGT
>JAYFPQ010000027.1:0-5356 GCA_034927595.1 Christensenella sp.
TATATCCTTGCTCTTTTAATTCCAGTACCTTCGGTAAAATCTCTTGCCCAAATTGTTTTCCCATACAAAAACCTCCTATCGCTTTATCCTACGATAGGAGGCCCTTTTCTTTCAATGTCCGTTTTCTGGGGTTCAGTTCAATCCGTATCCCTGTTTTGTGATTGGTAGGATTATTGTCCGCAGACGGGGCAGCTTGGTTTGCGATCAATAGAGACGAATTCGGTGGTGAGCGACGCTCCGTCAAATAGCAGCAGCCGTCCGTCGGTCGGGTTTGGCAGGTCGAGCAGTACATTTGCGGCGCTCTGCGCTTCCAACGCGGAGATGCAGGAGACCACCGGCGCGAAACTGGGAATCTTCTTCTTGGGAGGGTGTTTCTCGCCATACAGGCAGGCAAGACAGGCGGTCTTGCCCGGACGAACGGTCAGCAGCGTTCCGCGTAGGCCGTGTATGCCGCCGTCGATGAGCGGCTTACCCGCTTGCACACACGCGCGGTTGACCGTCAATCGCGCCGGGAGCGAGTCCACCGCGAGCACGACCACATCGTAACGGGAGACAATCTCGATCGCGTTCTCCTCGGTCAGGAAGAAATCATAGGGCCCCAACGTGAGCTCCGGGGCGAACGCCGAGAGCTTTTCATAGGCGGACTGCGCTTTGTTGCGTCCGATGTCGGAAACACCGTGCAGAAACTGGCGATTAAGATTGCTGCGGGAAACGACGTCCCCGTCGCAAAACCCGATTCGCCCAACGCCCATGCCGCAGAGGCAGTAGAGCAGGGTGGAGCCAAGTCCGCCGCAGCCGACCACCAGCGCGGAGGACGCGAGTAGCTTCCGTTGCCCCGCTTCGCCAATCTCCGGCAGCAGTGTTTGCCGTTCGTATCGCTCGTCCAGCATGCGTAGACTTAGGCGCGAATGCGCGCAATCAGCGCCTGGAATTCCGGCTGATGCCAAAGGACAGGTACGGGGTAGATGGGGTTCGCTTCCTTCATGGCCCACTTGATCATCTGCGGCACATCCGTATCCTGAATGAAGTCGAACTTATCCTGAATCTTCATGTCCGCGTTCATGCGGCGGATTTCGCGGATAAACGCCTTTGCCTTCTCCTCGTCGTCCTTGCCTTGAATGTGAACGATGTCGGCTAACTTGGCGAGCTTGTGGTAGACGGCGGGGCCGAACGCTTCCATCACATAGGGCAGAATCACCGCGTTCGCGAGGCCATGTGGCGTGCCGTAGAGGCCGCCGAGCGTATGCGCAACACCGTGGACATACCCGACGCAGGCGCGCGTAAACGCCGCTCCGCCATAGAAGGACGCGAGCTGCATGTTGTAACGCGCGGCCAGATCGGTTCCATCCTTGTAAACCTTTTCCAGATTGTCAAAAATGAGCTGCACCGCCTGCTCCGCGAGGCGATCCGTACTCTTTGGCGCGAAGAGGTTCGTGTAGGCTTCGACGGCGTGCGTCAGCGCGTCCATGCCGGTGGTGCTCGTAATGTGCGGCGGCAGGCCGATGGTGAGTTCCGGGTCGAGCACGGCGTAGCGCGGAATCAGGCAAAGATCCTGAATTGCGTATTTATGATGCGTCGCGCGGTCGGTCACCACGGCGGCAATCGTCGTTTCGGAGCCGGTGCCCGCGGTGGTCGGCACGGCGAAAATGGTCGGGATTCGTTTGAGCACGCGCAGCGTGCCGCCCATCTGGGCGACGCTCTGGCGGGGCTTGGCTACGCGCGCGCCCGCGGCCTTTGCGCAGTCCATGGACGAACCGCCGCCAAAAGCAATGATGCCCTGACACTTGTTGTCGACATAGAGCTTGCGTGCGTCCTCAATGTTTTCGATTGAGGGGTTCGGCTCCGCGCCGTCGAAGAGCGTATAGGTCAACTCGGCTTCGTCACAGGCGGCGAAGAGCGAGTTGAGCAGGCCGATGCGGTGCAGCACGGCATCGGTTACGATCAATACATGGTTGATGCCTTTTTTGCGAATGAAGGAGGGGAGCTGCTTGATGCTGCCCGCGCCGGTGATGAGTTCCGGCTGGCGCCAGGGCATGAGGTACATGGCGGACGTGAGCACGAATTGAAAGACGCGATACCAGATTTTTTTCAGTGTCCAGAGCATACGCACAAACCTCCCGTTCAAAATTCAATCAAACGACAAACGTTGATTATCTGCTAAATATTCTATCATGCCCATGAAAAACAAGCAATCAAACGACGTGGAAAAAACGCGTTCCGTACTGCAAACGAAACGAGATTTAGCTGTTTTATACTAAGGATATAGTTTTTATTATTTTTGACTGAAACATATTACAATAGTAAATATTCAAGCTTAATTGCTAAATATTAACGCGTGATACTTGTCGAGAAGAAAGGTGATGTATATACTATTAATCGAATAAACGCGAATAATGTAGTTTTATCTCGAAGAATAGCGGAACCATTGTATTTTCCTTTTTTGTAGATTAATGTCTGATTTAGGGTGAAAATCGATTGGGAGGAAACACGTGTGAATGCAAGGATCGATCAGGAACTACTAAGACTTGGTGCACCGACGGGGAGACTCGGCTATGTTCAGATGGCGATCGCGCTCGAGCTGATCATGCAGGAAGAACAGGTGACAAGCACAACACGAGTGCTCTACCCGAAGGTTGCGGAGCGCTGCGGCACCAAACCTGCGCGTATCGAGCGGAACGTTCGCGAAGAGATCAAGGCCATCTGGAACTATGGCAACCAGAAGCGGCTGGATCAGCTCTTCATCAACCGCGGCAAGGACCCGCCGGGGAATAAAGAGTTCCTCTACACGGTTGCGCGTTATCTGCAACAGAGCAGCTGACCAAAGTAAAACAGCCGATGGATGGCACACGATAAAACGGAGCACAATGTCGTGCTCCGTTTGTGTGTTTTGGTTCAAAACTTAGAAATCGTGAACGGGGGAAATCGTCTCCGAACGCGGATAGACGTATTCCATCTTGGGTGGCATGGAGTTGTAGACTCGTTCAATCTCCAGCACGCCGCCGCTGTAGAGTCCTTTGACCAGCACGCTCTCCATCTTGAGGTTGAGGCAGAGAATCGAAACCTTCGCGCCGTCGGGAATCTGCCGAAGCGCGCGTCCAAAGGGAATGCCACTAAGCGCAATGCGATCCGCCCCCGCGCTGGTCGCCTGCACGACGGGTAGCAGCACCGCCTCGCCGGACGCGTCGTAATAGCAGAGAAATTTTAGCGAGTCCAGCTCGGAAAAGAGCGTTTGCCCAACGTAGGGCAGCGCGCCTTTCTCGCTCTTGCGAACGAACAGCGCTTTGATACGGGAAAAAATTGCGCCGACGATGATCGCGCCCATCGGGAGCGGCTTGAGCGCGCTGATTCGCTCCAGATTCAGATAGAAGATGCGATAGAACCCCATATAGGAGTTGTAGCGGAAGAGCGGCTTGTTGTTGTAGAGGTCAAACTCTTTGCCGGTGTTTGCAGAGTGCGTATACGTCGCGTTGCCGCTTAGGTATCGCTTGTCTGCGCTGAGCACGAGAAAGCCGACGCGCGGATGATCCAGAATCAAGCGCTTGCTCAACCCCGCGGAAAACTGGCCGAAGGTGAGCGCCTGCTCGTTGAGCGCCTGAATGGAAGAGATGAACGACAGATGCGGATATCCGCGCTCGTCCTCGGTGGCAAGTACGCCAACCTTGCTGTCGCAGTCCATCATTTTGATCGACGCGGGGTCGATGGTCGAAAAGTAGGAAGGTTTCATGTTACACTAATCCTCCTGTCGTAGCGCGCCCGTCGCGCGGATGTCCTCGCTGGCGCGGGTACTCCGCGCAACTGCGAGCAGTTCCTCCATGTGCGGCTTAGACACGAGAGGCGTATTCTGAAACGCCCAGTCGATGTCCAGACGCTTGTACTTATCGATGCAGAGGTTGTTAAACGCGCAGAGCTCCCAGCGTTCCGCCCCGCCAATGGCGGCGATGCGCTCGCCGATGGCGCGGATGTTCTCCTCGGAGTCCGTCGCGCCGGGGATGATTGGCGTTCGAATCCAGAGCCTGCCGTTTCCCTTTGCCCAGCGCGCCGCCGTGCCGAGGTTTCGCAGAATCAGCGCGTTGGAACGACCCGTCCAGCGCTGGTGCTCCGCGTCGTTCATCAGCTTGAGATCATAGAGCAGAATGTCCGTGAAAGGCAGCGCCGCTTCGAGCTGCTCGGCAAAGACCATTCCGCTGGTATCAAGCGCGGTTTGAATTCCTTCCGCCTTGAGCAGGCGAAGGAGCTCGATTGCGCCCTCTTGGAGCAGTGCTTCTCCGCCGGAGAGGGTAACGCCGCCGTCGCGCCCGAAATAGGCCTTATCCTTAACGAGCTCGTGACAGAGCGCTTCCGGCTCCGCGTCAATCCCTTTGCACTCCAGCGCGAGGGCGGGGCAGGCGGAAACGCAATTGCAGCAGCCCGCGCAGAGCCTTCGGTCAATGTGCACGCCTTCCTCGTCGCGGCTGAGCGCGCCGTTTGGACAAACGTTGTCGCAGCTGCCGCAGCCAATGCAGCGGGCTGAGAGCCAGTGCACCTGAAACTTCTTTGCGATGCTTTCCGGGTTATGGCACCAGGCGCAGGCGAGGGAGCAGCCCTTGAAAAAGATGGTTGTACGAAGGCCGGGGCCGTCCTCACTGGACATTCGCTGAATATCGAGGTAACGAATCATTGTCATATCAATACCGGTTGTGACTTTCCCTTGCGATAATTTCGTTTTGGAGTTCGCGGCCAATGCTCGTAAAATACGCGTTGTAACCCGTAATACGAACGAGCAGGTTGCGGTAGTTCTCTGGGTGCAGCTGTGCGTCCTTGAGCGTCTCCGCGTCGAGAATGTTAATCTGTAACGCGGTGCCGCCGTTGTGGATGTAGCCGCGCAAAAATGCCTTGAGCTTTTCGCGCCGCTCCGCGTCCCGCATCAGCGAGGGCGAGAGCGTAATCGTATGGCTTGCGCCGTTGGGCAGCAGATTCTTCACTTCGCCAAACTCGCTGCGCCCGCCGAGCGCCTTTCCGACGGAGTTTGCGTTTCCGGTCGGGCCGTTCGTGTCCGCGCCGTTGACCGGGCAGATGGCGTTGCTCAGGAACTGTCCGCGCGCGCGCCCGTCCGGCGTGGCGGGGAGGATGAAGCCGGAGCCGATCCAGTAGTTCCAGCTCAGCATGCCGGGGCGGAACTGCGCGTTGGTCGACTTCGTCTTATAGCGCCAGACGATGTCCGACCAGTCCTGCATCAGGCGAAGCGCGAGCGCGTCTGCCGCGTCGTCGTCCCGCCCGTATTTCGGCGCGCGGTTCTTCGCCAGCGCCTGCAAGATTTCGTAGCCCTTCCAGTTTGCCTGGAGCGCTTTGATCAGGGTTTCCACGGTGCAGAGCTTTT
>JAYFPQ010000099.1:0-48751 GCA_034927595.1 Christensenella sp.
CGTCTCCCGATCTATGCCGTTTTACTCTCGTTCAATCCTGACGTTGAGCACGTCTTCCATGCCGTTGGAATATCGCAATTCCAGATTCTGTCCGGGCTTCAATACAACGCTCTTCTTTCCGGTGCCAAGCACCTTGTCACCTAGGCGCACTTCCGCATTGGAGCGTTTCTTGTCCAAGCCCTTTACAACGACGCGACTGCCAATCAGACTCCCGTACAGCTTGGGGTACTTCGTCACGTAGCTCAAGTCCGGCAGGCTCGCCATTTCGTCGTCGTTCATATCCCTTGAGCAATACAGAATGCTGCTCAGGCTGATGACCGGTTTTCGGAGCGTCTTCTGCGAGGTCAGTGTGGCATAGCGCATGTTGACCGGTTCGCTTCCGCCCGCACCGCGAATGCTGATGTACCAGCCGCCCTTCACGCGGCGGAGGCTGAGCGCGATGAGGATCAAAATCAGAAGCCCAAGCGCCATCAGGATGTATTTCAGGTTCTGCTCAAACAGCACAACCAGCCAATGCTCCGCCCGCGCGTTGAGCTGCACCTCGTGCGTATCCCCACCGCTGTCGGTCACGAGCAGCGTTGCGCGTTCGCTGCCTTTGTCCTTCGCCTGAACGATCAGATTCTCGCCATCGAGCACAATCGAAACGTTCGGGTCGTCCGTTTTTCCCATCGTGAGCTGGTAGTTCAGCGGCAGATTGTCCGGGTCCTGATAGCACTCGCCCAGCGCATAGGTAAGCGTATTGGACTTGCCGCCGAGCCAGGTCGGCTGACCGATCATGATGGTTTCCAGGCTCAATTCCTTACTCACACGGATCGGGCGGTTCACGACCTCAATCGAGAAGTCAATCGAAATCGGCTGCTGCATGTTGTCGTCCCGTGCGCTCAGCGTGCCGGTGAACTGGCCGCCGCGATCGGGCATAAGAAGTGTTATGACGCCCGGTTCCGTCGTTTTCACGTCCATATTGCCCGAAACGCCGTTTTCGTCCTTGCAAGTGACGGCGTACGTTACCTTGTCGCTGTCCGGATTGACAAACACCTTCGACACGTCGATCGGCCCGGAGAGTTCGTTGACGTACATCTGCGCGGGAAGGCCCAGCGTTTCCCCGTCGCCAAGCGTCAGTTCCAGATTCTTGACCGCGTAGGTCAGCGCGTTGCTCTGCTTTCCGCCGCCGCGCAAATCCTCGCTAAACAGGTAAGCGGAAACGTCAATCGCGCCGGCCTCCTGCAGCGGAATCTCCCAGGTGTATCCGTTTGGCCCCGACGTGCCTTCGATTGGTTCGCCCTGCTGCTTGGTGTTCTCGTTGGTAATCGTAATCTTTGCCGTCTTCAGCGGGTAATAATCCGCGCCCGGTACGACGCCGGACTCGTCCTCCAACCCGGCGGTAAACTTGATGACGTCGTTTTTGAGCCATGTATCGCGGGAGTCCGGCTCATAGCCGGTCGCGCGGAGCACAAAGTTGAGCTCCGTTGCGGAGATTGCGTGCACATAGACGTTGGTGCCGGTTTCGCCGTATATGCTTACCTTATATTTACCCGCCAGCGGACGGCTCATCTTGAGCACGGCGTATTTATCGAGGTTGCGGATAAAGGTGTTGTTCGGATCGACCGTATTCGTACGCTCATAGGTGACGGATGTCATGTCCGGCGCGGTCACGATCATCTTCTGGAATCCCTTGCCCGTCACGACGATGTTTGACTCCGAAGCCATGAGCGGAACCGTAAACGTATATTCCACGGGCTTATCATCCGCCACGGTGACCTTTGTGGGGTTGACAGACTGCAAGTCGATGAACCGCCCAATCGCCGCGGACACCGCCTGAATGACGTCCCCTGCGCTCTTGACCTCGATGTAGCGGTCGCTGTCCTTGTCCCCGTCGTACTTGGCCGCCATATTGACCAGTTGCTTGTGCGCAACGGAGGTTGGCGTGTTCTTCTGGTCGTAGTTCAGCTCCAGCACGTAGCAGGGGTAGGGGTTGATCGCCGTGACGGCGTCCATCGCCTCGCGGCGGCCGTACTGAACGCGCCCGTCGGACATCATGATGATGCAGGCGTTCTCCGGCTCCACCTTTGTGCTCTTAAGCAGGTCGATTGCCGCGAGCATCGCGCTGTTGGCAACCGTGATCGTTTTCTCGCTGACGAGTTCGTCCGCCGCCTCGATCTTGTTTTTCAGTTCGCTGCGCTCGGTTACGTTCTTGAGCGACGCGCACTTGCAAAGAGTGGTGATGTAGGGGCTGTCCTCACGTAACGCATCGTTGAACGCGCCATCCTGATTCAAAAACGGTTTCATCTCGTCCAGCGCGCCGTTTTCAAACGAATAGGTTTCCTGCCATTGCTTACCAAAGCAAATGATGGAAACCGTTGCGTTGTCCATCGGGAGCAGGTCCACAAACAGCTCGGCCGCCGCGACGCTCATCCCCTCCGCGTCCGCTTTGTCCATGCTGCCGGTGCAGTCGACAACCAGTACGAAATGCACCTTATCCGGCTGCTCGGCTACCTGCTCATCGTTTTCCTCCGCGAGGGACGCGCCGCTGCCCAGCAGCACCAGAAGCGCCAGCAGAAGCAACGTGAATTGACGAAGCCGTTTCCTCATAAACAATCTACCTCCTCAGCCCAAATCAGGGCTCAACATCGAAGCAATCTATGGCAAATCAACCTGCGGATTCAATCGAGCGCTATTTTCCTATCATATAGAGATATTTTCACTTGTGATTATTGTATCAACTGTGCCGGAATATTCAATGTCATAAAGTATCGAATTATGGCTGATTTCCACAAACCGACCAAACCGCCCTGTTTTCAGGCGACTTTTTAAGATAAAACCTAGTTTCTCATCAGCATATCGGATTCTGCGAGCAATGTTGTGCGCATTTTGCACAATAAAAAATTAATGTCGTAACTTGTCGATTTTTGAACTGATTTTCTGAAATGAAACACCCTAAACACACGTTTTCTTATTCTTTTGACCGGATGGAACAGCAAAAAACGCGGCTGTTCGCCGCGCCTCGATGCTATTTATACTTGTGATTTTATTCGTTTTATTGCAGGTCTCAAAGAGCTCTTACCGAAGCCAAACCTTTACGCAAAACAGGATAAACAGAATCAGCATCAGCGCAAACCCCGCCGAAATCAGCAGAGCCCATTTTATTCCAGCTACCACCATCAGGCGCGTTTCACGCTTGCTGAGCGGCTCCTGCGGCGCTTGTGTTTCCTGCGCGCCGGTTGAACCGGCATACCCCGGCATGCCCTCGACGCGCATATTCGCAATCACGCGGCCGTCGTCCTCCTCCGGTTCGCCGCGCCAGCCCCGCCGCTTCATCGGCCTGCCCCGTCGTAGAGATGGCAAATGGTTGTGTGCCCGTCGCCCGCGTCAAAGCAAACGGGCGCTACCCGGCGGCAAATCGGCATGCACGATTTGCAGCGCGGGTGAAAGCGGCAGCCTTCGGGTGGGTTCGCCGGAGACGGAAGCCCGCCTTCAAGCAGAATTCGTTTGCTCCGCGCCGCCGGGTCGAGCGAGGGAATTGCCGAAAACAGCGCGCGGGTATAGGGGTGCAGCGGGCGCTCGAAGACGTCCTTCGCCGTTCCGAATTCCACAATCTGGCCTAAATACATGACGCCGAGCGTGTCCGTAACGTGCTCCACAACGGACAAATCGTGCGAAATGAACAGATACGTGAGTCCAAACTCCTGTTGCAGGTTCGACAGCAGATTGAGAATCTGCGCCTGAACGGAGCCGTCCAGCGCGGAAACCGGCTCGTCGCAAACCACAAACTCCGGCTGGAGCGCGAGCGCCCGCGCAATCGCAATCCGCTGCCGCTGTCCGCCGGAAAACTCGTGCGAATAGCGGTTCTTCTGCTCCGGCTGGAGCCCGCAGGAAAGCATCACGCGGTCGATGTACGCTTGGTACGCCGCGCGCTCGACAATCTTGTGCTCGCGCACCGCCTCGCCGATGATCTCGCCTATGGGCATTCGCGGGGACAGGCTCGCAAACGGGTCCTGAAAGACGATCTGCATCTTCGGGCGGAGCCGCCGCAGCTCCTCGCGATTCAACGCAAAGAGATCCTGCCCGGCAAACCGCACCTCGCCCGAGGTCTTTTCGCAAAGGCGCAGCAGCGTCTTGCCCAGCGTGGTCTTTCCGCAGCCGCTCTCGCCGACGAGCCCCAGCGTCGTGCCCCGCGCAATCGACAGACTCACGCCGTCCACGGCGCGAATTGTCCCTTTCTGGCGCCCGAACACGCCCGAACGAACGGGAAATTCCGTTCGTAAGTCCTTTGCCTCAACCAATATCTCGTTTGGCGCTTTCCTTTGCTCGTTCATTTCGGTTCGCCTCCGGTACCGCAGCGGTAGCAGCTCGCCGTATGCGAGGGCGAAACGCAAACCTCATCGGGGTAGCCGCCCGCACAAACTGGCAGGCGCAGCGCGCAGCGTTCGTAAAAAGAGCAGCGATCCGGTCGGTTAATCGCCTCCGGCACCGCGCCTGTAATGCTGCTGAGCTTGCCCCGCTCGCGTCCAGTGAGCCGGTTGGACTCCAGCAGGCCCATCGTGTACGGGTGCGCCGGGTGCTGCAGCACGTCGTCCGCCGTACCCTGCTCGACCACGCGCCCCGCGTAGAGAATCACGACGCGATCCGCCAGTTCGGCGGCAACGCCAAGGTCGTGCGTCATCAGCAAAATTGAAACGCCGGTCTTTTGCTGCAACTCGCGCAGCAGGTCGAGAATCTGCGCCTGAATCGTCGCGTCGAGCGCGGTGGTCGGCTCGTCCGCGAGAAGCAACTTAGGATTGCAGGCGAGCGCCATCGCGATCATCACGCGCTGCCGCATGCCGCCGGAGAGCGTATGCGGGTATTGCGCAAATACGCCCGCGCCATTGGCAATGCCGACCTGCTCCAGCAGCTCCAGCACGCGCGCCTTTCCCTCGGCTGAGGTCAACTCCGGCTGGTGCAGCCGTATCGGCTCTAGAATCTGCTCCCCGACGCGAAGCACGGGGTTGAGGCTGGTCGCCGGTTCCTGAACGATCAAAGACACCGCGTTTCCGCGAATCTGTTCCAGCGTGCGCTCCGGCGCGCGGACGATGTCGCAAACGTACGCGCCGGTGTCGAGCCGTATCGCGCCGCCAACAATCTGTCCCTGCGGGCGCGGGAGCAGGCGCATCAGCGACAACCCCAACGCGCTCTTTCCGCAGCCGCTCTCGCCTGCCAAACAGACAGTTTGCCCCTTGGCGATGGAAAACGACACGCCGTCCACGGCCTTGAGAATCCCCGCTTCCGTCCAGAACCAACTTTGTAATCGGTCGACCTCCAGCACGTGGTCGGGTTGCTGCATCTGTGTTTGGCAGGCGGACGCTTGCGCGTCCCTGCGGCGGTTCTGCCGCTCTAGCTGGCGCAGCAGCCGTTTTTCCGCGCGCGCGCGCACCCGTGCCGTTACGGACGCGGGCGGAAGCGAAATCTTCGGCTGTGTTCGGTTGAACCAAATCATGGCGCGCCCTACCGTTTCCTGCGGGGGTCGTATGCGTCCCTCAGCCCGTCCCCGACAAAGTTGAACCCCAGCACGGTCAAAACAATCAACAACCCCGCCGGAATCCAGACGAACCAGTAATTCGTCATCACGTGGACATCCGTCGCGGCGTTGACGATGCTGCCCCACGAGGCCAGCGGATACTTTACGCCCAGCCCCAGAAACGAAAGCGTCGCCTCCGTTAGGATGATCTCGCCGAGGTTTATGGTCGCCTGAACGATCATCAACGGCATTACGCTTGGCAAGAGGTGCCGCAGGATTCTTCGCGAAGCGCGAATGC
The DNA here is from genome assembly GCA_034927595.1 of Christensenella sp. Lineage (GTDB taxonomy): Bacteria > Bacillota > Clostridia > Christensenellales > CAG-138 > UBA7703. The sequence goes on from JAYFPQ010000099.1 coordinate 5,790, forward strand.
CCGTTGCCTCCGCCGCGAGCAAAAACTCCTGCTCGCGCAGGGACAGCACCTGCCCGCGCACGACGCGCGCAATGCCCGTCCACCCCAGAACGCCGAGCAGCGCCATCAGCAGAAAGATGCGATGTACCGGCTCTATTTCGAGCTGGTCGAGCGCCGCGCCGAGGATGATTACGAGCGGATAGAACGGAACGCTGTTCACGAGATCGACAGCGCGCATGAGAACCAGATCGACCCAACCGCCGAAATAACCGGAGACGCCGCCCAACAGCGCGCCGAGCACGAGCTGAATCAGCACAACGGTAAACCCGACCAGTAGCGAAATCCGCCCGCCGTACATGAGCCGCGTCAGCACATCCATGCCGTTTCCGTCCGTACCGAGCGGGTGCGCCGCGCCGGGGGATTCGTAGAGCGCAATCACGGGGGAACTGGTCAGCACGCGCGCGGTGTAGTTGTTGTTTCCGCGCTCCACGCGGTACTCCTTTATCTCGCCAGAATCATCGTTAATGGTAAAACTCGGTAACTCCGCGCGAATCGCGGCTCGAAACGCCTCGTTAAACGAATAGGGCAGTTCCGCGCCGCCCGCCGTCGGGGACACGCGGATATCCGAAATGGCACAGACCGCCTGCTCCGTGCCCGCGCGCAAGACAAGCAACTCCGCGCCGTTCTGTTTCAGCACATAGGACGCGCCATCGCAGTCGAACGAGCTCTGCCCAGCCGCCAGTGCGCTTTCGCAGGCAAAGCGGAACGCAAATCCCTCGACGAGCGCGCGAACCGCCTCGTCGGCCGGGTCGTAAACGCGCGTCGTCGCCAGCGCGACCGTGCTGCTCCGGCGAACGACAAACGTCTTGCCCTGCGATTCCACCGTGTAGCTTATCCAGTCGAGCGAAAAGCCCGTTTGCCTATTTTCAATCGCCGCCTGCGCCGCCGCGACAAACGACGGCGACAGCGCGCCGGAGCCCTCCACCGGAGCAATCGAGAAACGATTGGCCAGCAATCTCGCCTCGGCCACCGCAACGGAAGCGCCAATCGTGTAAAAACCCTCGCCCGCTTGCGTCAGCGTGTAGGCTTGCCCTGCGTAGGAGAAGCCATCCTCCGCCTTCGACACGGCGAGCACCGCCTCCGCAAACGCCGCCTGCGAGAAATCAGCGTCTGGGCGGTTCGTGAGCTGCAGCCCCGCGTTGCGTGTACCCTGCGCATACGCCTGCCAGACCATCTCCTCCCGCCGGAACACCTGTGACTGCGAATACGGCGAAAGCAGCCCGCCGAGAAACGAAAACGCGAGCATGAACGCGAGAATACCGAGCCCAATCACCGCGAGAGGGTTGCGAAAAAAACGGCGCAGCAAAAGTGCGCGCGGCGAATACACGCGTGTCTTTCGCGGCTCTCGCTGGTTTTGTGTTTGAACGGAGGCTAGCTGATTTTGTTCCATGCGTTGCCCCCTCAGCGGATTCGGACGCGCGGGTCTGCCGCCGCGTACAGAATGTCCGCAGCAAGCAGGCTAACCTGCGTGAGAATCAGTAAGAATACGAGATAGAACATCGCAAAGGGAATGTCCCCCTGCGTGACGGCCTGATAGGCAATGTACCCGACGCCGGGGATTTGAAACAGCGTCTCCGTGATCATGGAGCCGCCAAACAGCGCGGGCAGCAAATAGCTCGAATAGGAGATCAGCGGCAACAGCGTATTCCGAAACGCGTGTTTGCGAATCACGACCCGCTCCGGCACGCCCTTTGCCCGCGCATAACGGATATAGTCCGCATTCAGCACCTCGAGCATGTTTGTGCGCGTGTAGCGAATCAACCCGCCGACGGAAATCGCGGTCAACGTAACGACCGGCAGCACGAGGTGCGCGCCCACGTCGAGCGCCTGCTGCCAGAAGGTCATCTGCTCGTGCATGCGCCCGACCAAACCGTAGAGATCGAACCAGCCCAGTTGAATGGAAAAGATGTATTTGAGCAGTGCCGCGAGAAAGAACGCGGGCAGCGAGATGCCTGCCAGCGCGGCAACCGAGACCGCGTAGTCCGCAAAGCGGTATTGCCTGCGTGCGGCGAGAATGCCAAGCGGAATGCCGATGACCGCCTGCAACACGAGCGTGAACGAGTTGATTCCAACCGTGTACCAGATGACGCTGCCAAACTTCTGCACCACCGGCTGGTGAAACTTCCAGGACTCCCCAAAGTCCCCGCGCAGCGCGTAACCGCACCAGCGGAAGAACCCCTTCAAGATCGGCCCGTCGAGGCCGTACATTTGATTCAGCTGGGCGAGCAGTTCGTTGTAGCTCCTTGCGCCCGGCTGCGCGCTGAGCTGGCGCGCCATGCGCTCGACAAACGTGGTTGGCAGCAGGCGAATGACGAAATACGCCGCCATCGCGCCAAGAAACACGATGACCGCGCCGAGCAGCAATCTTCGAACAATGTATTTCGCCATATCGCCCTCTTGAACGGGTTTCTTTGTCGGAAACGCGGGTTATATCCCCGTCTTCCCCCATAAAAAAACAGGAACTTTGCGCCCGCCAAAAAACCGCGGCGAGCGCAAAGTTCAGTCGTTTCCCGTTACCGGCTCTACTTCATTTCGAGCCGTTCAATCTCCTTGTCCCAGTTCCACTGCGTCGTGATGTCCGGCGTGAGCGTATCCAGATTGATCCGCTCCGGCGAGAACACCGTGCAGTTCTGCCGCTGATACGCCGGCACTTCCACCGCCCAGTCGGCAATCACGTCCAGCGCCTGGCGGTAGATTGCCTTACGGTAGGCCTGGTCGTCGCTCTTGCGCGCGTCCACGAGCAGCTGGTCGAGCGGTAGATCGTCGATGTTGTAGTAGTTCGAGTCCGAACCGCCCTTGTTGACGATGCCGGAGCTGTGGTAGATCTGGTAGAGATCCGGGTCAATCGCCGCTTCCCAACCGGAGCACCAGATTTCCTGCGTGCCCGCGCCCATCATGTCCGAGAGCACCGAAAAGTCTGTCAGGTCGTTGATCTTGAGCTCAAAGCCGATGGTGCCAAGCGCGGCGGCCGCGTCCGTGAGCACCGCAAAGGTCGGGTGGTCGCCCGTGCCGTTGCCGCTGATCACCGCGTCGTAGCGCAGCTTCGCGCCCTCCGGCGCGGAGAGGAGCGTTCCGGTTGTTTCGTCATATTTATATCCCGCCACCTGGAAGAACCCGATTGCCGCCTGCAGCGCCGCGGCGTATTTGTCCTCCTGCGTCATGCCGGGTTTGTAGATGTCGTTGCCGTCCTTATCGACGGAGAACGCAACGCGGTAGCCCTCGTCCGTCGGCTGCGGCGCCGCCCAGGAGGTATTCGAGATCGGGTATTGGATCACCGACGCGGCCTCGCCGAAGTAGCTCTCGTATGCCACATCGCGATAGACCGCCAGCACGGTGGCAATTGCCTTGCGTAGTGCCTTGGACTGCGCGCTTCCGGAATCGTTTCCCACCATAATGGCTCTTGCGTTCAGGCCGATGTAGCCGTAGCCGGGGAAGTCCACCTTTGAGGTAACGATTTGTTCGCCGGAGATTTTGCCGTTGGCGTTGTAGCCCTTGATCTCCTCAAAGTTCTTCTTTGAGCCGTTGAGGCTGCCAATGTCAATCGTCCCCGCGGCAAGCCCGGCGATGATTTCGGAGTCGATGGTCTCCTTGTACTGCACCTGCTTGATCTTCGGCTCGCCCTTGTAAAAATACTCGTTCGCCTCAAAGTAACAGATGCGGTTTTCGTATTTCACGAAGCGGTAGGGACCCGCGCCCATCGGCTGATTCGTCTTTGCCTGCACGAGCGAGAGATCGCCAAAGGGATGGCCAAACATGTTCTTCTCGTAGTCATATTGCGCCGCGTCGCTGTAATAGTGCAGCGGGGTAATGTAGAGTCCACAGATCGTGTAGACGGCGGAGGCGTCGTAACCCTGCATCTGCACATCGACGGTGTTTGCGTCAATCTTGCGAATGCCGGCGATGTTCGGCACGCCACCCGCCATTTCGGGGTCTGCCTTCGCCTCGGCGGAGACAAAATCGCCCTGCGCCTGCGCCAGCGTTGAAATCGCGGCGGGGTCGACCGCCTCTACACCGTAGAACGCCTCAGCATCGCCGGAATATTTCGCAACCGCCTCTGCGTAGAAGTCCTCCATGGTCGGGAAGGTCGTTACGAGATCCCAGCTCGTTCCGGTCACCGCGCCGACGAGCGAGCCGTCGTCGCCGGGATTGGCAAAGGCCCAAACGTACATGCCAAGCGCAACGCTAAGTTGATCGTTTGCGTCCAGATCCGCCTCGGTCTTGCCGATGTCCGCAATGTAAGCCGAGTAGTTCTCAACCGACGTATCGACAATGTCCTGTAGATCGCCCATCCAGGCGGCCTTCTCCAGCTCCCAGTACTTCGCCTGCTGCGCCTCGGTCCAGGCGTCCGTAGCAGCCCATACGTGGTCGGCTCCGGCGGTGCGAATCGCAACCGCGAGGCCGTTGTACTTCGTATAGATGTCCTCCGAAATCTGCGACTGATAGTTCTTCAGCCCCAGAATCGGATAGGAGCTCAGCGTCGTTGAGCCGACATAGGAAGGATCGGCATACACATAATAGGTAAAGATGATGTCGTCCGCGGTAACGGGCTTGCCGTCCGAAAACTTCAGTCCGTCGGCGAGTTTGATCGAGTAGGTGGTGACGTCCGCCGTTTTGTCGTAGGCAACGGCGATGTCGCACGGGCCAGTGTAGGTATACGGTTTGCCGTTATACGGAATCGTTTCGCCCACAATCGCGTTGTGGACGATGCTGCCGAGCCGGTCCGTGGTCAGCATGGAAAGCTGGGTAAGTTCCATCACGTTTGCGTCCGCCGCGGTGTCCGCAAAAAACGGAGAAAACGCTTCGTTGAACTCCCCCTGCGCAACCACGAGCGGCAGCGCGGGCGCTGCGGTCGGCTCCGCCGGAGCGGCCGATTCGGCGGCCTCGGGCACGGGCGCTTTCGTCTGGCAGGCTGCGCTCAGCCCCAGGCAAACGACCAGCACCAGCAGCAACACTCGACCCCAACTGCGTTTTTTCATCATAGAATCTCCTCCTGTCCCTCGCGGGCAATCTTGAAACGTCCGGCAAAGCGCCGTTGCTCCCGCACCGGGAATCCATCCCCATACAATAGGTATCATAACACATTACGTGGCGGAACGCATGCGCGAACGAACGCTTACGACTCCTTTTGTTCCAAAAACGCCGCCGCGTCCAATCGGACGGTGCGGTTTGCCTTGGCTCCGTTTTCGGCCTTGTTCTGGTACATCAGCGCGTCGACGGAGCGGATGAACCGCTGCTCGTCCTGACCGGACTCCGGATGGTAGACCGCCGAACCCGCGCTGAAGTGAATCGCATACGGGCGGTTCTGCGTTTCGTTGAACACGCGCGCGTGCTCCAGAATGCGCAGATAGAGCATGCGCAGCGTCTGCTCGTTGTCGATGTCCGTGAGAATCACGAATTCGTCCCCGCCGTAGCGCGCGAGAAAGTCCCCTTTGCGGATACTGCCTTTCAAAATCGACGACGCGTCCTTGAGTGCCTCGTCTCCAAATACATGTCCAAGACGGTCGTTCACCTCTTTGAAGTGGTCGATGTCCAGCAGAATGCAGGAGAGCGGCCGCCCGTCTTTTGCCATTCGCACCCGGTCCGACAGATGAATGTCCATCTGCCTGCGGTTGAAGAGCCCGGTGAGATGATCCAGATACACCTGATCGTTCTGCAGGTTGGTATACGCAAGCAACAGCGCCAGCGTAATGCTGCTCCAGATGACGGCGATTCCGTAAAACAGCACCTGTGCGAGCGAGCTAACCAGTGTAATGACGGAAAACAGCGTAAGCATCCAGGCGGATTTTCGCGTAATCCGGCTGCGGTGCACCCAAACGCCCGCAACAGACGAAATCAGCGGCAGAATGGACAGCAGCGCGAGCAGCGGATACCAAGGTCCGCGATGGTAGATTTGGCTCTGGTCAAAATAGTACATCCAGTGCGTCAGCGGCGTAGAGAGCGTAATCAGCTCGCAAATGCCAATTGGAATACCGTAGGCGAGCAGCGGCACTCGGAGTGCCTTTGCGTCGTGAAACAGCTGCGACTGCACATAGAGCGCCCAAAGAAACCCCGGAATCGGCGTCAGCAGAAACAGCGAAATGGTCACGATCTGATTGCAGAAGATGAGCGTTTTCGAGCGGTCGCCGTCGAGCACCCAGGTCAGCGACTCCAAAATCAGCAGGCAAAACACACAAAGCGTCAGCCAGCGAAAGATTCGGTTGTGCAGCAGCCGTTTTTCGCTGATGTTTCGGCTCGTGAAATACACCACGAGGCAGACGGCCGCCATAAAGAGGTTCAGGTCGATGCGAAGAAAGATCTGCATGGTTCATCCCCCCATCAATGGAGCAGGTATGCGCAGCAAATAGACGGTTGATTGGGTGGTGAAGATCGAAAGAAGGTGTTATTTGTCTCCCCCATTCGACAAATAAACCTAATTTAATATAGCATTCCGTCGCGCGCAAATCAACACAATCGACGGAGCGATCGCGGCGCTCATTCATCCATTCTTTTGAAAATTGTCGCAGTTTCGATACATTCTCGCAATATTCTTGCCGCTGTGGCGCAATAGACTGCTATAATGGTGTGTGATGGTGCAACACCGTCTATTTTGTAGTGTAACGAGGTACCTTCCTTTGATGCAGCAAGTGCTGGAGATTGTCAATCAGGTTCGCAAGGTCGTCGTCGGCAAGGATGCGGTCATCGGCAGCATTCTCATGGCGATGCTCGCACAGGGGCATGTGCTGCTCGAGGACGTTCCGGGGGTTGGCAAGACCACGATGGCGCTCGCCTTCTCTCGCGCAATGGATCTTTCCTATAAGCGCATGCAGTTCACGCCGGACGTCATGCCCTCCGACATCACGGGCTACACGACGATTCAAATCGGCGGCGGCGCGGGCGCCTATGTGCCCGGCGCGGCAATGTGCAACCTCTTTCTGGCGGACGAGATCAACCGCGCGTCCAGCAAGACGCAGTCCGCGCTTTTAGAGGTTATGGAGGAAAACAGCATCACGGTGGACGGGGTCACCCGCGCCGTGCCGCAGCCGTTTCTCGTGATCGCGACGCAGAACCCTGCGGGTTCCTCCGGTACGCAGCCGCTGCCGGAATCCCAGCTCGACCGGTTCATGGTGCGCCTTAGTATGGGCTATCCGGATCGTCGCAGCGAGGTGGAGATGCTTCGCCGCCATCAGAACTCCGTTTCGCTGGACAACGTCAGCCGCGTGGTTTCGCCGCAGGATCTGGCGCTCATGCAGCGCGAGGTTGAAAGCGTCTTCGTTTCGGAAGCGTTGTTTTCCTATATCACCGAGCTCGCCTCTTGGACGCGCGCCCAGCCCGCCATTCGCTTTGGCGTCAGCCCGCGCGGCACGATTTCGCTATTGCGCATGTCGAAGGCTTCCGCATATCTTTCCGGGCGTGATTATCTGATTCCGCAGGACGTGCAGGGCGTGTTTGAGAGCGTCTGCGCGCACCGCCTGCTGCTCAGCCCCCGTGCCATGGTCAGCGGCATTACCGAACAGCAGCTGGCCAAGCGCGCGCTCACGCAGGTGCAATCTCCCGTCGTGGTCTGATCCCAATGGCCGTCAACCGGATTGCCTATCTGTATACGCTCTTATTGTCGTTTATCTTTTTTGTGTTATTCGACGTGTATTTATTGCACCTGTTTCTGGTGTTTCTGTTATTACTTCCGCTGTTCTCACTGCTGCTGGCAATTCCCGCCAGTCGGGGTCTGCGTTACAAAATGGAAATTGAGGACGACATCGTGCCCAAGGGGCCGTGTCCCGTTTCGCTGACGATCAAAAACGGCAGTGTGTTTCCCTGCGCGCGCGTGCGCCTGCTGCTCAGCCGCCGAAACGCGCTGGGCCGCTCCGGTGAGCAGTATTCGGACGAGGCGGAGGATTCCGTCCAGTGTTCGATGGGCCCGAACCGGACGATAACGCTCCAGCCGGTGGTCAAGTTTAACCATTGCGGGCGTATGGACCTGAGCATCCGCCGGGTGTATGTTTGCGACCTGTTGGGGTTGTTCAACCTGCCCGTGCCCGCGGCAAACGGCGTTTCCGCTTCCGGCAGCGTCTACGTGCTGCCGGAGTTGCAGACCCGCTCAATCCAGACGGACGAAGCCGCCGACCTGGGGCTCGACAGCGTAACGTATTCCACCGAGCGCGCGGGCAACGACCCCTCGGAAATCTTTCAGCTGCGCGACTACCGCGAGGGCGACCCCCGCCACAGCGTCCACTGGAAACTCAGCAGCCGCATGAACCGGCTGATCGTCCGCGAATTCGGGCTGCCGCTGAACGCGTCGCTGCACTTTTTGCTGGAGCTGCGCGAGGGCGCGGACCCCGCTGCCGCGGAGGCCATGCTCGGCGCGGTACTCGCCTTTTCGGAATATCTGATGGCGCGAAAGATTACGCACTCCGTGAGCTGGATCGGCGAGGAAGGCATGCTGCAAACGCTCTCCGTCACGGGGGCGGACGCGCTGGCTTCCGTGCTGCACGACCTGCTCGCGCTGCCCGCGCAGGAGCGCTGGAGCACGCTGGAGCAGTACGCCGCGCAGGCGACGCCGCAGGGCGAAACGCACGTGGTGTATCTCATTGCCGGCGCGCGTTGGAAGAGCGCCGAGGACGAAGAGGCCAAGGGCATGCTCGGCAACCTCCTAGAGCGCAACATCTGCCGCCGCTTGACGCTGATGACCGAGCGCTGCCCGCAGGAAACGGCCAAGGGGCTGCTTTCGTTCGGCTGCGAGGTGCAGCTGTTTAACGGACGCACCTTCGGAACCGACGCGGAGGAAGCGCTATGAAGCAATCGACGAATCGACCATCCCCCGCCCGCGCACCCGCAAAGCCGAGCGCCGCGCCTTCGTTCGGCGGCTGGCTGACGCGGACGCTGCAGCAGACGGCGACGCTCGCGCTCGCCATCTTTGGGTTCCTCTTTTGCCTGCTTTCGAGCTATTCGTTGACCGCCGACGTCACCAAACTGACGCTGACGGCAATGATTTTCGTGCTGCTGTTTTCCGCTTCGTACTCCAGCAAGCGGCGCGGCATTCTCGCGCTCGCCGTGTTTCTGCTCGGCCTGATCTGGGGCTGGATTCATGTGAACGAGCTGCTGCAGGGGATTCTGCTGCTCGTGCAGCAGGCGATTTCCCCGCTCTCGCTGAACCTGCCGGAGGCGATGCAGGCGCTGCTAACGGCGCACGACGCGGCGGAAACGCTGCTGCTCTCCACGCAAGCGCTGCAATCGATTCTGTTTTTAACCACGGTTCTTGCGGGGTATTTCGTCTTTGTCCGTTCCAGCGCGGTCGGCCTCGCGCTCGTGACGCTGCCGCTGCTGTTGCCCGCGCCGTTTTATCTGCTTTCACCCGGCATTGTGCCGTTTTTCTGCCTCGTCACCGCGCTTCTAATGGTTTATGTGCTCAACGGCATTCGGTATTCCGCCGAATCGTCGCTTCCGTTCAGCGTGTCGTCCCGCAAGCGAAACGAGGCGGCCAGCCAGCTCGTACTGCCGCATTGGCTCGCGCTCTCGGCGCTGCCGCTGATTGGGCTCGTGCTGCTGCTCTCCTCCCTCGTGCTGCCCGAAGAGGGCTACGAGCGGCCGGAGGCGATTGAAAGCCTGCAACAGGAAATCTTTTCGCTCCAGCTCGGCAAGGACTCGTTCTTTCGCAGCAACGACGGCCTGACGCATGGCGACCTGCGCGATTTAACGTCCATCCGGTTCACGGGCGCCGCCGCGCTGAAGATTCGCACCACGCTGGAAGAGGCAATGTACCTGCGCGATTTCGCAGGCGCGACCTATTCCGACGCGGGCTGGAACATCGCCTCCGCTTCGGACTATGCTTCGTTTGAGGACAGCTTTCTCGGCATTGCGCCGCAGAACCTCAGCGCCGCCGCAACCACCGCAACTGGAGCGAGCAGCAATCCCTTTGCGCTCGACGTCAAGAACATCGCGGCGTCCAAGACCTCCATCTGGGTGCCAAACGGATTGATCACCACCACGAGCGACATTCCGAATTCGGTCTATCTGGAGGACGCGGCGCTCGGTTTTTCCAAGGCGTCCGCCGCAAAGCCATACTCGCTCGCCGCGCTGCCCATTGGCAGTTCGCTCTCCAACATTCCGCTCGACGGGGGCGCTGCCGACGCCGCCTCGCTGAAAAGTGCCTATCAGGCCGCCGCGGGCGGAGCGATGGGGCTGCCTAGCGCCAGCGGCTCGGAAGCGGAGCGTGTGCAGTCTTCCGCGCGCGCCTACATTGACTATGTGTTTCAAACCTATGGCACGCTGCCGGACAGCACCGCGCAGGCGGCAAGCCAGCTACTTTCGAAATACAATCTTTCGCTGCAACTGGAGGACGGCTCGCTGAGCCTCTACGAAACCTGCCGCGCGCTCTACCTCTTCCTTTCGGAGCGCTGCGTCTACGCTTATTCGCCGCCGCAGCCGCCGGAGGGAACCGACTTTTCGACCTATTTTCTGGAGCAGAGCCGCCAGGGCTACTGCGTCCATTTTGCGACCACTGCCGCTGTGCTCCTGCGCGCGCTCGGTATACCGACGCGCTATGCGGAGGGGTACATCGTCATTCCCAGCGACTATGAAAAGCAGCGGGACGCGGACGGATACATCAACATTGAGGATACCCACGCGCATGCCTGGGTCGAAATCTTCGATCCGGTGCAGCTGGAGTGGATTCCCGTGGAGATGACCGCCAGCACGGGCAGCAATCCAAACAACCTGGGACAGGGCGAGTCGGACCCGACGGACGCTTCCGCCTCCCCTGAACCGACGCCGACCGCCGAGCCGACGCCGACCGCTGAACCAACGCCGGAACCGACGACGGAGCCATCGAGCGCGCCGGACACGAGTGGCGACCCAACGACCTCACCGGAGGGCGAAGGTACGCCGGAGCCGACCGACTCTACGGAGGCTGCCGCCTCCGAATCCCCCGCGGACTCCACGCCGTCCCCCGCGCCGGGCGGAGCGGAATCCCCCTCGCCGGACGGCACGCAAGGCGAATCCGAAGGAGCGGAAAGCGAAGGTTCCACTTCAGCGCCGCGGCTCTGGCCGCTGCTCGTGCTCGCCCTCGCCGGAGCCGGAACGCTCGCCGTCTTTGGCCTGCGCAAAGCCGCCGTCAAGCGCATGAAACGTCTCTTCTTCCAGCGCGACGCAAACGCCGCCGTGCTCGCCCTCTGCGCGCAGGCGCTCCGCCTGCTCCGCTTTGCGGGATGCGCGCCGCTCGACCCGCTCCAGCATCCGGAGGATTATGTAGAAGCGGCGGTGAAGACGCTGCCGTGGCTCGACGGAGCCGCCCTGCTGCGGCTGCTCGAACTGGCGCAGCGCGCGCGCTTTTCGAACAAGACCTGCCCCCGCGCGGGACGCGACGACGCGGTTGCCTTCGTCCGCGCGCTGAACCACGATTTGCCGGGGCGGCTGCCGCGCGTGCGCCGCTGGTTCTTCCGCCTGCGCTTCCCCGCGTTCTAAACCGAATACGACGAAAACAAAAGCCCTCATCAGCGGGCTTTTTTGTTGCGTGAACGCGTGCGCTAGATGGCACGGTATTTCTTAAGCGCGCGCACGTTGAGCGCGAAGAACAGCGCGGTAAAGCCGAGCAGCACCGCCAGATCGCTCCAAACGTCCGCAAAGGTCGCATTTTTAAGCATCACGCTGCGTAGCGCGTCCGCCCCGTAGGTCAGCGGAAAGATCTTTGCCAGATATTGCAGCGCGAGCGGCGTTTCCCGCAGGTTGAACAGCCCGCAGAACATCACCTGCGGAATGATCACGATCGGAATGAACTGAAAGAGCTGAAACTCGTTTCGCGCAAACGCCGAAAACAGCGTGCCCATCGAGAGCGACGCGCCCGCGATCAGCAGGTTGATCAGCAGCACCAGCAGCACGTTTTCGCCACTCGGAATCTTGAGCACATAGACGAGAAACGCCTGAATCACGACGGTTTGCAGCGCGGCAAACAGGCCAAATCCCAGAAAATACCCCGCGACGAGCTGCCCGCGACGCAGCGACGAGACTAGAATGCGATCCATCGTTCCGCTGATTCGCTCGCGCAGAAACGCGATGCCCGCGAGTAGAAATACCAGAAAAAAGATGATAAAGCCCATCATGCTCGGCGCGAGAAAGTCAAACTGCTCGTAGTCCTCCGCGCCATAGAGCAAGGTGACCTCCGGCTGAGTGGAGAGCGCTTCCGCCTGCTGGGAAAGCTGCGGCGGCAGCTCGGAAAGCTTTTGACGGAACGCATACTGCGAAAACGCGCGCTTGGCCAGCGCGGTGATCGCCGGGTCCGTGCCCTCGGCGAAATAGTGCTCCCCGTCGATGTAGCCGTCGCTCTCGCCCGCCTTCAGGCGCGCCTGCGCTTCCTCCGTAGATGCGACAATCGTTACCTCGGCAACGTCCTGCATGGCGTCTACGCCGGTCTGGTCGCCGCCGACGAGGTCGATTCGCGCCTCGGTTACGTTGAACGCGAGCAAGCAATACAGCAGCGAGAGAATGATGACCGGCGCAATCAACATGACCGCGAGCGTGCGCTTGTCGCCCGTGATCTGGCGGATCAGCCGCCCCGCAATCACCAGTGTCTTCATGCGGTTTGTTCCTCCTCGTTCTGGCGATTTGCCGATTCTAGAAACACCGCCTCCAGCGTGCCACGCGGCGTTTTTTGCTTGAGCTGCTCCGGCGAACCGTCCTCGAGGATGGTTCCGTCGCGCAGCAGAATCAGCCGGTCACATTTTTCCGCCTCGTCCATCACGTGCGTGGTCACGAGGATTGCCCTGCCCTTCGCCTTGAGCCGCTGGAACTCGCGCCAGAACTGCTCGCGCAGCACCGGATCGATCCCGACGGTCGGCTCGTCCAGCACCAGCACGTCCGGGTCGCCAATCAGCGCCGCCGCGAGCGAGAGACGCCGCTTCATGCCGCCGGAATAGTGCGCAACCTTCTTGTTTTCGTCCCCGCTCAGCTCGACGAGCGCCATCCGCTCGTGCGCCTGTGCCTGCGCCGCGCGCTTGGTCAGACCGCCGAGCCTGCCGTAAAACACGAGGTTCTGAAACCCGGTCAGGTCGTCATAGAGCGCGTCCTGCTGCGCCATGTAGCCGATGGAGTCCATCATGTTCAGATTCGGCATGGGTACCCCGTGGATCGAGACCGACCCCGCGTTGAGCCCCAGCGTACCGATCAGGCACTTGATCAGCGTCGTCTTACCCGCGCCGGATGGCCCCAGTATGCCGACGATCTCGCCGGGCGCGACGCAGAGGTCAATTCCGCGAAGCACTTCGTCCGCGCCAAACTGCTTGTATAAGCCGTTGGCAACGACGACGCTGGCGGTTGGTTCCATTGGTTGTTCTGTTGTAGTTTTGTTCATCGTTTTCTCCATCCCACCATTAAGCTTTCGACAAATTGCTCCACGTCCCGCGCTTCCCGTTCGGGATCCACGCTTTGCGTGATGCTGTAGGCAAGCACGAACCCAAAGAGCTGCGGCATTACGAGCCTTGCGTCGACGCTTTCGTCCAGCTCGCCGTGCGCCTTGCCCCGCTCCACCACCTGAACCACATATCCCTCAATCAACGGCAGCAGGCTGACCCGCAGCTGTTCCAGCAGCGGCGCGCGATGGATCAGCGACGGCAGCACGGACTTGATGAACCGCCCGTTGTCGCGAATCATCTGCAACCGGTCCTTCAGCACGGCGACCAGAATCCGGTCGATCGGCATATCCGGATTGAGATTCAGAATGTCCTCAATCGGCTTGCCAATCTTGGGCTGCAGCACGCGAATCAGCAGCGGCACCATGGATTCCAGAATTGCGTTCTTACTCGGAAAATAGCGAAAGATCGTACCCTCGGCAATTCCCGCCCGCTCGGCAATCTCGCGCGTACGCGTGGCCTCAAACCCCTTGTCCGCAAACGCATTGATCGCCGCGTTGAGAATGCGAATTTCCTTGTCGGGGCAGGTCTCGACGTATTCGGACAGATATGCCTCCAGATCGTAGTTTTCTTCCGGCTTCTGCATGTTTACCTCCAAAATGAGTGACTACTCACTCATTCTAGTGACTGACGATTGACTTGTCAATGAAAATCCGACTCGTTTTGCATCTGTTTTTCGGTAAGCGCTTTCGCCGCATGGCGCAAAAAAAGCGAGCTCCCTCGGGAGCCCGCCGGAATGCGTGGTGGATTCGTTATTTCATCGTGGTCGGGATAAACTCTTTCGCGTTGAGAATGTGATCCCGAAGCAGATTTCCCGCCGCCTCAAAGTCCCCTTCGCGGCAGGTCATGATGATGAGCTCATGCTCGTTGATCGAAACCTCGCGGGTCTGCGGCGTTCCGTAGAAGCTCGCGCGGAGGTAGCGGTCGATGTTTGCGTGGACGAGTTCGAGCAGGAAGTTCGCCATGGAGTTCGCCGCGTGCGACGTTAGAATCTCATGGAACCGGTAGTTAAGCTCCTCGGAGCGAACCAAATCCTCGTCTGCTGTTTCGCGCTGCTGCTTTACCACTTCTTCCATTGCGTCGAAGTCCGCCTTGGTCAAAAGCGGAGCGCTGTTTCGAAGCAGCATGACGGAGAGCGTTGCCCGTACTTCCATCATATCCAATAGTTCGCTGCGCGTCAGTTCGGTAACGGCCGCGCCGCGGTTGGGATGAATTCGAACGAGGCCTTGCGCCTCCAGCCGGCGCAGCGCTTCGCGCACCGGAATATGGCTCACATTCAACGCGGCGGAGATTTCGTCCTGCTTGAGCTGCATGCCGCCGGGCAATTTTGCGCTGATAATTCCCTCGCGGAGTACGTGAAAAATCCATTCCTGCGTAGCGCCAACGCGCGGCCCCACCTGATCGGCAATGGCTTTGTAATCCATGTGTCACCTCATACTGATTTGCGCTGAACAAGAAACTGAAGAATACGGCTATATTATATAGGATCGATCGAATCCGCGCAAGCCCTTTGCATAAAGAATGCCGGTATGCAAGTTTTACCGCAGTCGGGTGAATAGCAAACAAGCCTCGAATCTGGCATTCGAAGCGTATAACGAACCAAAGGGTCGAACCCTTTCTCGATTTTGAAGGAATCTGCTTTGTGAAAAACGATCGGAAAAGGCTAGGAAAATACGCCCTTACAAAAATCAGAAAGAAACGATTCTTGTTCTCTTCTTCTCTTTTTCTTTGGTCAATCCTTCTTGCGGGTCAGCAGGGAAAGCTTTCGTGCCGCGTGGTTCAGGTCAACCTACGGCACGAAACCGCTTCCTTACCGGCCGTACTTCACGCGCTCCAGGCGGATCAGCGCGAGCACGCCGTCCCGAATGTCCGCGGGCAGACGGTCCGCCAGCGCAACGTCGTTGCGGTAGGACTGCATTCCCTCGGCGTCAAACAGATAGTTCGGTTCCTCGGTCAGGCCAAGAATGCTGTCCGTCGACGTGCTGTAGTGGGTGGCGATGGCAACGAGCGATGCGATGTCCGGCATGCAGCGGTTGGATTCCCATGCAGCTACGGATTGCTGCACAACGCCCACCGCTTCGCCAAGCTGCTGCTGCGTTTCGCCGTGCGACTTGCGAAGTCTCTTAATACTTGCTCCAATGTCCATGATACTCTCTCCTCCAACTGATATCGACAGTACGCGCTTTTTTTGCGGTTTTGCGCGTTTCTGCGTTTTCGGCGTTTTATTTTGCGGGAAAACGCCGAATCTTTCGCTTTTCACCCGTTTTTCGAATGAAAGCTTACGCTTTATTTTACTACAGGCGTGGACGGAAGAAAAGGGCCAGATATTACAGAAATATGACGTTTTTTCGGACTAAATACGGTTTTTTATGGTTATTAATCTGTTTAGTGTATAATATGCGCTTTCTTTCGAAAGTAAAATATCGATTTCTTTCGACAAAGTATACAAATGGCTCCTTTTGATCTACGCGCTCTGCGCTCGCTCAAGCCCCCGTCATTCATTCATGCTTGAACGAAGCGTTGTTTTGTTCAATCTTAAAATTCTCACATAAGATACCTTTGACAAGCATCGTCTATACAAGTAACGTTTCCAGCCCGGAGACGAAACGTGCGGTGCTTCTGGATCGGCCACGCTGGAATCCCAGACTTCATACAGATTTTCTTGCAAAACCGCTCGATTTTACTTGGATTTTATGGTTCCTGCCCAAACAATTGTGCTATACTATTGCGAGGCGACCACTCGCCGTTCCTATTCATCCATGATTTTTCAGAAGCATACTTCGATTCATCCTTTCACTCCCGGAATTGTCCGGTCCATTGGAGGCGGATATGGGTATTAAGTTAGCGATTGTCGGCGCAGGCAGTACATATTGTCCCGAGCTCATGCAGGGGCTGATTCGGCGGCGCGATCTGCTCACGCTCGACGAGCTGCGCCTGACGGATATCGACGAAACGCGGCTGAACATCGTCGGCGAGTTCTGCGAGCGGGTGTTAAACGAGAACGGGCTCTTTCCGCGCATTCTTCGCACAACCGATTTGCCCCGTGCGCTCGACGGCGCGGACTTTGTGGTTACGCAAATTCGCGCGGGCAAGCTGGAAGCGCGCATTCGCGACGAGAAGATTCCGCTCGAGTTCGGCCTCATCGGTCAGGAGACCACCGGCATCGGCGGGTTTGTCAACGCGCTACGGACGATTCCGCAGATCGAGATCATCGCCAAAGCGGTCGCGCGCTATGCGCCGGACGCCTGGCTCGTCAACTTCGCGAACCCCTCGGGCATCGTCACCGAGTTTTTACTCAACCATACGCCGGTCAAGGCGGTTGGGCTCTGCAACCTGCCTATCGGCGCGCAGGAGCGCATTGCAAAGCTCCTCGGTCTGCCGATGGATCAGGTTCGGCTCGAAACCGTTTCGCTCAACCACTGCGGCGCGATTACGGCGGTCTATGTGGGCGGCGAAAACGTGCTGCCCGGGCTGCTGCATTCGGACATGCTTCCTATCGCCGCCGAACAGGACGCCTGGGTGAAGAACTATCTGCCAATCATCGAACTGCTTGGCGCAATTCCGAACGATTATCTGCAATACTTCTTCTACCGCGAGCGCAAGTTCAACGAGCTCAAGAACGCGCCGCAGACGCGCGGCGAGGCCTGCCGCGACATCGAAGCGCGCCTGCTTTCGCATTATGCCAACGAATCCAATCGCGAGGTTCCAGCGGCGCTTGCCGAGCGCGGCGGACATCTCTACTCTGAGGCGGCCATCGCGCTGATTGCCTCGCTTTCCGGTGCCGCGCCGGGGAACCACGTGGTGGACGTGCAAAACCGCGGAACCATCGACTTTCTGCCGGAGACGAGCGTCATTGAGACGAGCTGCTATGTTGAGCAGGGGCGCATTACGCGTAACCCCCTGACCGTACCGGTCAACGACGTGCTGCGCTCGCTCTTAACCAGCGTGAAGGCATACGAAACCCTCGCGGTGCGCGCCGCGCTCACCGGCGACCGCGCGATTGCGCTGCAGGCGCTCGCCTGTAACCCGATTACCGCCGATTTGGACAAGGCCGCGCCCTGTCTTTCTGAAATGCTGGAGCAGAGCCGTTCGCTGCTACCCCGCTTCTTCGAATAAGAAGCCATTTCATTCCATCGCCGCCCGACTACCCCAGCGAAATCCGACTTGTTAAGGACATCGAACAATGGATGAATCAAGATGCTATCTGGCCGTAGACGGCGGCAATTCCAAAACGGAATATCGTCTGCTCAACGCAAACGGCGCGGTGGTTGCTACGCTGCGCGGCGGCGCGACAAATCACGAAACGCTGCCCGGCGGGTTTGACGAGGCTTGCGATCGCATCCTCGCCAGCGCACAGCAACTGCTGGACGCCAAGGGCTATTCGCTGTCGCAGGTGCAGGACGCGGTGCTCGGTCTCGCCGGGGCGGACTATGACGAAGAGGCCGAGGCGCTGACCGCCGGCCTCAAGGCACGCAGACTCGCCAACTGCCTCGTCTGCAACGACGGCTATCTCGGCGTCATGGCCGGAATCGAGAACGGCGTCGGCATTTGCTACTCCGCCGGATCGGGCGTGACCTGCGCGGGCATGAACGCGGAAGGCAAGCAGGCGCAGTTCGGCGGCATCGGCGTGCTCAGCGGGGACATTGGCGGCGGGTTTGATATCGTTGCGTTCGTCTACCGTTCCATCTATCAGCATCTGTTCTTCGGGCGAAAATTCACCTCCCTTAAGGACGGCTATTTTACACTCTTCGACCTGCATTCGCCGGAGGAGTTTCTCGCTTCCGCAGCGCGAATTCAGAACGAGGACACGGCAAAGCAGCTCATTGGCCTGTTTTTTACCGCGCTGGACACGAGCGACGAAATCGCGCTGCAATACGCCGCGCAGGCCGCCGCGCACGCCGCGGATTGCATCATTGCCGTTTCGGAAGCGCTTGCGCTGGAGCCGACCATTCGCGTCGCACTCTCCGGCTCGATTATGACCGCCGTCGCCCCCGCCTCCTACCGGCGCATGATAGAATACGAGCTGCTGCGTCGCAAAGGGAAGATCTACCAGCTAAAGGTGAACAATCAGGCTCCCGTGGATGGCGCGGTGCGCTGGGTGCGCCTGCGCAACGGGCTCGCGAATTAACCGATTCTGCGTTCGATCGGCTTCGTTCAATCGCGGGTACTTTCGCCGCTTCCACGCCGGAGTTTGATCCGGCGTTTTATTTTCTCCCGATTTCTGCTAGAATAGAGCCGTTATGAATCAAACGGATGATTTGCTGCAAAAAACGAACGCCTCGCCCGTCATCGCCGCCGATCCGGCGGACGACGCGATTGCCGCGCGCATTCTCGCGTTGCTTGAGACCCGCTCGCGCGTACTTGTCGCCATCGACGGCAACTGCTGCGCCGGAAAAACCACGCTGGCAGAGCGGCTCAGAGTGCGCCTGAACGCGACGGTGTTCCATATGGACGACTTCTTTCTCCAGCCGCAGATGCGCACTCTCGAGCGCCTGCAAACGCCGGGCGGTAATGTGGACGCGGAGCGGTTCCTGCGGGAAGTGCTGCTTCCGCTCTCGCGTGGAGATGCAGTTTCCTATGTTCGCTATAGCTGCAAGGAAGATCGCTTGCTGGAGCCGGAGACGGTTGAGCCGACGGCGGTCTGCATTGTGGAAGGCGCATACAGCCTGCATCCGCTGCTCGCGCCGTATTACGACCTCAAGGTTTTCTGCAGGATTGACCCCGCGTTGCAACTGGAGCGCATTCGAAAGCGGAACGGCAGCGCGCAGTTGGCCGTGTTTCAGAATCGCTGGATTCCGCTGGAGAACCGATACTTCGAAGCATATTCCATCGAGCAGAGCTGCGACCTCGTCGTCGACGCCGTTCAACATTAACTTCTTACAAATAAAATAACGCCCTTGCGGGCGTTATTTTTATAATAATCAGCAGCAATCTCCGCCGCAGCCTCTTAAAAAAGCGACCGTAAGGTCGCCTTTTTTATAATAATAGAAATCTATTAGCAGCAATCCCCGCCACAGCAGCAGTTCAAACACATCAGCGCGGAGCAGACATCGCAGCAAGCGGAGCTGTTCACGTCCCCATTCGTTCCGCGCGAATACACCCGGCCGGAGTTGTTCAGCGAAACAAACGCGTTGCGGTACTCCGGATTGTCCGGCTCCGCTTCATACGCGCGGGTAATGCAGGCCGACGCCTTTTCATACCAGCCCTGGCGCAGATAGATCACGCCGTAGAGATAGTTCCACTCCGCGTTGTGGACACTGACGCCGTCCAGAATCGTACGCGCGGCGTTGAGGTTGTTCTGGTTGATGAACGAACGCGCGCGCGCAAACTCCGTCGCGTTCGGCCCGCTATAGGCCGTGCCGCCGGGCCGGTAGCCGTTATTGCTCCCGCCCGTGCCATACGAGCCGGAGGAGGAACCATACGAACCGCCGGAGGACGTCGTCGTTTGCTTCTTGGTGAGCATTTCGTAGGCTTGGTTGATCTCCTTGAGCTTTTCGCCTGCGAGCTCCTTGAGGGGATTATCCGTGTATTTGTCGGGATGGTACTTCTTGACCAGCTCCAAATACGCGGCGCGAATCTCCTCCTGCGAGGCATTCTCACTCACGCCCAGAACTTTGTAGGGGTTCATCTTCCGTCTCCTTACCATATTTGCGGCGCGTTGTTCGCCGCGGGGATACTTTATTTCGATTGCGGCGTATCACCGCCGCGAGCTATTTCTCTTCTGTCTGTACAGCGGATGTTGTATTACACTCCGGTGACTCGCCGAACACGCGCCGCTGCGCGCTGTCCAGCCCCAAGCGAATGATGTTGTCCAATAGTCCGCTCGGCTGCTGCAAAGTAAGCAGGTCGTAGGCCTTGCTCACCTCGTTGAGCGTTACGTTGAGCAAAAACCGCGCGCGCTCCGGCTCCATCTTCGTAATCAAGAACGGATTATACCCGCCGCTCTTTTCGTCCTTTTCGCGGTCGTCCCATGCGTCAATCAGGTAGATCCAGCGCCCGAGGTTATAAAACATCCATTCCGCCGCCTGCCGCTCGCTTTGCGGCAGCATGGGCGCGTGGAGAATCACCGCGGAGAGCGTTTTGCCAAACGTGTCGCTCGGCTCGTCCGTCGAGGCGGCCTTCTCCCGTTCCAGCGTGTGCAGGCGCTCGGTGTTTTCGCGGATTACGCGGTCGAGCTCCGGATGCAACTTTGCCGCCTTGCGGTAGGCGCGGGAAAACGCGAGCCGCGCGGCAAGCGCCTTTGCGCTGCGCTCGTCCGCCGCGTCGTCCGCCGCCTGATACCACGCGAGCAGCACGTTCACGTCCGCAGCGTAATCCAGCGCAGGGGAGGCGTTCGCAATCGCCCGCTTGCCGCGATAGCAGCGCGGGCCGCAGTTGCCCCGCGAAAATCCGGCGCCGCCGGAGATTGCGGAAAGCAGCGCGGCGAGAAACGCGCAGTCGTAGCTCAGCGACAGCCGCTCCAGCTGACCAAAGCGCACGCCAATGCTCTTGCAAAGGCCGCAGTAATACCCGCGGTACTCCGCTTGCTCGCGCACCTTCAGTTCGCATTCCAGAGGACGGATGTATCCGAACATGGCAAACCCTTTCTGCACTCGTGTTGTATTGTATCATGTTCCCCCGCGCGTTTCCACGCTATTTTCCCGGGGCGTTGTGAACGAATGTGGCATAATGCGTGATTTTTTGCGCAAAAAAGCCGCCGGATTCGGCGGCTGATTCGCTGGTTCCGGTTTCGCCAAGAAGAGTTACTTCTTCGCGAGGTATTGATTGATCTCGCCAATGAGCGCGTCGGAATTGATTCCGTGCACCGCGCAGGCCTGCTCAATCGTTTCGCCATGCGCCATTGCGCAACCGAGGCAATGCATGCCCGCACTCATGAGAATATCCGCGGTACCCTCGTCCAGTTCAATGACCTGCTGAATCAGCATATCTTTCGTTGCCTGCATGTGAAAAACTCCTTACGTTATCCGATCTGGTGTTTCCGCTTGGAAACACTACTTATTTACTAGTATATCACAATTCCCCAAAAAGCAAATACTTTTTTCGGAAAAAACGCCCGTTCCTTCAGCTTTTTGTTTCAAACACGTTGCCGCAGTTGGTGCAGGTTACGCGA
Source organism: Christensenella sp. (assembly GCA_034927595.1). Taxonomy (GTDB): domain Bacteria; phylum Bacillota; class Clostridia; order Christensenellales; family CAG-138; genus UBA7703. The sequence continues at coordinate 27,315 of JAYFPQ010000099.1, forward strand.
ATGCGACCCTTGCCGCGCGGAACGCGGAGCCGCTGCGCACACTGCGGGCAGAGCAGATACTTATACTGGCGCATCTCGTTCCAGCTCGGTTTTTTGCCGGACTTCTTCGCGCGCGGCGCCTGATAGCTGCCGTTCGCGGTCGTGCCGCTTCGAAACGTCCGCCGAAACCAGTCACCAACCGCCGTAACAATCGTGAGAAAGCGCATGTTCTCCTGATTGCGCTTCGTCTGGTTGCGGCTCGTCATGCGCACCACGAGCAGAATCAGCAGCGCCGCGGCAACGGTGGAAAACACGTAGCGCGGCCACGTTCCAAACTCGAAAAAGAACATGCCGATAATCGTCAGCACCAGCGCCGTAATCAGAATGGTGCGGTTGAGTTCGTCTAAGTAACGCTGTTGTTTTTGAAACATGTGGTTCCCTCGCCTTATTGGTATTTATGCGTTCGTTGTTCCGGTATAGAGCCGCGCGGTCAGCGGCGGCAGGGTCACGTGCAGTTCGCCGTGATCCGTTCCAATCGTCTCTTTGGTGATGACGTCCGTCATGGTCTGTGAAAGCGGGGCTTCCCCTTCGCCGTCCGGCCCCTGCACGAGATCGCCGGGGCGCAGGGAGACCGTTTGCTCGCGTTCCGCGCGGTTGACCAGCATCGCGGCGCATTCGCCCGTCTCCGGCAGCCAGCGGAAGATGGCGTACACCTCCGGTGAGAGCGCGCCCATGCGGCAAAGCCCGCGTTTGAGTGCGCCGTTGTCCCTTCTCGCGGCCAGCAGCGCCGCATACGGCACAAACACCGCCTCGTTCTCCGCGCCCCAGGGATAGGTAGCGCGGTTGAAGGGATCGCTCATGCCGGTCATGCCCGCCTCGTCACCATAGTACACACAGGGTACGCCGGGCAGCGAAACCTGCAGCGCCGCGGCAAGGATGAGCCGGCGAAAGCCCTTTTGCTGATCCTTCTCGCCCGGCTGATACGCCGCCTGGAGCTTACGCGAAACGGAGTTTCGATCCGGCGCGCCGGAAAGCGCGGTTGCCGCGCGAATGATGTCGTGGGACGAAATCAGGTTCAGGCAGGCCTCGAAGAACGGCCGCGGATAATGCTCGCGCAGGGTTTGCAACGTGTGATCGAGCGAATACGCGTCCGAATGCCCAGTTAAAAACGCAACCATCGCCTCCGTAAAGGGATAGTTCATCGCGCTGTCCAGCTCGTCGCCGGACACATAGCCGCGCCTGCCCTCCGGCCCGTATTTGTTGGAACAGTCGTCCCAAACCTCGCCGAGTAAAACACCTTCCGGATCGTTCTGTTTGAGCCGACGGCGCAGAATTCGAATGAACTCGTCCGGCAGCTCGTCCGCAACGTCCAGTCGCCAGCTCTTCGCGCCCGCGTTGGCCCAGTGCGAAAGCACGCTCTGATCCCCCGCGATAAACTCTATATAGCTCGGCTCCAGCTCGTTTACGTTTGGCAGGCTCGGAAAGCCCCACCAGCTCTCGTAATGCTTGCGGTCGCCATGGAACGTATACCAGCTTCTGTAGGGCGAATCCTCCGCCTCGTAAGCGCCAACGTCGTCATAGCGGGAATACTTATCAAAATAGCGGCTGTCCGCGCCCGTATGGGAAAACACCCCGTCGAGCATGATGCGAATGCCCAGCGCATTTGCCTCTGCGCAAAGAGCGCGAAACTCTTCCTCGTTGCCAAAGATCGGGTCGATGCGGTGGTAGTCCGCCGTGTCGTAGCGATGGTTGCTGCAGGACTCGAACACCGGGTTGAGGTAGATCGTCGTGACGCCAATTCCGGTCAGATAGCCAAGCTTCTCGCGGATGCCGTTGATGTCCCCGCCGAAAAAGTCGTTTGGCTCGTAGTCGTCCTGCCCCGGCGCGGGCGTATAGCAAACGTCCTCGCTCCAGCGGTCGTGAATGCGCAGAAACCGGCCTTTTTCAATGTGGTACTGCGTGCGCGCGCGGAAGTCCTCCCAGCTGCTGCGCCGGAACCGGTCCGGAAAAATCTGGTAGACAATGCCCTCGCGCCAGTGCTGCGGCGTTTGAAACGCGCCGTCGTACACCGTTATCTGGTAGGCGCGCGGCTCGTTTGGCTCCAGCTTACCCTCGCCGCTGTCCGCGCCGTAATAGAGCGTCCGCCCGTCGGAGGTATGCAGAATAAAATAGTACCAAATCAGGCACGGTATCTGCGGCATGGGAATGTCCGCGTGCGCGCGCCCATTGTCGAGAATCATGTCAAAAAACGACTCCGTACCAAACTGGTTATACAGGCGAATCGTTACCCGCGCGCCGGAATCCCCGCCGCACTCCGCCTCCAGATGCACGATCTCTCCGCACTTGGCCGCGCCCTGCGGCCGACGGTACGAAAGATAGCGCGAATGATGCTGAAACGTAATCATAGAATAAGTATAGCCGATTCCTTTCCCCAGAAAAGTGGGTTGTATGGAATGTTTCGAGCTGTTCACATTTCCATCGCCATCGAAAAATGGTTGTCGGTTTTGTCAAACCTTGTGCGAAATTCCAAGCTGCTTCGAGCTGGTATTTCTTGCATTTGGAACGTTCTATTCGTAAAAAAACAAAACGCTGCCGCTCACCCGAAACAACTGTCTAGAATAAAAAACTGCGTAATTTTCGAAAAAAAACAAAACGCCGCCGCTTGCCCGAAACAACGCTGTTTCGAAGAAACCGACGGCGAAAGGATACGTTAGCTGCGGGGGATGATCTCGTCCTGCGACTTAAAGATGTGCCTTGCAGGCACCACGCCACGCACGCGGGAAAGCGGATAGACCGAGGAATAGGGTTCCAGCACCGTGCCGGGATTCAGCACGCTGTTGCAGCCGACCTCCACGTGGTCGCCAAGGATTGCGCCGAACTTCTTGAGCCCGGTCTCGATGCGCCCGTCCGCGGCACGAACGATGACGAGCGTCTTGTCGCTCTTGACGTTGGAGCAGATCGACCCCGCACCCATGTGCGCATAGTTGCCGAGGATGCTGTCCCCAACGTAGTTGTAATGCGGCACCTGCACCTTGTCGAAGAGAATACAGTTCTTCAGCTCCGTGCTGTTGCCAACGACGCAGCCGCGCCCAACGAGCACGCTGCCGCGGATGAACGCCCCGGGGCGAACCTCCGTCTCCGCGCCGATTACCATAGGGCCTTCGATGTAGATGTTCGGGTAGAGCTTTGCGCTCTTGTGAATCCAGACCTCCGGCGCGGGATGGTTGTATTCGTCCAGGCTCAGCGCCTGCCCCAACCCGCGGACAAAGTCCTTGATTCTCGGCAGCACCTCCCAGGGATAGACGGTTTCCAGAAACAGATCCTTTGCCAGCGTGGTGGAAAGATCCGCAAACATATCGATATTTCTCATGCTGCTTCCTCCATCTTTGTTGTTCGTATGGCTTGATTAGTTCTCATGCGCAATTGAGCGAAAGCGCGTGTATTCGCCCTGCCAGAACAGCTTGATGACGCCGGTTGCGCCGTGGCGATGCTTGGCGACGATGATCTGGCTCGTGTTGTCGCCCTGCTCGTATTCCTGCGTGTCGAGGTACGCCGCCGGACGGTACAGCAGAATGACCATGTCCGCGTCCTGCTCGATGGAGCCGCTCTCGCGAAGGTCCGAAATGACCGGCCGGTGGTCGGTACGCGTATCCGGGCCGCGGTTGAGCTGGCAGAGCAGCAGAATCGGAACGTCCAGCTCGCGTGCAAGCAGCTTGAGCTGGCGCGTCATGTCGGAAATCTCCTGCATGCGGTTATCACTCTTGCGCCCGCCGGAGGACTGCATGAGCTGGAGGTAGTCGATGACGACCATGTCCAGGCCGGAGCGCGCGTTGAGACGGCGGCATTTGCTCCGGATGACCGGAACGCTCGCGCCACTCGAATCGTCAATGTAGATCTTGGCGCGGCTCATGGGGTCCATGACCTCCATCAGCTGGGACATTTCGTTGCTGCCGATCAGGCCTTCCTTGATCCGCTGGGAGTCCACGGAGGCCTCCGTGCAGAGCATGCGCATGACGAGCTGCTCGCTGCTCATCTCTAGACTGAAGACGACGACGGTTTTATTTGCGTGCACCGCCGCGTGCTGGGCAATGTTCATCGCAAAGCTCGATTTGCCCATTGCGGGGCGGCTGGCGACGATGATGAGGTCGCTCTTCTGGAAGCCGTTTGTGAGCCGGTCCAGCTCGACAAACCCGCTGGGAATGCCCGTAATCTTGCCGTGGCGCTGCGCGAGCTCGCCAATGAGGTTGTACGCTTCGGGTACGATCTGCTCCATTGGCACGAGCGAACCCTGCGCCTTTCGCATGGAGATGTCGTAGATGCGGCGCTCGGCGGCGTTGAGCGTTTCGTCGAGCTCCTTTTCGTCGTCCATTCCGTCGCGGATGATCTCGCCGCCCGCGCGGATGAGCATGCGTTGCGTGCTCTTTGCCTCGACCAGCTCAATATAGTGCTGCGCGTTTGCCGCCGTGGGAACAAACGTAACGAGGTCGGTCAGATACGCCAGACCGCCCGCAAGCTCCAGCTTGCCGTGGCGTTCCAGCTCCGTAGAGACCGTTACGAGGTCAACGGCGTTTCCCGCCGCGCGGATGTCCCGAATCGCGGCGAAGATTGCCTCGTGCGCGGGTACGTAAAAATCTTCGTCGCGCAGTTGCTCGAGACAGATCTCGAGCGCGCCCGCGTCAATGAGCATGCTGCCGAGCACGGAGCGTTCCGCGTCCGTCGCGTGCGGCAGCGTGGTCATCGGTTCCGATGAATTGTAGGGTTCAAACTGCTCCATGCGTTACTCCTGTCTTGCGCGCCGTCTCTGCGGCAAGCGGGTTTAGCACTTTTCTACGATAACTTTAACGTTGGCGAACGTGTTCTCATACAGGCTCACGCGAACGGTGTATTCGCCGAGCGCGCGGATGGGATCGGCCAGCGCGATCTTTTTCTTGTCGACCTCGAGCTGCTTTTGTTCCAGCAGCGCGGCGGCAACTTCCTTGCCCGTAATCGCGCCGAAGAGATGCCCGTTTTCGCCCACCTTGGCCTTCACCGTGACGACCGTGCCCTCCAGTTGCTTGGCCAGATCGCGCGCGGCAACGCCCTGCTGAAATTTGCGGTGCGCCGCGGCGCTCTTCGAAATGTTCGCCGCGTTGACCGCCTGCGCGTCCGCGGGGGTCGCGAGCTTGCGCGGCAGGAGGAAATTGCGCGCGTAGCCGTCCGAAACCTCAAGTACCTCGCCCTTTTTGCCCGTGCCCTTCACGTCCTGTTCCAATAAAACCTTCATACTTCCGTTCCAACCTCCTGCATATATTGTTCCACATAGCCGCGAACGAGCGCTTCCGCCTCGTCGAGCTCAATGTCCTTCATCTGTGCGCCCGCCATCGTGAGCTGGCCGCCGCCGCCCAGCTTTTCACAGATCAGCTGCACGTTTACCTTGCCCAGCGAACGTCCGCTGACGCTCACGTCGCTTTCCTCGCGCCCGAGCACAAACGCCGCCTCGATGCCGCGAATGCCAATCAGCTCGTCCGCCGCCTTGGCAGCAATCAGCGACGCGTTCTTCACGTCCTCGCCAACCAACGCAATCGCGACGCTGCCGGGCAGCAGATCCGCGCTGCGCACGGTGTTTGCCACGTCGCCAAAGCTCTCCATATCGTCCTGAAACATCTGCTTGACCATGGCGATGTCCGCGCCGTTGCGGCGCAGGTACCCCGCCGCGTCAAACGTGCGCGAACCGACGTTGAACGCAAAGTGCTTCGTGTCAATCGTAATGCCCGCCAGCAGCGTTCCGCAGACAAACGCGGGCGGCCGCAGGTTCGGGTCGAAATACTGCAAAATTTCGGTGACGAGTTCGCTCGTGGACGAGGCGCGCGCCTCCAAAAAATGCAGTGTGGGATTGTCTATGTGATCCGCGCCGCGGCGGTGATGGTCAATGACGACCACGCGGCCCGCGAGCTCCAAGAGCTTTGGCGCGGCGAGCGAACCGACGCGCTGCGTGTCCACAACGACGATGACGCTGCTCGGGCGCATGATGCGCTCCGCCTGCTCCGGCGAGATGAGCATGCCGTTATAGGCATGGTTCTGGTGAATCAGATCCAGCGCATGTTCAATCATTGAGTTCTGCTCGTCCAGCACGATATAGGCGCGCGAACCCGCCTGTTTGGCGCAGGTGGCGATGCCGAGCGCCGCGCCGATGCAGTCCATGTCCGGCCGGCTGTGGCCAACGATGAACACGTCCCCCGCGTTCTCAAACAGCTGGTGCAGCGCCTTGCTGAACAGCCGCATCTTCACGCGGGACTGCATGGCCTCCGGCTGGCGCCTTCCGCCATAAAACACATAACCGCCGCCCTTTTTGATCACGGCCTGATCGCCGCCGCGCCCCAGCGCGAGCTCCATTGCCTGGCGGGCGCTCTCGTCCGCCTGCATAATGCGATCCGCCGCGCCAATCGCGATGGACAGCGAAACGGTCATGTTGGTGCCGGTGTCGATGACGTGCGCCTGCTCCAGCAGCGGAAAGCGGTTCTTCTCCATGTCCGGCAGGTGCTTGGCCTCGAAGACCACGAAGAAGCGCCCGTTCTCATAGCGGCGGTAGATGCCGTCTATGCCCTTGACCATGTCCGAAATCAGCCGCTCCACCTCGGAAAACGCGCTCGCACGATGGAACTGAACGTCCGCGGAGAGTTCCTCGTAGTTGTCGATGTAAATCAGTGCAACATAGGGCATCTGCTCCTCGAAGAGGCGCTGATAATGCGCCGCCTCCGTGCGGTCGAGCCAATACTGAAACAGCAGCGTACGCTGGTCTTCCTCGCGGTAAATCGGCGCGCTCATGACCTGATAGGTGTTTCCGGCGTGTTCCATGGCAACGGCGACGAGCGGCGCTTCAAAGTTGAAGTTTGGCTGCACGCGGCAGACGTCCGGCTCGTCGTAAATCTTCTTCATGCTCTAGTTGCGCCAGACGATGGTTCCGCCTTGCTCCACAAGCGCGCAGGGAACCGCAACCTGATTGACAAGGTGCTTGGCGAGCTCCGAATTCTCCGAAAAGATATTGTCGTTTTGCCGTTTCTGCGCCTTTGCCCAGCGGATTTCCACCGCGCGGCAAATGAACAGCAGCAGCGCGGAGACGCCGAGGGCGATTGCGCCCGCAAGCAGGCGCTCCTGCTGAAACAGGTTGGAAAACGCAACTGCTCCGCAGAGCAGTACGAGCAGAACCGCAACGGGAATCAAGCAGGTTTTTGTCTGTTTCATACGGTTCTCCTCTTTTCCGAAATTTCGTAATGTTGGAATGCTTTGGTCTCTTTCGCAGCCGGGCTGCAACACGCCGGTATGAAGCTAGAACGCGGCCTTCGGCGGCGTATTCTGAATGCGGTCGCGAATGCGGACGATCTGCTCCAGACAGCCCAGCAGAATCAGCGGCGTCTGTAAAAAGCCGAACAGCACGGTCAGCAGCGTGTAGGTAATGACCCGCGACGTCGTCGCCCGCTGGGGTTTACGTGCGAGGAAGAAGTCCACGACGCACAGCCCTTGCAGCAGCAGCGGCATGGCAACGAGCACGTTGACGGTGTTTGAAAGCCCGTCCGCATAGGTCCAACCCGCCCATTCGAGCATGAGCGAACCAATCAGCAGCGCAAAGAGCCCAAGCATCATGCTGCGCGGCATCGTCCAGAACCGGAACGCGCGCATCGGCGAAATCGAAATCTCCGTGTGCTTTCGGCAGAAGAGCCGGAAAAAGAGCAGATTGCTCAATCCCAGCACGCCCGCGCCCGCGCAGAGCCCGCCGACGAGGAACGAAGGCACCGCCTTTGAAAACGCGTCCAGATATTCGTTGACCAGCGCCAGCGAGTCCGCGTTGAGCCCGGACATCTGCTGTGCCGCAACGCGGTAGAGCGAAATGGTTTCGTCAATCGCGGCCTGCGCGCTGGCGAATGCGCCCGCGCCGGAGAGAACGCCGGGCAGACAAACCGCGGCATAGAGGCCGACGAGAAAGATGCCCGCGAGCGTGAGCGCCGTGTAGGCGTTGCTCATCTTACGCGTGAGCATGTAGTAGACCGCAACCGCGGCGGCCGCCGCCGACAGGGAGAGGCCAAGTGCCGTTTCCATGCTGCCATAGGTGGTCAGCGCCAGCGCGCCGTACAGTGCGGCGGGCAGCGCGATGAAGGCGGGTTTCATCCGCGCGCCAGCATATGCCCAGAGTGCGGGCGCCAGCAGCAGCGCGGCGGGCAGCACATAGGCAATCGCGGCGGACAGAACGGATAGAAAAAGAATCAGCCAGGCGCGATTTTTCGCGTGGCTCGGTTGCGACTGTACATTTTCCATAACTAACATTGTACCGTTCAAACCGTCAAATTACAATAAAAAACGCCCCGTCCTAGAAAAAACGGACAGGGCGTGTTGAAATCTCTCTCGTTCTCAAAACAAAACGGAATTAGCCGCGCCGCGCAGGCGCTCCCCCTTAATTCGACGCCAGCCGCTCCGCCAGCTGGGTTTCAATGTCCCAGGTTCCAAGCGAAAGTTTTTTGAGCAAAATACGGGTAACGCTCTCGTCAATCCGCTCCGCGGTGAGCCGTCCGCCCGCCGCGGCGGCGGTCAGCCCCTCCAGAATGGCCTGCTGCTTCTCATTCTCGGCGCCGCACATGATGACGTCCCCGCCCGCGAGCAGAAAACGCACCGCCGCGTCGGCAATCTCATAGCGCTGGGTCAGGCCTTCCATGCGGAAATCGTCGCTGATAACGAGGCCGCTATACCCCATTTTCTCGCGCAGCAGACCCGTAATAATGGGCTGGGACATCGAGGCGATGTCCGTGGCGTCCAGCGCGGGATAGAACACATGCGCAACCATAATCGCGTCCACGCCGCTAGATATCGCGCTCTCGAACGGAACGAGGTCGTAGCTGGCGATCTCCTCCGCCGTTTTGTCCACCTGCGGCGTCACCGCGTGGGAATCCTCAATCGTGCCGCCGTGCCCCGGAAAATGCTTGGCGGCAGAGAGGCAGCCCCCCGCCTGCAGACCGTCCACCACCGCCGCGCCAATGGCGGCGGTAATGCTCGCGTCCTCGGAGATGATTCGCGTTTCGAGGAAGGTATCCATCGGGTTTTCGGAAACATCCAGCACCGGCGCGAGGTCGATGTTGATGCCAACAGAAGCAAGCTTTTCGCCGATCGTCTGGAACTGCTCGAAGGCATAGTCCACGTCCCGCCGCCGCCCGAGCGAACGCGCGGACACCGGCTGCGGACGCCAGCGGAAACGAACCACGCTGCCGCCCTCGACGTCGATGGCGATCAGCGGCGGAATGCTGGTTGTCATTCGCTCGTCAATCTTCTTCGTGAGCGTGGCGCAGAGGCCAAACCCTCCGTCGCTGTTGTCGCTTTTGATGTTCGCGCCGTAGAGCACGGCGTTGCCCACCTGATAGGGTTCCCAGAGGTCGCGGAAGGTCTGCGTGACGTCCGACGTGCCGACAAAGCCAAACATCACGAGCTGCCCCAGCTTCTCCTCGGTGCTCATCGTCGCGAGGTAGCGCGCAACCCATTCCTCCGGGGTCACCGGCACCGGCTCCGGCGTGGTGGCTGGTTCCGGCGTGGCTTCCGCCGTGGACGCGGGCGACTCGGAGGGAACCGCGTCCGGCATGTTCACCGCCTCTGTACTGACCGGCTCTATCTTTGGTAATGCAAACAAAACGCCGAGCGCCGCGCCGCAAAGCAGCGCGAGCACAAACAGCGCAAGCAGAATCCGTTTAAACGCGTCTCCAAACAACGAAGCGTTCTCCCAACTCCGGCGACAGCAAAAGAAAATCCCGCCGTCGCCGCGTGATGCCTGTATTATACTCGTCCAAACGGCAAAATGTAAACCTCGCATTCCCGCGTAATGCCCGCCCCGCCCGCCGCAAACCTTGCAAAGTTCCGCTAGAAGGGATTACAATACCAGTTAGACAGTGACTGATTCCGATAGAATTTGGGGGCAAAACAGCATGGAACCATTTTCGAAGATTCCCTACCAGCGTCCGGACATGCGCGCGATCAAGAAACAGCTCAAGGGGCACGTGTCCGCGCTGAAAAAAGCGGGCAATTACGAAGAGGCGCGCAGCGCGTATCTGGCCGCGCAAAAGGACATGGCGCGGGCGGAAACGACCTATGTCGTCGCCAGCATTCGCAACACGCTGGACACGACGGACAAGTTTTACGACGGGGAAATGCAGTTTTTCAACCGCGCCCTCGCGTTGTTGATGCCAACCAGCAAAAAGATGATTGAAGCACTGCTCCAGTCGCCGTTTCGCGCGGGGTTTGAGCAGGAGTTTGGCAAGCAACTCTTCTCGCTCGCCGAAATTGAGCAAAAGACCCGCAGCAACAAGATCATTCTCGACCTGATTGCCCAGGGCAATCTGGAGAACGCCTATAAAAAGACCGTCGCCGCCTGCAAAACCACCTTCCGCGGCGAGGAGGTCAACTTCTACGGCCTGCTCAAGCACATGGAGAGTTCCGACCGCGAGGAGCGCAAGGAAGCGTATCTGGCCTGGGCAAAGCTCTATGAGCAGGTTTCCCCCACGCTGGACAAGCAATATGACAAGCTGATTCAACTCCGCATCCGGATGGCGAGAAAGCTCAAACTGCCGGACTTCACCACGCTGGGCTATCTCAACATGCACCGGATCGACTACGGCCCCGAGGAGGTCGCGAAATTCCGCGCGCAGGTGCGGGACATCATTGTGCCCGCCGTGGCCAAGCTCCGCGCGGAGCAGGCCAAGCGCCTCGGCGTGGACAAGCTCAAGTACTACGACGAAACCTGCGTCTTTCCGGACGGAAACGCGGACCCCGTCGGCGGGGAGAGCGTGCTCGTTCCCATTGCGCAGCGGATGTACCGCGAGATTTCGCCCGAAACCGGCGAGTTCTTCGACTTTTTGACGCAGTATGGCCTCTACGATCTGGAGACGCGCCCCGGCAAGCACCTCGGCGGCTACTGCACCTATCTCGCGGACTACAAAGCGCCGTTCATCTTTTCCAATTTCAACGGCACAGCGGCGGACGTCAACGTGCTCACCCACGAGGCGGGGCACGCATTCGCGGGCTACACGGCCATGCGCAGCCAGCCGCTGATGGACTACATGAGCTCGACGAGTGAAGTCAACGAGATCCATTCCATGACGATGGAGCACTTCGCCTACCCCTACCTCAAGGACTTCTTTGGTGAGGCGAACGTCGAAAAGGCGAAGTTTGCGCATCTTTCCGGCGCACTTTCGACGATTCCGTATCTCGTGAGCGTGGACGAGTTCCAGCACCGCGTCTACGAAAAGCCCTCGATGAGCGCGAAGGAGCGCCGCGCGGTCTGGCACGAGATTGAGCAAACCTATCTGCCATGGCGGGACTATGACGGCGTGCCGTTCCTCGAAGAGGGCGGATTCTGGATGCAGAAGCAGCATATCTTCCTCTACCCGTTTTACTATGTGGATTACGCGCTCGCGCAGGTCTGCGCGTTTGCGCTCTACGGGCGGATGAAGCAGGATCACAAGGCCGCCTGGGAGTCCTACCTCGCGCTCTGCCGCGCGGGCGGCAGCAAGGGCTACTTCGATCTGCTCGCGCTTGCGGGACTCGACGTTCCGTTTGCCGAGGGCAGCGTCGAAAAAGCTGTGCGCCACGTGATTGACGAGCTGAACGCATAACACAAACCAATAATAATAACGTCCGCACAGGGATCAGATAACCCGATGCGGACGTTTTTTATATGTCTGGATATGTAGTTGGGCTTTGTTCTACTTGCGACGGAACAGCGAAAGCGAAATCTGCGCGTCCCGCCAGTTTTTGTAGTTCACAAGCAGGGCAATCAGCAGGCAGCCGAGCTTGACGGAGAGCGGGCCGTCGATCAATAGCGCAATCGCCGCAAACGCGGAAAATGCCGCGACCGTTCGCTTTTCGTTTGGATGCAGCGGCAAGAGCAGCGAGCAAAGGTACATGCCCGCGAGCACAAGCACGATCAGCCGCTTCGGAATCAGCGCCAGCAGCACGCCAAAGCTGACCGCAATTCCCTTTCCGCCGTGAAAGCGCTTCAGCGGCGAAAACGCGTGCCCCGCGACGGGCGCGAGCATCACCGCCGCGAACAGCGGGTTTTCGAGATCCATGCTCCGCGCGGCGAGCCAGACCGGAACGCACCCCTTGAGTAGCTCGCAGAGCAGGCAAAGGATGCCGAGCGGCACGCCCGCGTATTGAAACGCGTTGTACGCGCCGGGGTTTTTGTCCTCGCTGACCTTTGTGATGTCGACGCCCTTGACGAGCATCGGCAGATAGGCGCTGTACAAAACGCTGCCGGAAACGAATCCGGCTCCGGTAAAGACCAGCGCGTCCACAATGGGTTTCGCTTCCATAATTGCTCCTTCTCGTCGCTTGTTTGTTCGTTGCTCACTTTCATAAAATATTGATCGGAGACTTTGGATCTATCTATAATCGCTCCTTCTCGTCGCTTGTTTGTTCGTTGCTTACTTTCATAAAATATTGATCGGAGACTTTGAATCTGTCTATAATAGCTCCTTCTCGTCGCTTGTTTGTTCGTTGCTCACTTTCATAAAATATTGATCTGAGACTTTGAATCTATCTATTCTCTAGAGATTGGTTTGAGAATTCGAGTTTATCGCTTTTCTATTTCTATAAAAATCCGCTCGGCAATCGTATCCGCCGCGCGAGCGGGCACCTTGTCCCGCTGGCAGCGCAGCATGTCCGCACATGCCGCTTCGTCCTCCATCAGTCGTTGTGCTTCCGCCGCCGCGCGCTTGGGCGCAAAGGCGCGGCTCGCCAGTCCGTGCCGCTGAAAATAGGCGGCGTTGAGCGTTTCGCAGCCCGGAATCGGCGCGGTCAGCACGAGCGGCACGCCCTTGACCGCCGCCTCCGTGCTCGTCAGCCCGCCGGGCTTGGTCAAGAGCACGTCGCAGGCTTCCATCCAGAGCGCCGCCTGCTTCGTATAGCCGACAATCCGTAACCGCTCCTCCCCCGCAAATCGCCGCTTCAGGCGCCGCGCCAAGCGTCGGTTGCTGCCGCAGAGCGCGGCAATCCGCGTGGCCGCGTCCAGCCGACCGAGCAGTTCCTGCACCACGTCCTCCATGCGCCCGCCGCCCATGCTGCCGCCCATCACGACGACGAGCCGGTTCTCCGGCGCAAGGCCAAGGGTGCTGCGCGCGGCAAGTTTGCCTATCTGCTCGCGCGCGCTGGCCCGAACGGGAATGCCCGTTGCGATCAGCCGTTCCGGCGGCATGCCGCGTCGAACGCAGATTTGTGAAACCTCTTCGGAGGGCGTAAAGCAGCGCTCCGGAATCGTCTCCTCCCAGAACGGACTGCAGTCGTAGTCCGTCATCACCGTGTAAAACGGCACCGGCAGACGCTTGCGCCGCTTGAGAAACGAGAGCGCTTCCGCGGGGTAGAGGTGCGAGGTCACCACCGCGTCGAACGACTCGTTGACAATGTGCTCCGCCAGCTCTTTGGCATAGCGCGTGTTTGCCCAGTAGACGGGCGAGCGCACGCGGCTGGAGCTGATCAAACCGCCGAGTTTGTAGAGCGCGCCGAACAGATGCGGCGCGAGCACCGCGTTTCGAATGTATGCGTTGGCAACCTTGAGCGCAACACGTTCCCCCTTGAATGAGAACGGGTCGAGCAGGGCGCATTCTGCGCCGCGCGCTTCCAGCGCCTCCCGGACGGCTTCGGCCGCCGTATTATGCCCCTGCCCGGTCGAACAGGACAGAATCAATACCTTCAATCGAGCATGCCCCCCCTTGCGAGAATCTCGCCGTCAACCCGCACCACGCGGCGCGAAACACCCCGCCATTGCAGCCAGTGTACCAAAACAGGCGCCCTTAGAGCAAGGGACAAGCGCTCCAAAGCGGGCAGCGCGCAGCAGACAGCCATTTTGAGACGCATCCCCCGTCTCCTTCTGCCGCGAAAACACCGCGCGAAACGGTTGTAAAAAAGTTGTGAGTTTTTACCGGAACGTTGCCTGAAGGCGGGTTCCTATGGTATTATGTGTACGTTTTGTAATATGACACAGTAACTCTTCTGAGGAAAGGTTTTTGAAACAATGTCGAAAGTCATGAAAGGTATCCTGATCGTACTGCTGATTATCGTTCTCGCGGTGGTTGGCGTCGGTCTGTACGTACTCTCCAACATGCGCGCGGACGCGGTGGAAACCGTTGCCAAGCCGACCGATGATATGGACGCAATCGTCAGCGAGGAACCGGTGGTTGCCGTCATCGAAGCCGACCCGACCCCGACCCCGACGCCCATGCCGATTTACGAGGAAGAAACGCTGGAGCAGGGCGTGACGAACATTCTGCTCATCGGCACCGACTCGCGCAACGCCGACCAGAGCGAGAACTCCGAGGGACGCTCGGATTCGATGATTCTCGCCTCGCTCGACAAGGACAAGGGCACGCTGACGCTCGTCTCCTTCATGCGCGACGCGCGCGTCAAGCGCATTGGCGCCAGCGGCAGATTCACGTTTTATAATCGCCTCAACGGCGCGTACTGCGGTGGATACGGCGGCGGCGGCGCAGGCGAGCTGATCAACACGATCAACGGCAACTTCGGCCTCGACATTCAGGAATACGTCGCCGTTGGGTTCGACGGCTTCGCCGCGCTCATCGACAAGATCGGCGGATTGGACGTGGAGCTCGATCAAGCCGAAATCAACTTCATCAACGACCGCATCACCGGCATCCACGAGCTGGAGCCGGACATCGTCAAGAACGCCAAGACCGTCACCGCGGCGCCCGGCATCGTCCATCTGGACGGCGCGCAGTGCCTCATCTACGCGCGTAACCGCCACACCGGTGAGAACGGCGGCGAGGGCAACGATTACACCCGTGTCAGCCGCCAGCAGGAGGTCATTCAGCTCGTCTTCAAGAAGGTCAAAACCGAAATGAACGAGCAGGCCGTAGCCGGGCTCATCACCTTCGCCTCGAATTACATCACGACAAACATGAAGACCGAAACCATGATGGCTCTGGCAAAGGTGCTTTTGTCGAAGGACATCACGTTTAATACCACGAGTGTTCCTGCGGAAGGAACCTACAAGTTTTACATCGACGAGAAGACGAACGTGAGGACCGATCAGCTGGAGTTCAACATCAAGAAGGCGGCCGCCTCGCTGCAGGAGCTCCTCTATGGCGCGGTGCTGACCCCAACGCCGAAGCCCACGCCTACGCCAAAGGCCACCCCAGAAGCAAAAGTCACACCGGAAGCGGCAACAGCCACCGACGCGGAATAACGCTCGTAACACAAAACCCGTCGCGAACCACTCGCGGCGGGTTTTTTCGCGCCCAAACGCAAAACAAGCTGTTCCGAAAAATACTCACATGCTATACTGAGAAAAACAGTTCCAAAAAGCAGTGTTCGAGGTGTTTTATGCGAGGATTGCGCATATTTCGCCGCTCTCTAGCGGCGTTTGTTGCCCTGAGCTGCGCGGCTGCGCTCTCGGGCTGCTCGCTGCTCTCGTCCCCGCCGGCCGCCGCCGCGACCCCCTCTAACATTTCACCTGTCTCGCCGATCAGCACCGCTTCGCCCATGCCCTCGCCCTCGCCCGCGCCCGAACCGTATCTCGCGGTATTTGGCGCGGAGGCGTCCGACGCGTTTCAACAGGGCGTGTCCAAGGCAGCCGAAACCGGCAAGTACCCCGTCGTTTTTGAACCCGGCGGAGTTGCGGCTCTGGCGGACTACCAGCCCAAGGAGCCCTGCGTCGCGATTTTGTACCTCAACGGAGCGGAAACCGCAGTGCCGCATTCGTCCGTGCCCGTGTTCGTCTTCGCCGCCGATGGGCAGCGCGTCGGCGCGGATGTGCCGCACCTGACGTATGCGGACGCGTACGCCGCGGAAACCGCGCTCGACCTAGCCGTCGCCTATCCGCCGCACGAAACGCCCGTTCGCCTGATCGGGCTGTTTACGAGCGAACAGAGCCGCGCCTATACGGTCTGGCGCGAAGCCGCAGACAATGGGCGCGTCTTCTCGAAGGCGGAGCTGTTCTTAACCGAGCCCGTGCCGGAGGAAACGCCGAAGCCGAAGAAGGAGCCGCCGTCTCCCACGCCGATTCCAACGCTGGAAGAGCGCCTGACAACGTTGCTCTCCCGCTTTTACCCCGGCATGATCGACGGGGTCTACGCGGCAACGGGCGAACTCGCCGTTGCCGCCGCGGGCGTGCTCGCCTCGTTGGGGCGGGACGACATGGAGGTGTTCGCCGCGTCCACCAGCGCCAACGCGGAGAGCCTGCTCTCGCCGCTGCTCGTTGCATGCGTGGGGCTCAACGCCGGGGAAGCGGGCGGACTGAGCTACAGCGCCGCCAGCGCGCTGATGGACGGCGAAACGGTCTCTCCGTTTGTCGTGCTGCCGCAGACGTTTTTATACTCGCCAAATCCCTGATTCGAATGTAAGTAAATAAAAACCGCGCCGCGCTGCGTCTTCCCGGTTGGGAGCGCAACCGCCGACGCGGTTCTTTTGCTGCTTGCGTTATTCCTTAGCGGGTTGTGTCTCCGCTTCTTTCTTCGGCGAAGCGTCTGGTTCCTCCGCGGCGTCGTTCGGCGTCTCCAGAACCAGCGGTTCCTCCGTCAGCTTTGGCGCCTGCACGGTCGCTTTCGGCGCGGGTTCCACTTTCGGTGGCGGCAGCATGCCCTCGTAGAGCGCGAGGTATGCCTTTGCGGGTTTTTGCCAGTCGAAGCGGTCCGCCATGCCGCGCAGCATCATGCGCCGCCACATCGCCTTGTCCGTCGTCCAGTAGTTGACCGCGCGCGCGATCGTATCCAGCATTTCGTGCGCGTTGTAGTTGGCAAACGAAAAACCATTCCCCTCGTCCGTAAAGAGGTTGTAGGGAATGATCGTGTCCTTGAGCCCGCCCGTTTCGCGGACAATCGGCACACAGCCGTAGCGCAGCGCAATCAGCTGCGACAGCCCACAGGGCTCGAACTGGCTCGGCATGAGAAACAGATCCGCACCTGCGTAGATGCGGTGCGCGAGTCCCTCGTCCAGCTCGATGCGCGCGTGCACCCGCTTGGGGTAGCGCCAGTTCGCCCAGTTGAGCATGTCCACAAACCGGCGGTCGCCCTTGCCGAGGAACACGATCTGCACGTCGTTTCGCATAATGTCGCCCAGCACGCGCTCCACGAGGTCGAGCCCCTTTTGTGCGGAGAGCCGCGCAATCATGCCGATGAGCGGCACATCCCGCTCCTCCAGGCCGCATTCCTTCTGGAGCGCGCGCTTGCAGAGAAGCTTTCCCTCCAGATGATCCGCGTCAAAGTGTTCTTTTAAAAACCGGTCGTTCGATGGGTCGAAAATCGTGTAGTCAAGACCGTTTAAAATACCGCTGAGCGTGTTTTCCCGCGCGCGGAGCAGCCCGTCCAGATTCTCGCCGTAGAATGGGGTTTTGATCTCCTCGGCGTAGGTGGGGCTCACGGTGCAGAGCCGGTCGGCAAACACAAGCCCGCCCTTCATGCAGCTGATGCAGCCGTAGAACTCGAGGTATTCGTAGGTAAAGTAGCGGTCGTCCAGGCCGAGCCGCCCGGCGATTTCGCGCCAGGAGAACAAGCCCTGATATTTGAGATTGTGAATCGAAAAGACGGTTCGAATCCGGGCATAGTCCGCGTTTGCCACATATTGCGTCTTGAGCAGCGCGGCGGCAAGCCCCGTCTGCCAGTCGTTGAGGTGCAGCACGTCAGGAAAGAAACCGATGCGCGGCATCGCTTCCAGAATCGCGCGGCAGAAGAACGCAAAGCGGATTCCCTCGCTCACGCCGTCGCCATAGATTTCGCTGACGTAGAAAAACGTTTCGTTGTCAATGAAGTAGTAGGTGACCCCGTTGTCCACCACGCGCTCCACGCCGCAGTAGACCTTTTCCCAGCCGAAGAGCACCTCAAAGTCGCAAACGTGCTCCATGCGGCGCTTCCAGTATTCGTCGATCATGCCGTACTTCGGCAGCATGACGCGAACGTCCGTCCCCTCGCGGCTGAGCGCCGCGGGCAGCGCGCCCGCCACATCCGCCAGACCGCCGGTTTTGACAAACGGTACGCATTCGCTCGCGCAGAATAATACCTTCATGGCACTCGTCCTCCGGAAATTTGTGTTGTGCCGCGCGCGGCAGGTATGCAAAAACAGGCGGGGTTGCCCGCAAGATCAAACCGCGCAGGCAAGCCCCGCGCGATGCCGGTGCGTTAAATCGTTGTGCCTTTTTTCAGAATGATCGGGAAGCCGTCGTAGCCGGTCAGCACGCGGCCGTCGCGGACGATAACGCCCTTATCGAGGATCACGTGATCCAGATGGCAGTTCTCGCCAACCGACACGCCCTGCATCAGGATGCTGTTTTTCACGATTGCGCCCTTTTTCACCGAGACGCCGCGGAACACAATGCTGTTTTCAATGGTGCCCTCGATGACGCAGCCGTCGGCGAGCATGGAGTTCTTGACCAGGGCGTTTTCGCCGTATTTTGCGCTGACCTCGTCCTTAATCTTCGTATAGATCGGATGCGATGGGTTAAACAGGTCGTTTCGCACCTCGGGCTGCAGCAGCGCGAGGTTATGCTGAAAGAACTCGTTCACCGAATCCAGCCGGGCGACGTAGCCGTCGTAACGATAGCCCATGATCTTGAGCGTTGCGCACTTCTTGAGCAGAATGTCGCGCGTGAGGTCGTAGTCCCCGCGGGAGTACGCCTCCTCGACGAGGTACTCCAGCAGGAGCTTGTCCATAATCATCACGTCGCAGCTGCGATGGATCGAGCGCGGCGTGTAGGGGTTGAGCTCCATTTCGGTGACGCGGCCGTTGGCGTCGAAAATCAGCCGCAGATCCAGGTTCTGCTCCTCGGATACGGTCAGATCCGTGTCGTTGTAGAGCATCGTGATGTTCGCGCGGGTTTCGATGTGTTTGGCGATCATCTCGTTGAACGTCATGTTAAAGATCGTGTGGCTGCCGGCCAGGATCACGTACTGCTGCGGATTGCGGCGCACGTAGCCGAGGCAGGAGCGAATCGCGTCCACACTGCCGCGGTAGAGGCCGGTGTTTTCCTTCGTCATGAACGGCGGCAGCATAAACAGGCCCTCGCGCTTGCGGTGCAGGTCCCAGTCCTTGCCGGAGCCGAGGTGATCCATCAGCGAATGATAGTTCTTCTGCGCAATCAGGCCGACGCTGGTGACGCCCGTGTTGACCAGATCCGATAGGATAAAGTCGATGCAGCGGTAGCGTCCGCCGAACGGCACCGCCGCCACGGAGCGAGAAAGCGCCAAATCGCGCAGGTATGGATTTGTTTCTCCCGTGTAGATGAGGCCGAATGCATTACTTGTCATCGCATTTCCCTCCGGCTACGTTCTCGGTGGCGACCGTGCCCTGCGGCAGGTACGTCTCCGGTTGCATGCAGATGTCGTTGCCAACGAGCGTGATCGTTCCGGTCAGGGAGTTGTCCACCGTGTCGCCCAAACGGAGCGGGCCGCCGATGACCGCGTTTTCCCCGATTTCGGAGTTCTCGCCGACGATTGCCTGATAGACCTTCGCCCCGCTGCGCACAATTGCGCCGGGGAAGATCACGGAGTCGTAGATCTCCGCGCCCGCCTCGACCAAAACGTTGGAAAAGAGCACGCTGTGGTGCACCTTTCCCTCGACGCGGCAGCCCTCGGTGACGAGGCTCTGCGTAATCGAGGCGTTCTCGCCGACGTAGTGCGGCGGCATGATCGGGTTGCGGCTGTAGATTCTCCACTGCGGGTCGTTGAGCACGAGCTTGGGCGGCGTGGAAAGAATGTCCATGTTCGCGTCCCAGAGGCTCTGAATCGTTCCAACGTCTTTCCAGTATCCATGGAAGGGATAGGCGTAAACGGCGTGCCCCGCGTTTATAATCATAGGAATAATGTCGTTGCCGAAGTCGTTGCTGGAATCGGGGTTTGCGTCGTCCTCGCGCATGCAGTTTTTGAGCTCTTTCCAGTTGATGATGTAGATGCCCATCGAGGCCTTGTTGCTCTTTGGCTGCTTGGGCTTTTCCTCAAACGAAACGATCCGGTCTTGCTCGTCCGTATTCATAATGCCGAAGCGGTGCGCTTCTTCCATTGGCACGGGCAAAACCGCGATAGTCGCGACTGCCTTCTTCTCGATGTGAAAGTTCAGCATTGCGCCGTAGTCCATTTTATAGATGTGGTCGCCGGAGAGAATCAGCACATAGTCCGGGTCGTACTGGTCGACGAATTCGCGGTTCTGGTAGATCGCGTTCGCCGTGCCGGTGTACCAGCGGCCGTCCTTACCAGTCTGGTACGGCGGCAGCACAAACACGCCGCCGTGTACGCGATCGAGGTCCCAGTGCTGGCCGGTGCCAATGTAGCTATTCAGCGCGAGCGGGCGATACTGCGTGAGCACGCCGACGGTGTCGATGTCCGAATTGACGCAGTTGCTGAGCGGAAAATCGATGATGCGATACTTGCCGCCAAACGGCACGGCGGGTTTCGCCATGCTGGAGGTCAGCACGCCGAGGCGGCTGCCCTGTCCGCCCGCGAGAAGCATGGCAACGATCTGTTTCTTCATGCCTTACGTTCCTCCTGACCGCCGTCCTCCGGCAGTGGTTTGGGAATCACCTGAAAACATACGGCCGCAAACGGCGGTAACCGGAGGCGAATGCGGCAGGCGTGCTCGCCGTAGGGCTCGTAGACGGACATGGTCGGCGCGTTGGGATAGTCCCCCGTGCCGCCGTAATACGGCGCGTCCGAGGAAAACACCTCGCGATACTGTCCGTAAAGCGGCACGCCGATCATATAGTCCATCCAGGGAATCGGGGTAAAATTAAACGCCCAGAACAGCGCGTTTCCGTCCCGATCCAGCCGCATGAACGAGAGGATCGAGTGGATGTTGTCGTCCACGCCGCACCAATGGAACCCGTCCCAGCGGTCGTCAATTTCATACAGCGGGGGCGAGTCGAGGTAAAAATGGTTCAGGTCGTGCACGAACTGCTGCATCTCCGCGTGCTTGGGATAGTCCAGCAGGAACCAGTCCAGCGAGTCGTCGAATTTCCATTCGATATACTGGCCGAACTCGGAGCCCATGAACATCAGTTTTTTACCGGGATGCGCGTATTGATAGGAATACAAAAGCCTAAGCTGCGCGAATTGCTGCCAGTAATCGCCGGGCATCTTCGAGAGCATGCTCTTTTTGCCGTGGACGACCTCGTCGTGGGAAAACGGCAGCACATAGTGCTCCGAAAATGCGTAGCAGAGCGAAAAGGTGAGCTTGTCGTGGTGATATTTGCGGTAGATGCTGTCCATGCTCATGTAGCGCAGCACGTCGTTCATCCAGCCCATGTTCCACTTAAAGACGAAACCCAGCCCGTCCTCGGAAACCGGCCGCGTCACGTAGGGATAGGCGCTGCTCTCCTCCGCGAAGAGCATCTTGCCGCCCGGCAGCGCCGCAACGGCGGAGTTGAGCTTGCGGAAAAACGCCACCGCGTCGAGGTTGTCGTGCCCACCGTAGCGATTGGGCAGCCATTCGCCGGGATTCTTACCAAAGTCGAG
>JAYFPQ010000149.1:0-3542 GCA_034927595.1 Christensenella sp.
TGATTGTAGATGATCTTTCGTCTATACTTCGGAGTAAACACGATATGGTATTTGCACATCCATTTCGTGCGCGCTAAACTGTTTGCTTGTTTAGCCATGAAACCGCCTTTCTTACATGGTAGCTTGAACTCTTCCATTGTAAAAGAAAGGCGGTTTTATTGGTATAACCTCTATCGCGCACCCGCATAGCGGGTGGTTTTTTATTCCTCCCGCTTCGCGGTCGGAACGGACTGAAGTCGCTAATCAAAAAAGACGGCACATGCCGTCTTTTTTTGCATACAGTCTTTCGCCTGCTCTTTGGCTTGATTCCCTCAATCGCAAACGCCGTAAAACAGCGGTTCCACCTGCGTTTGAATCCACTCGATTCGATCCTTGACGTCCGGCGAAAGCAGCGAGGCAATGGCGATGACCATATTGTTGTTTCGATTCCCATAGATCACGTTCCCGCCGTCCCCCAACGCCGCAAAACGATCCGCATCGAGCACCCACCAGAGATAGCCGTAGGCGAGATTGCCAAGTTGCAAACAGCGGCTCTGTTCCCGCGTGCTCTGCGCAATCCAGTCTGCCGATACAATCCGTTCGCCGTTCCAAACCCCGTTTTGCAGGCAAAGCTGCCCGATGAGAGCCATCTCCTGCGGGGTAAGAAACAATCCCCAGCTCGCAAAATTGTGCCCTTGCGGGTCGGCCACCCAGCCGCGCGTGGTGGGATCGTTCATCACGGCGAAATGCTCCTCCGCGCTTTTGAGCGTAATGCTCCGCGGAACCGAAATCCCCAGCGGTCGAAACAGGTGTTCCGTTGCGAACTCCAGCGCGCTTTGCCCCGTCGCGCGCTGTAGAATTCCGGAGAGGATGTGCGTTCCGCCGATGGCGGAATAGTGAAACTCGCCAATCGGTTTGTCCCCGCCCAAGAGGTCGAGCGCATCCCGAATCGGGTTCAAACTCGCAAAAAACCGCTCGTATGGCTCCGTTTCATACTTATATGGGGCGGTCATGGTCAGCAGGTGCTTGATGGTAACTTGTTGTATGGTCTTCTCTCCTGCCAAAATCGGATAGTCCGGAAAGAAATCGAGCACCAGTTGATCGATGCTGCCAATCTTCCCCTGATCGACCGCAATGCCGATCAGCAGCGAAAACACGCTCTTCGTCACGGAAAACACATGCGCGGCATGCTCCGCCGTATAGCCGTTGAAATACCCTTCGTAGAGCGATTTGCCGTCCCTCTGCACGAGAAGCCCTGCGATGTTGCAATACTGCTCCCGAATATCCGCTTCGAATGCCTGAATGTTACTCTGCGTCATAACGTCCGTTTCTCCTTATTCTGTTGTCAAGGACGTCCTCAAGACAGAGCGTAAATCCATTAAAAATTGTTTGCAACCCCCATTATAAAAAAAGATTCACGCGATTTGCGCAAATCTTTGCAGTATTCTCTATTTCCTCCGAAATAAGATATCTTACTCGCTTTTACCCCTTTTCGGTTTTAAGTATCCCTTGATCACACCCCAGGCGCTCTCGAGAAAATACCCGAACGAGCCCTTGCCCTCCGCGTGGTTGTCGAGATCCACGTCGCTTGCGCGGCTCTTGAGAAAGCCCACGCGGTAGGCGAAGTTGTGCTCCATCCATTCCAGCACGAGCGAACGTTCCGTGCGCCGCCAGGCGGGGTCGCTGGGAAACGCCGCATTGTAGGCGAACAGCGCGGCGATCACCTCGCGCTTGACCTGGTTCTTGCGGATGCGATAGGAACCGAAGATGCGAAACGACGGATTGCCGGTAAACCGGTCGTCATAAACCGCGATTTCTCCGCGTGAAGCCGCCCGTTGCGCCTCGTCCCGGTCGAGTGTAATCGTCAGCTTCCATCCGGAAGGAAGCGAAACCGACGTAAAAGACTGTATGTTTTCCATAGGAAAAATCCTAACTGCCTCGGCCCAAAAAGTCAACGGCAAACCGTGTTTTTTATAGTACAGGCTGACGCAGCTCACGCCGCGCAACTTGCATTTTCACCGTTTGCCCGCTATGATAAATGCAGTTCACAAATTCCGCATATCGGAGGTTTTTATACAACAATGGAATCGAAGCATATCGAACTCATTAACCAGCACTTTGACGAGCAACTGGACTCCCTCGCCCGGCTGATCGCTTTTCCGAGCGTATCCCAGGGCGCGCCGGAACCCGGCATGCCGCTGGGAAAGCATATCCACGACGCGCTGGAATACACGCTCAATCTCGCGCGCAAGATGGGCTTTTCCGCGCGCTCGCTGGACGGCTACTGCGGCGTAATTGATTATGGCGAAGGCGAAGAAATGCTCATGATTATGGCGCATCTGGACGTCGTTCCCGCGGGCAGCGGCTGGACGAGCGATCCGTTTACGCTCACGCGCAGGGACGGCCGATTGATCGGCCGCGGCGTCATGGACGACAAAGGTCCCGCACTTTCCGCGCTGTACGCGCTTTACGCAATCAAAGAAGCGGGCATCCCGCTCAAACGCCGTGTCCGCATCTTTCTCGGCTGCGACGAGGAGATGGGCTGGAGCTGCGTGAACCGCTATAAGCAGACCGAGCCGGAGCCGACGCTGGCCTTCACGCCGGACGGGCAATACCCCGTGATCAACTCCGAGAAGAACATCGGCCAGACGACCTATGTGAAAAAACTGACCGGCAGCGAAGTGCGCATTTCCTGCGGCACCGCGCCGAACGTCATTCCCGGCGAGGCGAAGGCGGAGCTTCCGTTTACGCCGGAACCGGTCAAGGCTAAGCACGGTATGCTGCTCTCCGGCAAGGACGGCGAGCTCTCCGCCGTCGGCCGCGCGGGTCATGCCTCCACCCCGCAGGACGCGCAAAACGCGCTGCTTGCCCTGCTCGACGCGCTCAAGGAACAGCCACTGAACGCGGAGGACCTCGCGACGGCGTCCTCACTCGCGGCTCTGCTGGGCTTTGACCAGCACGGCGAAGCCTTCGGCCTCGACGTCAAGGATGATTCCGGTCGGCTCACGCTCTCGCCCAATATGCTCCAGTGGAGCGAAAACGAGGTGTCCATCACGCTGGACTGCCGCTTCCCCTTCTGCGTCTCGCCGGAGCAGCTGCTCGCCGCCGAGGACGCGAAGTTTGCGGAAATCGGCTTTACGCGCACCTGGCAGAAGATTTCGAAGGGACACTACATCGACCCGAAGTGCGAGCTGGTGCAGACGCTGCTGTCCGTCTATTCGGAAGCCACGGGCACGAAGGCGCACCCGCTCTCCATCGGCGGCGGCACCTATGCGCGATCGTTTGAAAACGCGGTGGCATTCGGCGTCGAGCCGGAAGGCGAGGCCGCGCAGGCGCACATGCCGGACGAATCCTGCCCCGTCGAGAGCGTCCGCTTCGACACGCGACTCATTGCGGAGGCGATCCGTCGGCTGGCGGGGAAATAACGCTTGCTCATCAAAAGACGCGGCCGAAACGGCCGCGTCTTTTCTTATGCCTGATCAGTCGTTTGAACACCGCGTCGAAGTCGATGGACGTCGACGCATTGCAGCAAGTACAACCCCGCCCCGAAGAGCAATATCGTC
>JAYFPQ010000080.1:0-5234 GCA_034927595.1 Christensenella sp.
CTCACCGGAATCGCGAAGCCGAGTCCTTCGGAATCGCTGCTGCTGGCCTTTGCGTTGACAATGCCAACCAGCGATCCGCTCGCATTGAACAGTCCGCCGCCGGAGTTACCCGGGCTGATGGCTGCGTCGGTCTGAATCAGCTTCATACTCATGTTTTCAACCGTGACTTCGCGGCTCAGCGCGCTGACGATGCCGCTGGTCGCCGTTCCGCGCAGTTCGCCGAGCGGGTTGCCAATGGCAATGACGTCCTCACCAACGGTGAGCATGTCGGAGTCGCCAAGCGTCGCGGGGGTGAGGTTCGTGGCTTCAATCTTGAGCACGGCGAGGTCGCTGCGCGCGTCGGTACCGATGAGTTTCGCGTCGTAGGACGTGTCGTCGTTCAGAATGACCTTTACGGTCTCCGCGCTGTCAACCACGTGCTTGCAGGTTACGATATAGCCGTCGCTGGTCAGGATGATCCCGCTGCCGCTGCCAACGTGCACCTGCTGGCTGTTGCCGTCCGCGCCGTTGGTGTTGTTGCCGTTGCCAAAGAAGCCTCCGAGGGCGTTGGACGCGGTGTAGTACGTGTCGATGCCGACGACGGAGGGCGCCGTGAGTTCAATGATCTGCGCCTTGCTGTAGGTCGAGGTGGAGAAGCTGCTGGCGCCTGCGTTGCTGAGCGTATTCTGTCCGTTGCTTTCGCTTTCTGCCGTCTTTGCTTCCAGCGCCTGCGTCTGCTGCGTTTGCAGCGCCGCAATCTGTTCGCCGACGTACTGGCGCGTGTAAAGCCCGCCAATCATGGCACCGAGCAGAACCGCAACCATGGTGAAGACGATCAGCGTCGAAATTCGAACGCCTTGCCGTTCGCTCCTTTTGGGCGCGCTCGCAGTACCATTCTGTGTAGAGTCGGGAGAATATCGTTCATACCAGTCGTTGTTCTGATCCATATGGTATCACTCCTTTCGTGATGTGCCTTTAGTATAGAAAATGATTATGAAGTTACAATAGTCGCCGTTTGAAGAAATCCCGACACATTTTGTCAGCATAATGGCAGCAAAAACGGCGGAGCCTGCGCCCCGCCGTTTTTCGGAAAAGTCGATACCTTATTTCGCTTTCAGATCGATGGTAAACATGCTCGTGTCCTGAATCGGGTCAAAATGCCCGGCGTGGATGCGCGTAATGTTCAGGCGAACGGTTGCGCTGCTCGCACTCGACAATGCGCCCTCCGGCGCGTCCTTTGCCCAGAGAATGATGTACCCGTGCGAGTTCGGGAAGCTGTAGGTGCAGTGCATGTCGAGCTGATAGTCCGTGCCGTCGAGATTGATCAATGGCGAGATGGGAAACGCCGTCAGGTCGAGCAGCTTGATGTAGTTCTGCGTTACGTTCTCATAGTCCAGCAGAATGGCTTCGTGACCTTCAAATTGAATGATGCCGGAGTAGCGCAGAATGCAGTACGCAAGCTTGCTCTGATAGACGATCGGGCCGGGGTCCGGCGCGTCGATCTTCGTTTCCGTTACGTTGGGATCGGGAATCGAAATGATGACCGGCCGATCAATCCGTCCATCAAAGTAGTTCAGCGAGATATAGAGTTTGAGCTCCTTGAGGCTCGTAATGTTCTGCGCGGCGTAGACTTCGCTGCCGTCCAGCGCGAGCAGCAGATAGGTGCCCTGCTCCAGCGGGTAGGTGCCGTTGACAAGGTTCGTGTAGCCCGCGTAGACGGGGTCGACCGTAACGCTCTTCCACTTGGCGGTGGGCTGCTTGTAGAGAATCACGCGAACGTGCTGCAGCGTGTCGTCGATGCCCTGCAGATAGACCGCGAAGTTGTCGTCTTCAAAGAGCTTCTCCGCGCCTTCCACGGGGTTCGGAATGGGCGCCGCGTCCGGAATCTCGACGCTGAGCGCGCGGTGCTCGTCAATCACCTCACCGGTGCTGGCGTTTGTAACCACGAGGTCGCAGGCAAAGGCCGACACCTGCGTAATGTTCATGTAGACCGCGTTCGGATCGTCCACCCAGCTGACGACGATGTTGGCCGCGCGGGTTTCACCCGCGGCAATCGCTTCCGCGTTTTCCACGATGCCCTGCACGGCCCAGTTGTTGAGAAACAGCCCGCTCTGGGACACCGTGACCGGATCGGCGGAGTTGTTTGTGATCGAGAGGTCGACAATCGCCTCGTAGTTTGCCGAAAAGTGAATGCCGGTGACGCTGGCGGTGACCTTATTGCGCGAAAACAGCTCCTGATTCACGCTGGTATCGATGAATACGGGTTCCGGCGTAGGCGAGGGCGTCGGTTCGGCGGTGGGTTCCGGCGTAGGCGAGGGGGTAGCGGCCGCTTCGACGGTGGGCGCGGCGGATTCCTCCGCGGGCGCGGGCGTTTTTGCGCAGGCGGCCAGGCTCAGCGCAAGCAGCGCGGCAAGGGCAAGGGAAAGAATGCGTTTCAAGAAAAGCATCTCCTTCGAATCATCAGATTTTTTACGGGATGGAACTCCTGCAAGCCGAAAAAGCCATTTCGAAACGGCGTGCTTTGGAATACCAATAACCTTACCGATCCGGCGTTGAAAAGTCAATACATCTATGCAGCGCGCCGGCAGCCAAATGGGCGGAAATCTTTACAAGAAGGAAACACATCATTACCGGGGGTTGTGGTATACTACACCCTAGAATAAGGGAGTTTTGGATGAAACGAACGTTTTTAGCAATTCTGATCGTGCTGTTGCTTCTCGTCGCAGGATTCGAGTGGTATGCGCGGCATCAGGTTCAGGTGGAGCAATACCTCCAGTCCTTTTCGCAAAACACAAAAGCGCCGGACGTGAGTGCAGTTGAGACAACGCCCGCGCCGGAAGCCACCGCAACGCCCGAGGCAGCCCCGGAGGCGACCGCCGAGCCGAGCCCCGGTCCAACCGTCGACGCGGACTGGTACGAAGAGCGCAACCGGGAACTGAGATTGCTGCTGCGGCGCAACGGCTCGTTTCAGAATTCGGACGAGATCGACGCGGCAATTGCGCAGATGGGCATCGATCCCGACAAACCGATGGTCGCGCTGACGTTTGACGACGGCCCCGTCACGGGTGTGACCAATAAGATTCTCGACGTGCTGGAGCAATACCATGCGCGCGCTACGTTTTTTATTCTCGGTTCGCGGCTGAAAAAGCCGGAGGCGGTCGCGCTCGTCAAGCGGGCCATCACGCTGGGCTGCGAAATCGGGAATCATACCTGGGATCATCCGATTCTTCCGGGGCTGAACGTCAGTGAGATTCGCTTTGAGATTAAGAGCACCAATCAAATTGTCTACGATACCACGGGCTATACGGTTCGCCTGCTGCGTCCGCCGGGCGGTAGCACGGGTGCCAACGCGCCTCGTCTGGCAAAGGAACAGGGCATGGCGATTGCGCTCTGGGCGCAGAGCGGAAACGTGCATGAGTTCGACCCGAAAAAGATTGCCGAAAACGTTCAGAAACAGATTGTCAACGGAAAAGAGCTGCAAAGCGGCGATATCATTCTGCTGCACGACACGAAGGATCGTATGGTTCCGGCGGTGGAGCTTATCGTGCCGCAGTTGCTCGAAGAGGGCTATCAGCTCGTGACCGTTTCCGAACTGATCTATTTATCGGACATCGGGTTTGTTCCGGGACGCATTTATCACAGCCAAACAGAATAAGTTATTATCCTGGTTTGATCGTTCGGACATCGGGTTTGTTCCGGGACGCGTTTCTTACAGCCAACAGAATAAGTTTTTAATAAATATCGCGACAAAACGGCCTCGCACGAATGTGCAACCCCCGGCAAGTCGGTCGGGGTTGGTTGACTTTTTGCTTCCCGTTCGGTACACTCGCAGGTAGAGGAATGTCTTTTTCGAATTACTGTTCGGGAAAGGCTTCTTTTACAGGTTTTTTCGAAAAAACGAACACAGCCCAACGACAATCTAAAAAACCAAACACAGAGGAGAGAAAATCGAACATGAAAAAACTCGTAGTGCTTCTTTTGGTTGCGCTTCTCGCGTTCTCGTTTGTCGGCTGCAAGCCGGCGGCCGCTCCTGCGGCAGCGGAACCCGCGGCGCAGGCGGGCAAGGTTTACAACGTAGCAAACCTTGTGAACGGCAATCTGGGCGACAAGTCCTTCTTTGACTCCGCCGAGTCGGGACTCAAGGCACTGCAGGATGCCGGACGAATCACCTACAAGACCATTGAGATGGGCGCGACGGACGCAGATCAGCCGAAGTGGCTGGAAACCCTCTACGAAGTTGCCAAATCCGGCGAATATGACCTCATCATCTGCGGCACCTATCAGATGCCGGACAACCTCAAGGAGGTTGCCACCGCGTATCCGGATCAGATGTTCCTGATCTATGACGACACGACCTACATCGGCGACAACGCCAACGTGGTCAACGTTAGCTTCCGCCAGAACGATACCGGCTACCTCATCGGCGTGTTCGCGGCGGCAATGACCAGCGAAACCTCCGTTGCCAACATGAATCCGGAGAAGGTCGTCGGCTTCGTTGGCGGCGAGGACAGCCCCGTCATCAACGACTTCCTCTATGGCTTCCTCGAGGGCGTGAAAGCCACCGATCCGGAAGTCAAGGTCGACACCCGCTATGTCACGAACTACTACGATACCGCAATTGCCAAGGAACTCGGCAACTCGATGATCAACGACAACAAGTGCGACATCATCTGGGGCGTGGCTGGTCTTGCGGGCAACGGCGCGGCGGAAGCGGCGCAGGAATCCGGCAAAGCCTGGTTCATCGGCGTGGACTCCGACCAGGAAGCAACGTTTAGCAAGGAACTGGCGGCGGTCACGCTGACCTCCGGCCTCAAGAACGTTGGCAACGCGATCATCTGGATCTTTGACGAGTGGGACGCGGGGCGCACCTACTTTGGCAAGGAAGTCAACCTCGGTCTCACGGAAGGCGGAGTTGGCATCGTGACGGACAAGAACTTTGCAGCCGTTGCGCCGAAGGCGGTGCAGGACAAGGTGCTGGCTGCCGAAGCGGCGATTAAGGACGGAACCATCAAGGTTTCCACCGCGCTGGGCGACGACAAGAACACCGTTTACGATCTGCGCACGGCCATGCAACCGTAATCAAACCACTAACAAACAAAGACGGGGGAGCCAAACTGAACTGAACCCCGTTGATTAGACACAAATAAGAGCCCCTATCGTAGGAATACAAAGAATTACGTGAACTGACGTCGGTTTTCGAGCGGCGTCAGTTTTGTTTTCAATTGAATCCGCTCATAATTGTAGAAAAATATAAA
>JAYFPQ010000084.1:0-3037 GCA_034927595.1 Christensenella sp.
GCAACGCCTAGCAACGCCAGCAGAATCAACGGAGGAATCGGCGTAATATTCAAGATAGATACCACCGGTAGATATGGCAAAAGTAACGTGAAGGCTGCAATCCCGATGGTTGAATACAGTAACGCAGGCGCAGGCTTGCTTCTAAAAAACGGCTTTTGAGTACGCATGACCAGGAGCAGCATCAGCTCCGTCAAAATTGAGAGTACGAACCATCCGCTTTGGAAGAGCCCCTCTCCGGCCTTGAACCACAACAAGAGTACCCCAAACGTAATGTAGTCAAACGCGGAGCTGATGAAGCCGAATACAAGCATGAAATTTCTCAGTCGCTTGATGTCCCAGCGGCGCGGCGCTGCAACGGCTTCCGTATCGACGGCATCGCTCGCGATGGTCATTGCCGGAAAATCTGTCATGAAGTTGATCAGTAAAATCTGCTTGGGCAGCAGCGGTAAAAACGACATAAACAGCGACGCGCCCGCCATGCTGAACATATTCCCGAAGTTGGCGCTTGTCGTGATATAGATATATTTGAGCGTGTTAGTGAAGGCCGCGCGCCCGAGCTCGATGCCGCGCTTTAAGACATCCAGACTCTTTTCCAGCAGCACGAAATCCGCCGCTTCCTTAGCGACATCCACCGCCGTATTCACGGAGATGCTCACATCCGCGGCGTGCAGGGCGGGTGCGTCGTTGATCCCGTCACCCATGTATCCGACCACGTGCTTGTTCTTCTTGAGTGCGAGGATAATGCGCTCCTTCTGACTTGGGTCCATCTCGGCATACAGCGTCGCCGCCTCGATTGCGGTCTTCGCTGTCGCATCATCCATCTTAAGCAGTTCGGACCCGGTAAGAACGTGGTCCACACATAGCCCGACCGCGCACCCCGTATGTTTGGCGACGAGCGCATTGTCGCCCGTGATGATCCGAAGCTGAACACCCAGACGCGCAAGATCCGCAATAGTCTGCGCCGCGTCAACCTTCGGCGGGTCGAAGAAGAGTAAAAAGCCGATGAGCGACATCTCCGCTTCATCCGAAACGGTATATGCCTTGGGGTCCTTAACAGCGATTATTCTTTCTGCAACGCCGAGCACGCGGAAGCCCTGATCGCTCCAATCGGAAAAACGTTGCTGGATCTGCGCTAAAACAGTTGCCTCCAGCGGTTGATCTTTGTTTTCGATGCGCGCATGCGTGCAGACGGAGAGCACCTGCTTGAGTGCGCCCTTCGTGATCAGCCGGCAAGAACCGCCAACTTCCACGATGACACTCAGACGCTTGCGATAGAAGTCGTAGGTAATCTCCCCGCGCTTGACAGCCCCACTGATGTCGAGACTCTTGAAGGAGGTGATCGCCTCGTCCAGCGAATTGACAAGTCCCGTTTGCAGGTTAGAGTTGAGATATGCCGCGCGGAACACCTCGTCTGATGATTCCCCGTCCAGACCCGCCGCGCTGTTAAGGTGAACAACGCCTTCGGTCAGCGTTCCGGTTTTATCGGTACAGAGTGTGTCCATGCTGCCAAAGTTCTCGATTGAGGTCAGGCGGCGCACGATCACACCCGCCGTCGCCATGATGCGAGATCCACGCGCGAGCGTGATATTGATGATGGCAGGCAGCAACTGCGGCGTAATGCCGACCGCAAGGGCGACAGAGAAGAGCAGCGAGTCAATCACGGGCTTATGAAACAGCACATTGATGACGAAGACAAACACGGTGAGGATCAGCATCATGATGGTGAGCAAATATCCAAAACGACGGATGCCGCGCTCGAATTCTGTTTCCGGTTGGCGCGCGGTAATCTGTTCCGAGATGCTGCCAAACTCTGTCTTGTCGCCGGTGAGCGTAATCAGCACCGTCGCACTGCCAGTGTGTACCGTGGTGCCCATATAGACACAGTTGGTACGCTTGGCCAGCTCCGTATTGGCGGCAACAGCGCCTGTTTGCTTTTCAACAGCCATCGCCTCGCCGGTGAGCACAGACTGATCGACGAGAAAATCTACGTAGTCCAGCACGATGCCGTCAGCGGGTACAATGCTTCCGGCGGAGAGCTTCACGATATCACCGGGCACGAGTTTGGTGGACGGAACCTGAGTAGGCGTTCCGTCACGCAGAACGGTGCATTGCATCTGAATATGCGAGCGAAGCTTCGCGATAGCGTTGCTTGCGCTGTATTCCTGCAAGAAACTCAAAACCGCGCTGCCTAATACGATAGCAAAGATAATCAGCGAATCCAGCCAATCACCTGTTGCAGCGGAAATTCCGGTTGCAACGAGCATGATGAGAATGATCGGGCTTTTAAACTGGCCAAGAAACAGCAACAAAGGAGAGGCACTCTTCTTTGCGTGTATGGTGTTTTCGCCATAGGTGCTAAGCCTGGCTGCGGCTTCTGCGTTTGTCAAACCGGAGGAAGACGAGCGATACTGCTCTTGAACCGCATCGGGCGTAAAGCTCCAATACTGGACTTCATCGGTCTTTTTCATATTTTGCCTGTTCTTTCTTTCGCTTGTTTATGGTTTTAAGGCTTGCTGTTCATTGAATCACCCATTTATCAGAGCCGAGCATTCGGCGACAGCAGATGCGGGGACTTCATGAGCTGCTTTCCGATTTTGCTTATAAGCAACCTGTTCATCAATTACTGAGTGGTATGCCAACTGACGACGAACAATGATACTACCTGAATTGATTGTAGTAGTGTGAGCATCATTGCGTCAATACAGGAGTCTGAGATTAGAACAATCGTCCGGGGAACTGGTTGCAGTCAAACTGCTACAATTGGGGTGCATCCTATCTGTTGATTTCGTAATAAAAACGCCGAAAGAGATTCATCCCTTCGAAACCTACAATTTCCGAAAGAGAGCGGCGTTAGGTATGCATATAAATAGATAGGGCACTCCTAACGGAGCACCCCAAAATAGCGAAAGGCACTCAGCCGGGGGGAAGAGTGCCTTTCTAATTTGCATGGTAAATCTTGTTAGGGATTGGGACATACCGGGTAGGTAGGTTGTGTATACCATGCAAGCTTTGATGTACCTGCATCATAGCAGATTTT
>JAYFPQ010000006.1:0-29981 GCA_034927595.1 Christensenella sp.
CGACGGTGAAGAACTACTAAAACAAATAGGCCGGACGGGAAGGAAGCTGGAATATGTTTTTATTGTATGCATTTCTTGTCTTATTAGGGCTGGGCTTGTTGTTTGCCGCTGTGGTTTCCATCGCCGACAAATTTCCTGAAATCCTTCTGGAGCTGTTTACGCGAAGATTGAAGAAGCGTTCGCCGGGCGAATTGGTCGAGCTCGCGATGCGCATCGACAAGGATCGAGCCTATGCGGATGCGATTGCGGCGCAGATTTCCGATTCCGATGCGCTGCTGCAAATTGGGCGCGACGCACAGAGCGGTTCGATGAAAGAAGCCGCAAAAGTGCGACATTGCCTGCTCTTTGGGCACCGGCTCAACGACAAGTGCGTTTGCAGCGTCTGCAAGCAGGAGGCACACGATTTTCGCGATCCGCAGGGTAAAACTCCAGCGGAATCATCCGCGTATGGAGAATATGCTTGCACGCGCTGCCCTGCCGTCTTCTGCCGGGAGTATGTACCCGGCTGTAAGGAGACATGCACCTTTATGGAATGCTGCTGTGGAGACGGAGAAATTCCACGATACTCCAGTTTGAGTGGCGAGGGTGGCTGCTGGTACGAAACTTGCGAGCGCTACGTTCCCTCCGAAGTTCGAGAAAGCGTCCGTAATGCACAATCGTAAAAATCTCTGAGAACAGGAACTCATATGAAGGTTATTTCACTACATAAGACCGAAGCAAAGCAGGCTGCCGCCGTGGTGGCGCGCGCATTTTTCAACTACCCGTCGCTCGTGGCCTATTTTCCGGACGAACGGCGGCGCACGAAGAACCTACCCTGGTATATGGAGCGGACGCTGCGAAGCGCGCTGGCCTACGGCGAGGTTTGGACAACGGAGGATCGCGCGGGGGTGCTTTTTTTACTCCCGCCGGGACATACCCGACTGA
This sequence comes from Christensenella sp., assembly GCA_034927595.1. Lineage (GTDB taxonomy): Bacteria > Bacillota > Clostridia > Christensenellales > CAG-138 > UBA7703. The sequence continues at coordinate 925 of JAYFPQ010000006.1, forward strand.
CGGACTGGGACTTTGTGCGCTGCGGCTTTCTCGCCGCGCCGCTGAAGGTTGGGCTTAAACACTATCCTATGGTGAACGCCTGCGAAAACACGCTGGCCGAAACGCAGGAGCGCCTACTGGGTCAGCGGCCGCATTACTATCTCTGGGGACTGGCCGTCGATCCCGCGCGGCAGCGCAGCGGCGCAGGAACCGCACTGCTGCAAGAGCTCTTTCTACGGGCGGATCGGGAACAGATGCCAATTTACCTCGAGACGCACAAGTTCGAAAACGTGGCGTATTACGAAGCGCGCGGCTTTCGTCTGCTCCATACCGGGGACATGCCCGACCATGCGCCGTTCTGGTGTATGCTGCGCGAGCCGGCGAGCACGCCCGAGGAATCCTAAGGAAATCGAACCGCAAGAAAAAACGCACCGTCTGAATGACGGCGCGTTTTATATTACGATTCTCCTATTCCGACTCGCGCAGGTAGCGGTTCCAGACCGCGGGCAGCTTCTGCTGCACAAACCGCGCATAGGGGTTGTCGGGCTCGTGCTCTCGGCAGGCGTCGCGCAGCTCCTCCAGAATCACCTCGTGCCAGAGGGAGAGTGCTTCCTGCGTAAAACCGGCAAAGCGCTGGATTGTGAGTCGGCCTTCCTTTTCGCGTTGCAGAAACCATTCGTGCAGGTTCTCAATCCGCTCGCAACGAGTTACCACGACGGGTTCGGTCGACATCCGCGTGTTTCGATTGGAGGCGAAACGCAGCAGCTTTTTCTCGTCCAGTTCGCAGGCGTAGAGGTACCCCGGTTTATTCTGGTATACCTCGGCAAGAGCGTTGGGGTAGAGTTCCGAATAGAATGGCTTGCCGTTTGGATCGTACCCATAGGGAAACCAGTAGTAGGGACGTTCGACAACGCTCGCGGCGTAGAATCCCGCGGAAACCTCGTCCGTCGTCAGGTACACATAGGGTTTACCGTGATCTGCTGTGAACGGTTGGAGCACGCGCAGATCGCCCAAGGAAGAACCGTGGTAGAACAGCATGCGATATGTCCCCCTGAGATGAATAAAAAAGAAGGGCTTCCTCTTGATTTTAACACGCTCTTATGCCAATAATAAAGAACAAAGATACGAAAAACATCTACTTCTGAACAAATTTTCGTAAAACACACCGTCAACAAGTTCCATCTGTAACCATATTGACCGATTCGCGTGGCAAACACGAATTCCCATTTTGCATAATCTCGCGAAACGCCACGGAAAATTCATATTTCGTCACACGATTGCGAAAATCGGTATGCTATAATAAAACCGTTAGGCAGGAAAAGGCAATGAAAACGAAAGTTCGCACGTTCGGCGGTCTTCCGATTGAGGAGCCGGTCTTGGACGACGAGGGACAGCGTCGGCAGAAGCAACTCTCCGAGCTGGTCTTAAAAGAATATGAAGAATCCGGCACATTGACCGGGCGGACGCTCAACGAACAGGTAACCGCCTACGAAACGGACATTGCCGAACATGTGCTGGAGGAGTAGGCGCTCTTTCCTGCGCGCGAAATCGCCAACATAAACATCCATTCTTCGCAAAGAATATTTTTTTCGAAAGGAGATCCGAAGTTTGTCGTATAACAGCATTACAAAAGCGCTCGCAAGCGGCTTTTCGCAGATCTCCGTTTTGGATATTCTCGATATCATCATCATCGCCGTATTGATTTACAATCTCATCGTCTGGACGCGGGAAACGCGCGCTTACGAAGTGCTCAAGGGCATCGGGCTGCTGTTTCTCGTTTCAATTGCGAGCCAGCTACTCTCACTGACCACGCTGAGCTGGCTGTTGGACTCCGTACTCACGTCCGGCTCCATCATCATTGTTTTGATCATTCTGTTCCAGCCGGAGCTGCGCCGCGTGCTTGAAAAACTGGGCCGCAGCGGCAAGCGTCTGGGCAAGGAGTGGTTTGACGCGTCTTCCATGAAGAACAGCGACCTCGTGCGGGACATGCACGCGGCCATTCTTTCGCTCTCGCACCGGCGTGTCGGCGCGCTGATCGTCTTTGAACAAAAGACAGGGCTTGGCGATATCGTTGGCACGGGCACGCGCATCGACGGCATACTCTCCGGCGCGTTGATTGAAAACATATTTGAGCCGAACACGCCGCTGCACGACGGCGCGGTGATTGTTCGCGGCTCCACCATTCTCGCGGCGGGTTGCTTCCTGCCGCTGTCGGACGATTTGAGCGTCTCCCGCGAGCTGGGCACGCGCCACCGCGCGGCGCTCGGCGTGTCCACCGTTTCGGACTGCGTGACCATCATCGTTTCCGAAGAGACAGGGGCGATTTCCATTGCGCGGGACGGCAAGCTCGTTCGCTACATTGACGCCAAGGCACTGAACAACGTTCTCGAGAGCCTGTTCTTGCAGACGGGCAACACCGCCGCGTTCGCTTGGAGCAAGCGGAAGCCAACGGGAGGGTCGCATGAAAATACCAAAGCTTAACAAACAGGCGATTCTTTCCGGAATCCGAAGCTTTTTTACGAAAAACATGGCGATTAAGGTGATTGCGCTCGTGTTTGCCGTGCTGCTTTGGGGCTATGTGCTCACGGATCAAAAGCCGGTGCGCACCAAGATCATTCCCGAGGTGACCACGAGTTTCGAAGGCGAGGCGGAGCTGATTGCGCAGGGATTCTGCGTCCGCGGCGACCGCAGCGAAATCTTGCAGAAGGTTTCCGCGACGGTGCGCGCGCAGATTACGAACTATGCCTACATCAACGCCAGCTCGATCAATGCCACCGTGAGCTTGCGCAACATCAGCGAGGCACGCGAATACGAACTGCCCATACAGGCGACGGTATCCGGCGGCCTCGGCACGGTGCAGTCCGTTTCTCCCGCGACGGTGAAGCTGGAGATCGATACCCTTGTGACCAAGACGATTCCCATTACCACCTCGTTTACCGGTCAACTGCCGGAAGGATACTGGGCGGATATGGATGCGTTGAGCACGACGACTCGCCTCGATATTACGGGGCCGAAGACCGATATTTCGAACATTACGCATGCGGAGTGCATCGTCGATCTGAAGGATCGAACCAGTACGATTTACAGCACGTTTGACGTAACGTTTTACGACAAGAGCAACGCCCCCGTATCGGCGGACATCATCGTCGGCACACTGCCGAGCTCGACCGTCCGGCTGCCAATCTACCCGATTAAGAATGTTCCGGTGGATGTAGAGGGCGCGCTGGTGGGTGCGGATAATCTCGCGGCGAACCACGAGATCATCAAGGCGGTATCGACGCCCGCGACCATTCGCCTCGTAGGCGATCAGGATGTTCTGGACAAGATCACCAGCATTGCGATTGAGCCGATTGCGGTCAACGGTCTGGACACGACGAAGACCGTAACCGGAAAGCTGATTCTGCCGGAGAACGTCCGCCTGCTGGATTCGGACACGATCTCCATTCTGCTGGAAGTGCGCGAAATGGTCGTCAGCAAGACCTTTGAGCAGCTGGAGGTATTCATCCTCGGCGAGCAAGGCAAGTCGAAGATTGTGCTGAGCCCGGCAACGGTGGATTTGACCGTGGAAGGCCGCTACAGCCTGGTTAACATGCTTTCGCGCGGAGACGTCAGCATCACCGTGGACGTCACCGGCTTGGCGCCGGGAACCTATACGTTGCCAATCTCGCTGCTGGTGCGTGACGAAAAGGCAACCTCGGAACTGACATCCACCCTCTCCGCGACGGAGGTCACCGTAACCATTCCGAACCCATAAGACAACAAAACGCAACCTTCACGCGGCGGAGCAGAACACTCCGCCGCTGTTTTTCCGAAAAAGCTTATACGACACAACTGGGAGAACGCAATATGAAGCTCTGGGTACAAAACATCAAACAGCCGATTTCGGAAGGCGACGAGTTGCTGCCAAAGCGCGTAGCTGCGAGCCTTGGCACGGACGCGGGGGGCATCAAAAGCGCCCGCATCACGCGGTGCGCGCTGGACGCGCGTAAAAAGCAGGAGATTCATTTTCTGCTGCGCGTGCTCGTGGACCTCGACGACGCGGCGGCAAACGCGATTCTCAAGCGTGGCAATCCAAACGTGGAGCCGTATCAGCCGGAGACGACAGAACCGCTCCAGCGCGGAACACAAGCGTTGCGCGGGCGCGTTGTCGTTGCGGGGCTCGGCCCGGCGGGGTTGTTTGCCGCATATTTACTCGCGCGGGAGGGCTACGCGCCGCTCGTGCTCGAACGCGGGGACGCCATCGAAGCGCGTGCGCAGGCGGTAGGGCGCTACTGGAGCGAAGGCAAGCTCGACGAAGAGAGTAACGTGATGTTCGGCGAGGGCGGCGCGGGTACGTTTTCGGATGGAAAGCTAACCTCGCGCAGCAAGGACGCGCGCGGGGACGCAGTACTCGAAACGCTCGTTGCGTTTGGTGCACCGGAGGAGATCGCCGTTTTGAGTAAGCCGCATATCGGCACAGACCGGCTCAGAACCGTGGTTTCGAACCTGCGCCGTGAAATTGAGCGGCTTGGCGGTGAGGTGCGCTTTCGCGCGACGCTGGTCGGATTGGAACGCGAAGACGGACGCATTTCTCGCGTGCGCATTCGGCAAAACGGAACGGAAGAGCGGCTCGACTGCGCGTCGCTTGTGCTCGCCATTGGGCAAGGCGCGCGGGACACCTACGAAATGCTGCTGGACTCCGGCATCGCGCTCGCGCCAAAGCCGTTTGCCGTGGGTGTTCGAATTGAGCACCCGCAGAGCATGATCAACGAGGCGCAGTTCGGCGCAATGGCGGGGCACCCGCGGCTGGGCGCGGCGGAATATCGCCTGACCGGCCAGAGCGGAGAGCGCGGCGTGTATACGTTTTGTATGTGCCCCGGCGGAAGCGTAATTGCCAGCGCGTCGCGTGCGGACGAGGTCGTGGTCAACGGCATGAGTAATTTCGCGCGCAGCGCAACAAACGCAAACGCGGCCATCGTCGTTCAGGTTCGAACGGACGACTTTCCAGCCGAACCGCTCGGCGGCGTTCGGTTTCAGCGGGAGATGGAGCGCGCGGCATTTCGCGCGGGCGGAGGCAACGCGTTTGCCCCGGCGAGCAACGTTGGCGCGTTTCTGCGAAGGGAAGCACCGCGCGGATTCGGCGGAGTTTTGCCTTCCTATCGCCCCGGCGTGACGCCGACCGATCTTTGGCAGGTGCTTCCGCCGTTTGTCGCGGCGGGCGTTCGGGACGGAATCGCCGCGTTCGGCCGCCAGCTCAAGGGCTTTGACCGGGAAGACGCGGTGCTCACGGGCGTGGAGACGCGAACGAGCGCGCCGCTGCGAATTTTGCGCGGCGAGGACATGGAGAGCGTTTCCTGCGCGGGGCTGTATCCCGTTGGCGAAGGGGCTGGGTACGCGGGCGGCATTGTCTCCGCCGCAATCGACGGCATGAAGGCCGCGGAGATGGTGATTCAGCGATTCGCGCCACCGGAACGGACGGTATAAACAAAACAACCGACGGAGTTGCATCCGCCGGTTGTTTTTTTACGCAGTTGTTATTTCTTGCCTCGCAACGCGAGCGCGAGATCGGGCTTGTTGCTGATGATCGAAAAGATGTTTGGCTGGCCGAGCAGGTAGCGGATGTCCGCCTCGTTGTCCACCGTCCAAGGGTTCGTCTTGACGCCTGCAAGCTCATACTTCTCGAGCTCCGTATCGTTTAAAAACCGATAATCCGGGTGCAGAAACTCCATGCCGAGTTTTCGCGCGTAGTCCTGCGGCTCGGCGATGCGGCACTCGTAGAGCAGGCCGCAGGGGAGCTCCGGCGCAATCGCCTTGCAGCGAAGAAGCGTGTAATGGTTGAACGACGAAAGGATCACGCGGTCGCTCAGGCTATATTGACGAACGAGGTCGACCACCATCTGCTCGATTCCATCGTACTCGAAGATGGCGGTTTTGAGTTCGATGTTGCTCAAAAAGCTGTAGTCACGTACGAGTGAAAAATACTCCTCCAGCGTAGGAATTCGCTGGACGGGGCACTCGCCTTGGAAGCGATAGGAGATGTCGAAGCGCTGCAATTCCGCCAGCGTCAGATCCTTGACGAGCGCGTCCGTACCCGTGATGCGAACCAGGTTCTCGTCGTGAAACACGACCGGAACGCCGTCCTTCGAAATCTGCACGTCAAACTCCGCGCCGTCCGCGCCGATGGCGAGCGCCCGCTCAAACGCGAGCATCGAGTTTTCGGGGTAGCGGGAGGAGAACCCGCGGTGTGCCAATATTTTGGTCAAAAGGAACGCCTTCTTTCTGGAAACCGATGTTCGGAACTATTGTTTTTTGGCTTTCTGTTTTGACTTCTGCTTGGCTTTTTGTTCGGATTTCTGTTCCGAATTTTGCTCTTCAGGCTGCTCGGCGGCAGCAGCAGGCACATCTGTTGTGGCTTCCGGTTCCGGATCGTCGCTGAGCTTATACAGATGAATCGCGCCCTGCTTGTTGAGCGCGTGCAGCAGCGCAACGGTGATTGGCAGGCCTAATAGCCCGATTCCACCAAAGAGATAGGTGCCGAGTACCATGCTCAGCAGCGTAACAAGCGGATGCAGGCCGACGCGGTCGCCAACAATCTTCGGTTCCATGATCTGGCGGACGACGATCACGACGACATAGAGCACTGCAAGTCCGATTCCGGTCGGAAGATTGCCGGAAAACAGCGTAAAGATCGTCCATGGCAGCAACACAATACCGCTGCCGACGACGGGGAGAATATCAAACAGCGCGATGAGAATCGCAATGCCAAAAGCGTTGTTCACGCCGATGATGGAGAGCCCCAGCCCGATTTCGACAAACGTGATGGCGAGGATCATCGCATAGGAGCGGGTGTAGCTCCAGAGAGTCCGCCCAAGCTGGACGCGTGCATTGTGCAGCAGGTCGCAGATTCGAACGGGGAGTTGGCGCATCACGAACGCCTTGATTCGCGGAAAATCGGCGGTTAAAAAGATCGTTGCGATGACCGTAATCAGGAGTTTGAGCAGGAGACCGGGCGTTTTCAGCGTCAGGTTCGTGACCCAGCTGACTACGCTTTTGGAGATGTTGACCACCGTTCCGCCAAGCGAGTTGCTAACGTTTGAAACGATGGCGTTATAGGTCGCAGCGGTGTCCGGGTCGAGCTTTTCCACGAACGTCTGTAGCGAGACAAACAGGTTTTGAAACCAGGGCGCGATTGTATTAGCATACAGCGATGGCAGCAGCAGGAAAAACGATTTTGCTGCCGCAAAGAGCTGAATGCCGATAACCGATAGCAGAAAACCAACCAACGCATAGAAGAGCACGACGAGCACAATGCCCGCAATGCTGCGCGGAAGCTTGAGTTTCTCGTTGAAGAAAGCAACGGCGGGTTTGAGCAGCAGCGAGACCAGAAGCGCAACGATAAACGGCATCAGTACGCCGAGCGCATAGCGCGTTAGCAGAATCACAACGCCGAGAATGATGGCGAAGTAGAGAAAATTCACGATGAATTGTTTGCGTTTTTCGAGCTTCATAGGCAACCTCGTTTCTGAAAATACTCTATCATGGTGACGAAAACTTGTAAAGCGAAGACGCCGCGATTATAATAGAGCGCGTGGGTCTTTTTGAAACGCCGCAGGAGGAGGACGAAACGTGCACGCGGAATCCTACGAATCCGTAGAGCAACTCAACGATTTGCTGGACAAATCTGACGAACCGGTGACCACGCTTGCAAACGCGAGCGCGTTTCTCTACGCGCTGCTGAACGACGTAAACTGGGTTGGGTTCTACCTGCTGCGCGGGGAAGAGCTGTATCTCGGTCCGTTTCAGGGCAAGCCCGCCTGCACGCGAATCCAAGTTGGCAAGGGCGTTTGCGGAACGGCGGTTGCCGAGGCGAAAACCCAGCGCGTGGACGACGTGCACTCCTTTCCCGGGCACATTGCCTGCGACAGCGCTTCCAACAGCGAGCTCGTCGTACTGCTGCGCAGGGAAGACGGCGCGATTGTCGGCCTTCTGGACATCGACAGTCCGCTGCCTGCGCGTTTCTCCAAACGGGACGCGGCCGAGATGGAACGCGCGGCCGAGATCGTCTCCCAATCGATGGACTGGCCCCGAATGCGCTGAACCAGCAGAATCATAAATCTGGATTCTTATAAGGATATGAACGGAACATGACATTTGTTGAACTTCTTCTAACGGCGGTAGCACTCTCCATGGACGCGTTTGCGGTCTCGACCTGTAAGGGGTTGAGCATGCGGACACTGAACAAAAAACACGCACTGATCATAGGCCTGTTCTTTGGCGGATTCCAGGCGCTGATGCCGCTGATCGGGTGGCTGCTTGGCACACAGTTTGAACGGTTGATTACGAACATCGACCACTGGATCGTCTTCGCGCTGCTGGCGCTGATTGGCGGAAAGATGATCTTCGACTCGCTCAAGGGCGGCGAAGAGGAGGACTGCGGCTGCGAGGATAAGCTCGACATCAAGGAGCTCATCGGGCTGTCGTTTGCAACCAGCATCGACGCGCTCGCGGTCGGCATTTCGTTTGCGTTTCTCAAGGTGCAGATTCTGCCGTCCGTGGCCTGCATTGGGGTCACGACCTGCCTGCTTTCGATTGGCGGGGTCTGGATGGGGCAGAAGTTCGGCGCGAAGTACAAGGACAAGGCGACGCTGGCGGGCGGAATTGTGCTGGTGCTGATTGGCCTGCGCATTCTGCTGGAGCACCTTGGCGTGTTCGCCTGAGTTTGACCCTCGATCATAAGCGCTTCGAGTCACGTCGAAGCGTTTTTTCTGTTTTTGGCCTTGACAGGCGAGAAAAAAAGGCGTATAACAAACACGGTACGAAAAGTAGGAAAAGTTATACTTGTTATACGAAGGGCGAATACAATGGATGGACCAGAAGGAAAACACTTATTTGGAACGGTACGCGTTGGCGAAAAGGGGCAGATTGTCATTCCCAAAAGCGCGCGGAGCATTTTCGGGATTCAGCCGGGGGATAGTCTTGTCGTATTAGGCGACGAGGCAACCGGCATCGCGCTGATGAAGAACGATACGTTCTTAAAAATGATTTCGGACGCGGTTTTTCAGCAGAAGCACGCTCCGCAGACGTTGGAAGGAAACCCGCCGCTTTCGAGCGAAAAGGAGATTGAGGAGTTAAAAAATCTCGCGCTGACGCAAGCCGACGAGGATTAAGAGACGGGAAAGGAAAAACTATGGCAAACGCGATTGAAGCCATTCAACTCACGAAACAATACGGCGCAAAAACCGCCGTCAACGCGCTCGACCTATCGGTCGCGCCGGGCGAGCTCTTTGCGCTGCTCGGCGTAAACGGCGCGGGCAAAACGACGACGATCAAGATGCTCGCGGGACTGACCCAGCCGACCAGCGGGGACGCGCTGCTGCTCGGCGACAGCATTCTCAAAGACCCGCAGCGGGCGAAGGAACACAACGGCATTTCGCCGCAGGAGACGGCCGTAGCGCCGAATTTGAACGTCGCCGAGAACCTCGCGCTGATGGCGCGGGTCTACGGCGCAGGCGCCGCCGAGGCGCGCGAGAAAGCGACGAAGATGATGGAGACACTCGGGCTGACCGAAACCGCCAAGGCGAAGGCAAAGACACTCTCCGGCGGCATGCAGCGCAGGCTGAGCATCGGCATGGCGCTCATCAGCGAGCCGAAGATTCTGTTTCTCGACGAACCGACGCTGGGGTTGGACGTGATTGCCCGCCGTGAGCTCTGGACGGTGGTTCGAAAGCTCAAGGGAAACGTGACCATCATTCTGACCACGCACTACCTCGAAGAGGTTGAGGCGCTGTCCGACCGCGTTGGCGTGATGGCAAAGGGGAATCTGGTTGCCGTTGGAACCGTGGAAGAACTCGTTCGGCAGACGGGCGCAAAGACGTTTGAGGACGCATTTATCGCGCTGGCAACGGAAACGGCCGTGGAACAGGGGGCGATTGCATGAACGCAAGAAACGCATTTGCAGTTCGAAACACGAAGGAGATTCTCCGCGACCCGCTCACGCTCGCGTTTGGGCTTGGGTTTCCAGTGGTGCTGTTGCTGCTGCTGACCGCGATTCAACGCAACATTCCCGTGAGTCTGTTTGAACTCGACCAACTGACGCCGGGCATCGCGGTGTTTGGGCTGTCGTTCGTCTCACTGTTTTCGGCGACGCTGATCAGCAAGGACCGGACGACGTCGTTCCTCATGCGCCTGTTTGCGTCGCCCATGCACGCGTCGGACTATATTCTCGGCTACACGCTGCCGCTGCTGCCGATGGCGCTGCTGCAGGTAGCGCTTTGCTACGGCACCGCGATGCTGCTGGGACTCCAGTTTACGCCGAATGTCCTGCTGGCAATCGTGGTTGCGCTGCCTGCCGCGCTGCTGTTTATCGGCCTCGGGCTGCTCTGTGGCAGTGTGTTTACCGACAAGCAGGTGGGCGGCATCTGCGGCGCGTTGCTGACCAACGTTTCCGCCTGGCTCAGCGGCACGTGGTTTGACCTCAACCTCGTTGGTGGTGCGTTCAAAGCAATCTCCTATGCGCTGCCGTTTGCGCGCGCGGTAGAAGCGGGGCGCGCGGCGATGTCGGGGGACTACGGCGCGATTCTGCCGCACCTTTGGTGGGTGCTGGGGTATGCGCTCGTGGTGCTCGCGTTCGCGGTGCTGGCGTTTCGCCGTAAGATGCACCGGGATAACGTATAATCACGGATTCAAACAAAAAACGGCGCGGATGGTTCCGCGCCGTTTTTTCGTTGGGTTGCGCTATTTTTTTGCCGCGCAGTAGACGGCGATCGCGTCGGACATCAGCTTAGCGGTGCCTGCCCCGAACTGGTCGAGGTTCTTCGTAAAGCGCTCGTCGACGACGTACATCTGCCCGAGGCATTCGAGGATCTCCGGCGTGCAGGTGTAGTAGCTCTCGCTGATGAGCGCCTGCCAGCGCTGCACCAGAGACTGCACCCTTTCATCTGCCGGATTGTTGCCGACCAGCGCGGCGAACTCGCGAAACAACGCGTTGGACTGCTCCTGAATGCGGGCAAAGTCCTCGCTTGAGTATTTCGCGGTGCGCCAGGCGCTCTCGCGGTATGCCTCCGTATTGCCCCAGCGCGCTTTCGCTTCCTCGGCGTACTGCTCGCGCAGCGCGTCGATTTCGCTGGTATCGAACGGTTTGAACTCCATGGTGGTTTCTCCTTTCAGTGCATTGGAAACGAGCGAAATCAGCCGGTCGAGCCGTTCACGCTTGCGCTCCAGCAGGGCCCTGTGCTCAAGCAACGCGCGCTCGCGGTCGAAGTCCGGCGAGGAGAGAATCTCCGCGATGTCCCGAAGAGGCACATCCAGTTCACGATAGAACAGAATCTGCCAGAGCCGCTCCACCGCCGCATCGTCGTAGTATCGGTAACCGGAATCTGCAATCTCGCTGGGTTGCAGCAGACCGATCTGGTCGTAATGATGCAGCGCGCGGATAGAAACGCCGGACATCCGGCTCAGTGCTCCAATGGACAGTCGCATACGTTCGCTCACCTCCTGATGCAATCATAAACCATGACGTAACGTCAGAGTCAAGACCTTTTTTCGGATGATTTGAGATTGCGTGATGTTCAAGAAAAGCCGTTTGTGGTAAGATCGATGCAATGGAGCAAACCACGCAATACAGGGGATACAAGATGCAACATCGAGAACTGCTGAACTTCTTAAACAAGTTGGAACGGCTCAAGACGAACGGACGGCACAGCGTAACAGCGGGCGGGGTGACCGAGAGCGTCGCCGCGCATGCCTGGCGGCTCTCCGTACTTGCGCTGCTGTTGCTGCCGGAGTTTCCGGAAATCGACGGCGACAAGCTGATTCGGATGTGCCTGATTCACGATTTCGGCGAGGCGGTGACCGGCGACATTCCGTCGTTTCAAAAGACGAAGGATCACGAACGGACAGAGGAGGACGCGGTCGCAGCGCTGATACGTGAATTGCCGGAGCCGCAGAGGGGCGAGCTGACCGCGCTGTTTGCCGAGATGGACGCGCTGATTACGCAGGAGGCACGGCTGTATAAGGCGCTGGATAAGATGGAAGCGGTGATTCAGCACAACGAGAGCGACATCTCCACCTGGATTCCGCTGGAATACGACCTGCAGCAGACCTACGCCGTGGAGAACGCGGAGGAGTTTCCCTATTTAAAGAAACTGCGCGCGTTGATGCTGGAAGATACAAGACAAAAGATCAAGCAAGAACAGGAGCGCGTATCTGCGCTCGAAGACTCGAAATAGAAGAAGGAACAAGCAAAGGAGAACCGCATATGAGCGACTATTTTGAACTGGTCAAACGGCGCGAGAGCTGCCGAAATTTCGATCCGAACCGTCCGGTTGAGCCGGAGAAGCTGCGGCGCTGCGCCGAGGCCGCCTGGCTCGCGCCCTCCGCCTGTAATGGGCAGCCCTGGAAATACCTCATCGTGACGAATCCAGAGCTCGCGGCGAAGCTTCGCCCGCTCATGCAGGGCATGGGCATGAATAAATTCCTGAACGAGTGCCCGGCGTTCGCGGTGGTCGTGCAGGAGCCGACATTGCTCAAGGTTTCCGCCTCGCAGCGGCTGAAGGATCAGGATTTCGCGCCAATCGACGTTGCGTTTTCCGCGTCTCAGTTTTGCTACGCGGCGACGGAGCAGGGGCTTTCCACCTGCATCATCGGCTGGCACAACGAGCCGAAGATTCGGGAGCTCTTTGGCCTCGCGGGCAACGAGCGCGTGCGGATGGTGCTCGCCGTCGGCTACGCCAAGACGGACGCGCTGCGCGAGAAAAAGCGTAAGCCGATTGATGAAGTCGTCAAATACTACGAGTAAGAAACGAAACAAACGAGGCGCGCCGTTCGGCGCGCCTTTTTGTGTTAGAGCGGCTTGAGGTCAAGGAGCACCAGCTACGGCGGATTAAACACGCGGGGGAGCCAGAGCGGCTTTCGCGCGAGTCCACGGCTGATGATCAGCGTCGTGTTGTCCAGATCGTACCGCCCGCCGGCATACTTGGGAAAGAAGCCCTGACCCGGCGCGTACAGCCCGTTGAGCAGGCCGGGGAGGATGATCTGGCCGCCGTGTGTATGGCCGGAGAGCATGAGGTCGAATTTATACGGGAGATAGGATTGCACGCCATTTGGAACGTGGATGGCGAGAATCGAATACTCCGAATCGTTGCGCTCGCTGCCTGCCTGCTGAATCTGGCGTAACTGCTTGAGCTTGCCTGCCATGCCGTCGTCAACGCCAAAGATGCGAACGTTGGAATCCAACAGAACGGATTTACCCGAAAGAATCGGGATGCCGGTCGCGCGAATCTGGGCGATAACCGGCTGAATCTGCTTGGTTTTATATTCATGGTTCCCCATCACGAAATAACAGGTGTAGCGGCTGGAGAGCCCGCCCAGCAGAGCGGCGGTGTTGGCATTTGAACCATGTTGGTCGAAAAGATCGCCCAGCAGCAGAACCACGTCCGGCTTCGCTCTCGCAACAGCCGCCAGAAGCTGCGACTGATTCGCGCCATACCGGGCGTTGTGCAGATCGCTCAGCACGCAGATACGCGTTTCGCGCGTGATGCGCGGGTCGGAGAGTTCGTATTCACGGATCACGACGCGGCATTTTCCTCCTATGTTCATCAATAGATAAAGAACCGCGAGGGTGGCAAGAACGTTCCAAAATACGCGGTGTCGTTTTGGCTTTAAGGATAAAATAGTTGATGCGGTTCTGCTGTCATTCAACGGATGATTCATACAGAGCAGTATAGCAAACCCAACACGCAGAGAACAGTCTCCACGCGGGAAATCTACGAATCCGACACGCGAACGTTGCATTTTACTCTGTTCAGAACACGCACCAAAATTCAGACGAGCCGCCCGTTTGACGGGCGGCTCGTGCTGTATGACAGGATGTGTAAGGAACTAGCTTAAGGATGCGAAGGTCTTGTAAACATAACCAATCGTGGTCGTGTTGTACTGGATCTTGTACCAGTCGCCTTCCGCACCGAGGTAGGTGTAGGTCGAACCGAGGCTCGCTTTGCCGAGACGCTTGCTGGACGTGCTTGCGCTGGTGCGGACGTTGACCGCGTAGACGCAGTTCGCAATGGTCAGCTTGGTCGGCGTTGTGGTGGTGCCGGGCGCGGGTGTCGGGGAACCGGGGCTTGTGGACGTTGTACTCGCGGGGGTGTACCCAGCGGAGGTCTTCGTCGCGTTGAGGTAGTTCGCCCAGATATAACCCTTGGTCGTGTTGTTGTACTGGATGTAATACCAGTTGCCAGTCTTACCGAGGATCTTGAACGTATCACCGAGGTAGGCATAACCGACCAGCTTGCTCAGCCCGCTCGCGCTGGAGCGAACGTTGACACGGCGGCCAAAGTTTGCCGCTACACCGTAGTTATACTCGGTGTTCGTGACGGTGACCTTGATGGTAACGGTCTTCGTATCGCCCTTTGCGGTGATGGTGGCTTCGCCGAGCTTGACGCCGCGGAGCAGGCCGTTTGCATCAATGGAGGCGATGTTGGAGTCGGTGGTGCTCCAGGTGACGGTCTGCGTGGTCGCGTTGGAGGGCAAAATCGTCGCCTTCAGATAGGTTGCGTCGCCTTGCAGAATGTCGAGCGCCGCGCCATAGTTGATGGTGAGTCCGGTGATCGCGATCTTCGGCTTGGAAAGTACGACGCACTCGGCGGACTTGCCGCTGCCGTCGGTCGCTGCCGCGGTGATGATCGCATATCCCTTGGTTGCGCCCGCCGTGATGTTGCCCTTGCTGTCCACGGTTGCAACGGAGGAGTTCGAACTCGTCCATTTGAGGGTCTGGTTGGTTGCGTTGGTCGGGTAGATCGTCGCCTTGATGGCGGCGGTGTCGCCTTCGCTCAGGTCGAAGGAGGACTTATCCAGCGAAACATTCAGAACCTGAATGTTATTGACCGTAACGACGCAGGAAACGTATTTTCCGCTGCCGTCGGTGGCTTCCGCCTTGATGACGGCGGTGCCTTTGCCCGCTGCGGTGATTTTGCCGCTGGCGGTGACGGTGGCAACGTCCTTATTGCTGCTCGTCCAGAGCAGGGTCTTGTTCGTCGCGTTCGAAGGCGTGCCCGTTACGGTGAGGGTTTCTTCGTCCCCAACGTTGAGCGCGAGATCGGACTTGTTCAGCGTCAGGCTCGTGACGAGCACAGCGGAGAGAACATGCACGTTAACGGTGGCCATCACGGTGGAGTTCGAGGTCTGCGCCGTGATGACGCAATCGCCGTAGTCCTTACCGGTGAGCAGTCCCTTTGCGGTGATCTTGCCGGTGGAGTCGACCGTTGCAATGTTGGTGTCGCTGCTCGACCAGGTGACGGCGGGATCTGCCGCGCCGGAGGGCGTGACAACCGCAGCGATGGTCTTATAACTGCCCTTGTAGAGCGTAATGCTCGTGTCGCTCAGCGAAATGCCGTCGACGGCAACCGTGTTGACCGTAACCGAACAGGTCTGCGTAATCGCCGGAAGCGAAACGGTAGTGGCCGTGATGGTGACCGGCTTTGTGGAAGGGAAGTCACGCAGAACTTTGACCGTACCGGTGGAATCGACCGAAACGTCGCTCGGACTGGAGCTTGCCCAGTTGATCGTTTTGTTTGTTGCGTCGTCCGGGCCGACCGTGGCGGTCAGCGAATAGGTGCCGTTAACGGGCAGCATCAGCGACGTTCTATCAAGCGAAACACTGGCAACCGGCACATTCGGCTTTGTTACATTGACCACGATGGTCTTGCTGATGTTGCTGCCGCGGGTACGAACCGTAACAACCGCCTGGCCAACGGAGAGCGGCGTGATGGTCAGCGTGCCGGAACCCGTCAATGTCGAGGTGTCGATGGCGGCGACGGCAGGTTTATCCACGCTTGCAACAAGGCAGGCAGAAGTGGACCCGGCGTCAACGGTTGCGCTAATCGTTGTGGCGGCGGAACCAACGACCATATCCTTGGTCGAAATGGCGACCCCGCCTTCCTTCAGCTCCAGACTGGAAGCCGCCGCATGAACGGTAAGCGCAAGCGAACCGGTCTTGGTGACCTCCGTATCGGAACCGTCGTACTTTTCCGTCTTCGAAACAACAAGTTTGGCCGCAGGGATGAGCGCCGCCGTCAGCGGATCGCCAACCTCGACACGGTTCGCACCGGTCTCATCGGTTGCGGAGAATACGGTGTAAGCATCGCTCGCCAGCGTAACCGGGTCCGCAACATTGGTGTAAGCGGCTTTGACGGTCAAGCCGGTCAGGCTCAGCGTTTCACCAACGTAGTAGTCGGTTTTGATCAGGTCGGACGGGGTGATCGTGTTCAGAATGCTCTTCTGAACGGAAATCGTCAGATCCTTCTCAAGTGTAATGGCGTTCGTGTGTCCGGTCGGGATATAGGAATAAACGATTTTCACCGTCTTTTTTCCAAGATCGCCAATCTGGAACGCATACGGCGTCGCAGGGTTGTAGATTGCGCCGTTCATATAGAGAACGTAAGTTCCCGCCGCAATGGCGGTGCCCATGGTCGGCAGCAGGGTTCCACCGGCATTTGTGGGCGTATTGTCGTAGAGCTTTACAACCAACGAGGCGCTCGTCCAGTCAAACGGATCGGTGCCATACTGAAAAAGTGTTTTCGGGGGCGTAACCGTAGACAACTTGACGTCCAGGTACGCTCCTACGTCGTTATCCGCCAAAGCGGTCGTTGGCACGAGTACGAGCATGAAAATCAGGCTCAAGACCAGTGCGATTGTGCGTTTCATTCGGTACACATCCTTTCTTGCATGAAAGACATTCTGTCGGGGAAATTATACATGAGCAGTATATATATGTAAACAGCGCCGAGGAATATGTTACGGATATTTCACACATAGCCCGTAAAGTGGCGCTGTCGAACCAAGAACGTGCCCTCAGGATAGCATGGTTTCCGACGCGACGCACCGCTTTTCACAAATCGTTTGATTTTGATTGACATTTCTAACCGGTTTTTCAAACGTTTTTGACGTATTCTCCGGTACGAATGAACAAATATGTACGGGTCTGTTCAAACGGATGTATAAAGAGGACTATTTTGCATAAGCCGAAAGAAAAGAGAATAAATATACGATCCAAACAAAAAACATTCGGAGCGGGGATTTCGCCCCTCTCCGAATCAGGATCGACTAGAGTGAAAAAGGATGCGTCCAAACGATGGTTTACCAGTGGTTCACCGCGTGTTCGGCAAACCCCGTTACGCCGGAAAACGGAATCGACGTTCCGCCGTCTGCGCGAAAATAGCCTTCAAACGTACCGAACATCTGGTGACAGCGGTTGCTGACGAACAGCAGTTTTGTAATGGTGTCCCGGTCATAGCGGGGGGTCAGAGTCGCATAGAAGCGCCCGTCGCCGGAGTCAAGCGTCCACGGCTGCATGGGGTCGCTGCCATGCGCAATATGCATGTCCGAGAGTTTGAGCGCCGCATCGCCCCAGTAGACCACGTTCTCCGTGCCGCGGCGCTTGCCATCGTCGCCAAAGCCGCAGCCAAGGTTAAATCCAAACGGTCGCCCGGCGAGCTCAGCGCTTACGCTGCTCCAGTACCATTCGTGCGAAACGGGCCAGACGCCGCGTCCCCAGTCCAGCAGCGAATAGGTGTGCTCCGGATCAAACCGATATGGCCTGCCGAGATGCTCCACCTTGACGCTTGCGTGCAGCAGATTGATCTTTTCGTTGATGTAAAACTCCCGCGGCTGATCAAACGGGGTGCACACCAGAACGCTCTTGTCCACGGCGGGACGCAGCTCAACCTCGGCAGAAAACTCCTTACAGAGGGCGGTGAGCTTATTTTGATCGTTCCTCGTTTCAAACGTGAGGCGCAAATCCTTTTGCGCGAACGTCAAAACCGAGTCCGCATGTGCGCTTTCGGGCAAATGCATGCTGCGAAGCGGCAAAGCTGTCATGCAGCCGCGCTCAAAGATTCGCCTGCCTTCGCGATGGTCAAAGAACGCAATGTTGCAGTTGCCCGCGTAGGAAACATGCCCAATCACGAGCTGAAGGCAGTAACGATCATCCGCAATCTGGTAAAAGTCCCATTCCTTGAGTCGCAGCAGCGCGCCGCGTACCCGCGCGCGCTCATAGACCGCGTTGCCGGAAAGCGTGTAACCCGCTACCGGGAACCCCTTGGAATCGAGCATCTGCTCGCCGGGAGAGAAGATATAGTCTGTCATAACGGCTCTCTTTAGGAAGTAATTAAGCGTCTTTTGGCAACTGCTTGAGGGCAACGCGCGCTTTGTGCTGACGGCTCGCCATCACGAGCGGCAGAATGGCCAGCGCGGTGATCGCCGCCGAAACG
The DNA here is from genome assembly GCA_034927595.1 of Christensenella sp. Lineage (GTDB taxonomy): Bacteria > Bacillota > Clostridia > Christensenellales > CAG-138 > UBA7703. The sequence goes on from JAYFPQ010000006.1 coordinate 19,146, forward strand.
AGGAACAGCGACGGGCCGGGCACCATGCCGGCGACGTTGTTGATCACCATTTCCGTGCCCCATGCGTTGATGACGGGAGCTGCGATCATGGGACCAAAGACCATTGGCAGCGCCACGTAGAACACCTGCTTGATTCCCTCAAACTGTCCGCGCTGATCCTCCGGATAGAGGTTCTTCATCCAGGCGGTCAGCGTTTGCAGGGAAAGGATGTAGCCGCAGCCCGCAAAGAACATGCCGATGCTGAGTAGAACGATCGAGCCGCTCGCAAAGGCGATGCAGAGCAGCCCCACCGTGTTTGCCACGAGCGAAATCAGAATCACGCGGGCAAGGTATCCCTTTTCAATCAGTTTTGCGGTCGGAATCGTCATAAATGAGGCGACAACGAGCGCTCCGCCCTGCAGGGCGCCGGAAATCGTGTAGTTATACCCCAAATAGTTGACAAAATAGATCGTGATGTAGGAGAAGTAAACGTTGAAGCCGATGAAGTAGACCAGCATCACGACGAACACCCAGAAAAGCTCGCGGTTGTCGCGCACCGTTTTCCAGTTGAACACCTTGAGCACCTGCTTGAGGTAGGTGGGTTCGTCGCGGCGGGGGCGCAGATCCGGCGCGTCCTTCATGAAGAACAGTGAGACGATGCCAATAACGATGACCAGCGCGCCCATCATGACGAAGAATGGGAAGTAGTCGAGCTTGTCGATGATGATGCTGGACACAACCGTGCCGAAGATTGTTGCGATGACCGGCATGACCGCGAGCGCTCCGCCGAGGCGGCCACGGTTATGTTCGTTGGAAATATCCGTCGTCCAGATGGAGAAGCCCGCGTCGTAGCCAAACGAACCGAAGAAGCTCATAACCGCGTCGGAGAGCACGACGAAAGTCGCTGCGAGCATGAGAGGCGATTTCGGGATGAATTCGCCAAGTCCGAACACGATGGTAAACAGGCCCCAGAAGATGTAGCCGATGCTTACAAACGGCTTGCGGCGGCCGATTCGGTCGCTCCAGGTGCCAATGAAGAACGTGCAGAACGTCGTGACCACGGCGCTTAAGCCGACCATCCAGCTGATGATCGAGGGGTCGGGCGCGATCTTGTTATAGACAAAGGTGCTGAACCACGCGTTCTCCACATTCCAACAGAGCTGCCCCGCGAGGCCAAGCACCCAGATCAAAAGCCAGTTTTTCTTGCTGATATCGGTTTGCATGCAACAAAGTCCTCCGAAAACATATTCTTTTTTCGAAACGCGAAGTAAAGTGAAACTCGAATTTGCGATAAAAATGGATAGAAAATACAAGAAATGAATTGCAATTCAAAAATACAGGCGTTGAGCCAATTATAGCGCAATACAGGTGCGGGCGCAATGCGCCACAAAGCGAAATGTAAGCCGAAGTTGTGAATCGACCATGCAGGGCGGCTTGTGATATAATCACGGTAAGTGGACCGCTTCACCTGTACCATGAATTCCATATTCTGTAGTAGACGTTTTCAAAGCAAACCACTTGTTCGCGTTTAAACCGTATCTTCGCGATTGCGCGAAACAGAATAGAAGACAGAAGCAGAATCGGAAAGGAAGACCCCTTTATGAAGAAATTTACCTGGATACTCGCCGTTCTGATGGCGACGACCTTACTCTTAAGCGCGTGTACCGTCGCTCCGGCTACATCCGGGAACGCGACGGAAGCCGACGCATCCGCAGCACCGCAGGCGGCCAGCCCGAGCGACGCGGCGGAACCAACGGCGGACGCGACGGCGACGCCGCAGGGTGACGGCTCGCTTTCGTTCTCCATTGACACCCTCAACGGCGGCACGCTGGATGAAACAGTCTTTTCCGATCACAAGCTCGTAATGGTCAACTACTGGGCAACCTGGTGCGGGCCGTGCGTCGGCGAGATTCCCGACCTTGTCAAGATCAACAACGCGTACGCGGACAAGGGATTTACCATCGTCGGCGTGCTGACGGGGGACGACGACATCAAGGGCGCGCAGACCTACATGGAGTCCGAGAACATGACCTACCCGGTCGTGCTGCCGGAAGCATTCTTTGGCGATCAGGCGGCGGGCATTTACGCAATTCCGACCACGATGTTCTTCGACTCCACCGGTAAACAGGTTGGCGATACCATCGTCGGTGCAATGAGCTACGACGACTGGGCGAGCACGATCGACGAGAAGCTGGAGCAGGTTTCCTAAATGAGCGCGAAACGCAGCGCGCTTCCCTATATCTTATTGGCGCTGGGCGTGGTCTTGATCACGCTCGGCGTTTTTCGCGGCGAGGTAGCGGTTGTGCTGTCCCGCGCGGCAAATCTTTGCCTGGAGTGTATCGGCATTGGCTAAGAAAAGACAGCGAAACAGCTTTCGACACGTGATTCAGGGTGCATGGACGGTCGTTTCCAACGGCTACCTCGTGGGCTTTGTGAAGGGACGCATCTGGCAGGGGGATTCCAAGGCGGTCTGCGTGCCCGGCCTGAACTGCTATTCCTGCCCGGGCGCGCTCGGCGCCTGCCCGATCGGTTCGCTTCAGGCAGAGCTGGCCGCGCGCGATTTGCGGTTTCCGACCTATGTGGTCGGCTTTCTGCTCGCATTTGGCGCGTTGTTCGGGCGGTTTGTCTGCGGGTTTCTATGTCCGTTCGGACTGGTGCAGGATCTGCTCTACAAGATCAAGTCCAAAAAGATCGGCACGTTTCGGCTCGACCGTCCGCTGCGGTATCTCAAGTACGTTGTGCTCGTGGTGCTGGTGATTCTGCTCCCGTCGCTGGTGCGAAACGCGGCCGGGGTAGGCGCACCGTGGTTCTGCAAGTGGGTTTGCCCCTCCGGCACGCTGTTTGCGGGGATTCCACTCGTGCTCGTCAATCCAACACTTCGCGCGGTGATCGGGTTCATGTTTAGCTGGAAGACGGCTATTCTGGTGCTGATTCTCGCGTTATCGGTGTTTCTCTACCGCCCGTTCTGCAAGTACCTCTGCCCGCTTGGCGCGGCCTATGCGCTCTTCAACAAGGCTTCGTTCTATCGACTTCAGCTCGACGAGAGCGCCTGTACGCACTGCGGCAACTGCAAGCGCGTCTGCAACATGGGCGTAGACGCGTCCAAAACGCCAAACGACATGGAGTGCATCCGCTGTGGGGACTGCGTGAGAAGCTGCCCGACCAAGGCGCTCCACGCGGGATTCTACGTGGGCAGGCGTAAGAGCGAATCAACACCAGACGGGACGGAATCGAAAGAGTAACGCGAAACGCATACCGAGCAACACAAAATGGCAGGGACGACCTGCCGTTTTTTCGTGCATGCGTTATTTACTGTTCATACTGCGATAGTCGGGTGCCGAGCGAATCGTACAGCGTTACGGTATTCGCTTTCTTTTTGTTCAGCGGCTTGTCCTCGTTTGGAAACGCAACCTCGCCACCTGCGCCGATGACTAGCGTTTGTCCTGCGGGCAGGAGCGTTCCTTCCGGAAAGCGCAGCAGTGCGTCCGAACGAACGGAGAAGAGGATGCAGCCGGAGAGATCCGCGTCGGAGGAGCCATTGTTCTGTAGCGTGGCCGTTTGCGCTTCGACATCGATGCTCTGGATCGAGACGTCGAGCGCACTGTCCTTTCGCGCGGGATTGGACAACAGCATGGTATCCGGGCTATCGAACGTCACCAGCAGGCCAATTGGGAAATCCTGCGTCAGGAAGATCATGGAGCCGGCAAGCGCGGTGGTCACGCGGGCGTTTGCGCTGTCCGTGTCCTCCTGCGTATCGGTCGAGATCACGGCGTACGAGGGGGAGACGAGAGCGGCAAAATCGTCGCCCGTTGCGTCGGGATTGCCATGGTTGGCAATCTTGAGCACGTCCGCTTTTAACGTTACGCCGGAATCGATCAATTCCTGCTCTTCGGCAAACTGCATGTCCCCTGCAAACAGGAACGTCTGGTTGTAATAGGAGAATCGCAACACGAGCGAATTGTCGTTGTCGTCCTCCTTGTTGAGCGAGAGCGGGCCAAGCACGTCGAACGAGACGCCATCGGCAACGGGGATGCTCTCGCCCGCCTGAAGCTCCTGATGCGGTAATCCAAGCTTCTCCGCGCGCTTGACGATTCTGCTCACGCCGTTCTTGTCCGGCTCGGAGTAGAAGGGGGAGTAGACGACCGAGATGTTATAGTTCGCGGCGAGCGCGTCCAGGCCGCCCAGATGGTCGCCGTGGCTATGGGTTACAAACACCGCGTCGATGGAGGTGACCCCCAGCGCGTTGAGCCCGGCAATCAACTGCGGCGCGGATTCGGCGGAGCCGGTGTCGATGAGCACGGTTGTTTCGCCAATGCGCAGGATCGTCGCGTCGGCCTTGCCAACGTTGGCATACAGAATCGCAAAGCCCTCTTTGCCGGGCAAACCATCTGTAATGGAAAAAGGCAACAGGGTCGCAACATTGGAAGGCGGCTCGAACGTCGAGGTCGCAGCGGCGGGCGCCGACTGCTCCGAACGGGAATCCTCCACAATGGATTCGTTCGCGGCGCAACCAGAAAGGGCGAATACAACGAGCAACATTGCCAGCAATGCCCGAAGCGTTAGAAAAACAGATTTGTCAGAGTAAATCTTCATGGCTCGATTATAGTGAAAGCAAACGTTGTTTGCAAATCTACATCGTAAGTTTGAGTGACGTGCATGTAAGATTCGCGTGAACAAGGCGGAAACTTTAAGATTGTTAAGATGACAACAGGCAAGAAATTATTGTGCCGATTCAATCACAAAAACATGAAATTTGTGCTATACTCGCCAATGAGCGGTCGAATGAACCGCGGAAAACTTTGCCGGAGGACGCCATGCTCTACAACTTTATGAACGACTACAACGAATGCGCGCACGAGCGCATTCTGGAAGCGATTGTGAAAGCCAACCGCGAACAGGACAACTCCTACGGGCTCGACTCCCGCTGCGAACGCGCGCGCGAACTCATCCGCGCCCAGCTCGGCGGGGCGGACAGCGCCGTGCATTTTCTCGTCGGCGGAACGCAGACGAACTTGACGGTCATCTCCGCCTGCATCAAGCCCTATCAGGGCGTGATCTCCGCCGTGACAGGGCACATCAACGAGCACGAAACGGGCTCGATTGAAGCGACGGGGCATAAGGTGCTCGCGCTGCCGAGCACGGACGGAAAAATCACCGCCGAACAAGTGGAGCGCTGCGTTGCCGGACACTATGCGGACGTGAACGCCGAGCACATTGTCCAGCCGGGCATGGTTTACCTCTCGCAGCCGACCGAACTGGGCACGATCTACTGTAAGAATGAGCTGATCGCCATCTGGAACGTCTGCCAAAAATACGACATGCCGCTCTACATCGATGGTGCGCGGCTTGGCACCTCGTTTGCGGCGGAGGGGTCCGATATTACGCTGCCCGACCTTGCACGCTACACGAGCGCGTTCTCCATCGGCGGGACGAAGCTCGGCGCGCTGTTTGGTGAGGCGCTCGTGCTCAACGACAAAGCGTTGCAGAAGGACTTTCGGTATTACATCAAGCAGCGCGGCGGCATGCTCGGCAAGGGGCGGCTCTTGGGCATTCAGTTCGAAACGCTGTTTACGGACGGGCTCTACTTCGAGATCGGGCGGCATGCGGTGACGCAGGCAAAGAGAATCGCAGAGGGCTTCCGCGCGCGCGGTTACCGGCTGCTCGCGGAGTCGCCGACGAATCAGGTTTTCCCGGTCGTGCCAAAGGCGATTCAGCGCGAGCTCGCCAAGTCGTTTGGCTACGCTTACTGGTGCGCGGTGGACAACGAGAGCGACGCGATTCGCTTCTGCACCTCCTGGGCGACGCCGCCGGAGATGGTGGATGCGCTGCTGGCGATGCTGCCGGACAATCGGTAAACAAAAAACGGAGGCACAGGCCTCCGTTTCGAATACAAGTTCACTTGGAGGCGCAAGCCTCCTTTTTTATGCCGCAACAGCGGCGGCTTTCCTTCGTTTGCCGAAGATCCGCCAGCAGAGCAGGGAGAGAATCACGAGCGCAAAGCCTAATTTGATCGCGATGCTGATCGGGCGGTAGTCCTCCCAGTATTGGCGAAGCACGGTGTCCGCAACCGAAAGCAGAATGGAGCCAATCGCGAGCAGCAAGATGTTTCGCTTCGTGAACAGATCCCGAAGACGCAGATTCGGGAATAGTAGTTTCAATAGGATTGCAAACAGTCCGAAGAGCAACGCCGCGTTGAGCAGCACATCGAATATCACTTGTAAAAAGGGGCTAAGCGCGGTCAACAAGAGGGACAGCAACGACAACAGCACCTTTCCAACCGCCCAGAAGGGCAAAAGGACAATGCCGCGAACAACGGACGGCTGCGAGAAGAACACGCCCCTAAGCCAAGTACGTAAGCGGCTTTCTTTTTTCGATTCCGTTCGTTTCGCAGAGCCGGACGAATCCGTCTCGTTTGACGACTGCGCGGCGATGACCGCTGACGACGGAACACCGGAGAACAGCTCGTCCGGCGTGCTCGCGAGCGAGCCAAGCGCCATCGAGCACGCGGCGACGACGCCCGCGCAGACGGCGAGCGTTTTTTTGCCGAGTCTCTGGAACTGTTGTGCCGAGAAAAGCTTCATGGGCGCATTATACCATAGTTTTGTGTAAGGAATCGAATAAACAAAACATCCCACCCAATTGGGCGGGATGTTGTTTGCGTGAATTGTCCGCAAATAGGAGATTATCTCTTGCTGAACTGGGGCGCTCTGCGGGCTGCATGCAGACCGTACTTTTTGCGCTCCTTCATGCGCGGATCGCGCGTGAGGTATCCGGCCTTCTTGAGGGCGGGACGCAGCGCGGGCTCCGCAACGAGCAGTGCACGGGCGATGCCATGACGGATCGCGCCGGCCTGGCCGGTGGTGCCGCCGCCATAGACGTTGACGAACACGTCGAACTTCGAAAGCGTGTCGGTCAGGGTCAGCGGAGCGCGGACGATCATCTTCAGCGTTTCGAGGCCAAAGTAGTTGTCCAGCTCGCGCTTGTTAATCGTGATATTGCCGCTGCCCGGGAGCAACCGAACGCGGGCAATGGACTTTTTCCGTCTGCCGGTGCCAAGATATTGCGTACTTGCCATGTTCTGTTTCTCCTTTCGTTATTTCAGCGTGAGGGGCTGGGGCTGCTGTGCGGCGTTCTTGTGCTCGGGTCCGGCATAGATGCGAACCTTCTTGAGCATTTGATCGCCCAGCGGGCCCTTGGGCATCATGCGGCGAATAGCTTCGTAAACCGCGAATTCCGGCTTGGTCGCGAGCAGCGTGCGATAGCTGACCTCGCGGATGCCGCCCGGATAACCGGTGTGGTGAATGTACTTCTTCTGATCAAGCTTTTTGCCCGTCAGGCGCACCTTGGCGGCGTTGATGATGATCACGTGGTCGCCGGTGTCGACATGCGGGGTGTATATGGGCTTATGCTTACCCCTGAGAATGGCTGCCACTTGCGAAGAAAGACGGCCGAGAACCATATCCTTCGCATCCACAACGTACCAGCTGCGCTCAACGGTTTCGCCCTTTGCCATATAGGATTTCATGGCGATTCCTCCATTACATGAATTCGAATTTGGGATTTTCCTTCGTGTGATTGAGCGCTCACTCCCGGGGCTGTGGCAGTTCTCGACCCAATGGCACATCGATTAGTTTAACAAACGCGCCCGATTGTGTCAACCCTGAATCCGGGGAATCGGACGCTTATTTTCGAGAATCAGGCATGTATTTCGGAATACACGCGAATAACGCTCTCAGACCAGATGTTTAGCGCGTAAGAATCCACCACGCGGCGTTTTGCCGCCTCCAGCGTTTGCGTGCGTTCCGGCGTGTCGGGCGCATGAAAAACGCGCTGGATTGCGCTCGAAAGTGCAGCCGCGTCCTCCGGCGGAACAAAGGCTTCCGGCGGGAGCGCGAGGTCCTTTTGCGCGTCGATCGCGCTGGCGAGCACCGGCGTTTTGCAGTAGGCCGCCTCAACGAGCGCGTAACAAAAGCCCTCCTCGCGGCTGGGCGAAAGAAACACGTCCGCCAGATGATAATAGGCCGCAACGTCGCTTCGCGCGGGGAGCAATTTGATCCATGCGGGCAGTTCCGGCAGATCGAGCTGACGCAGAATCGCAGTCTCGACTTCTTCTTTTCTGGAGGAGAGCACGACGGCGAGTGTAACCGGCTCGCCCGCTTCCCGAAGGGAGCGAACGGCCTCCACTGCGAGGTCAACGCCCTTGCGCAGATAGTTGAACCCAAACAGCAGCGCCACCCGTTCACAGAAGGGGATACCAAGCGCTTCCTTCGACAGCGGTTCATACGAGTCCAACCGCTCAAACGCGATTGCGTTTTCCGCAACAGCAACGCGGGAAGGCGCGATTCCGTCCGCTATCAACCGCTGCGCAACCGAACGGCTGCAGCAGACAAAGCGCGAAACGAACGAAAGATAAAACCGCTGCGGCAGCGCGCGCAGGGGAGACTTCGGAATCGCGAGGTGGTTATGCAGGTGCAGCACGGTGTCCACGCGGTGTCCGCAGGTATTTGCCGCAAAGAGCGCGGCGAGCTTTTCTTTATAATGAATGAAGTGCGCGTGCAGAATGGCAACGTCGTTTTCGCGCAGCAACTTGCGAATCTGGCGCGCGTAGGCGAAGAACCCGTTGCGCTCAATCAAAAACACATTTGACTTTTCGCGGCGCATGTTCTGTGCCCAGGGCATATCCCCCGCGCGCTTGGGAAACACATAGAGCATGCGCATGCCATCCGCGCCAAGCCGTTGCTCCAGCGCGCGCAAAGACGCGACAAAGTTGCCCTCATACGGCGCGCCGTAGTCGGTCAGGTGAAGAATGCTTTGGCTGTTTGGATTTCGATTCATTGCGAGGGCCTTTCACGATCAATCGCTTTGCTCTTCGCGAGCATATATCCGTATTATACAGGACGATGCGGAAGCAACTCAACCGGAATATGGCGGACAATGTTTTATTCAAAAGAAAGCAAGGCTTGTATTTACTTGCGTGAAATCGAAGTGTGAAAGGCGCATATGCTGGTGGCGGGTGGAAAACATTATAAATAGTAGACATAATGCTTAATTGTACGGTTACTGCACGAAAAATGTGATATAGTGAGAGCATCAAGTGAAGGAGGAGTTTTGAAGATGCTACGCAAACTAACCGTATTTCTTTTGGTGTTTCTACTTGCATTCTCGTTTGCCTGCAAACCGAAAACTGAGGAACCGGCCGTCGCAGAAGTAACGGCAACGCCGGAACCAACTTCCGAACCTGCGCTGGATCAGGACCTTGCGATTCTGTATACCAACGATGTGCACTGCGCAGTGGATAGCGGAATCGGCTATGCCGGCGTTGCGGCACTCAAACAACAACTGCTGGATGAGGACTGCTACGTTGCCCTTGTCGATGCAGGCGACGCGGTACAGGGCGACGCCATCGGCACGCTTTCGAAAGGAAGCTACATCATCGATATTATGAACGAAGTCGGCTATGATGTGGCAACGCCGGGCAACCATGAATTCGACTACGGAATGGATCGCTTCTTCGAATTGCGCGATATGGCGAAGTTCCCGTATGTTTCGTCGAACTTTAGCGATCTTGCCACCGGCAAGCCCGTGCTGGAACCGTACACCATGTTAACCTTCAACGGCGTGAAGGTCGCGTTTGTCGGCGTGAGTACGCCGCTGACCATCTCAACTTCAACGCCGGTCTTCTTTCAGGACGACAACGGCAATTACATCTACGGGTTCGGTCAGAAGGACGGCGCGGACGGCTTCTATCGAATTGTCCAGAATGCCGTTGACGCCGCCATTGCGGAGGGGGCGACCTATGTAATCGCACTAACGCATCTTGGCATTGACGCAGTCACGTCGCCCTATACGTCCAGCGAATTGATTGAGAACACGAAAGGAATCGACGTCGTGATCGACGGACACTCGCATAGCACCGTTGAGTGCGAGCGTGTAAAAAACCTCGACGGTGAGCGCGTCTTACTCACGCAAACCGGCACCAAGCTCAACGCCGTCGGCATGCTCTACATCACGAAGGACGGGAGCATGTCCACGGGACTGGTTACGGACTATACGGAAAAGGACGCGGATGTCGAAGCGTACATTGCACTGATTCAAGCGCAGTTTGAGGAGCTGCTCAACGATGTGGTTGCCAGATCGGATGTCGATCTGACCATATTTGAACCGGGCACCGATCCGGCGGTTCGAATCGTTCGCAACAGCGAGACAAACCTTGGCGACCTCTGCGCGGATGCTTACCGCTTTATTTCCGGCGCGGACATTGCGTTTGTCAACGGCGGCGGCGTGAGAACCGACATTGCCAAGGGCGACATCACCTATGGCGGCATCATCAAGGTGCATCCGTTTGGGAACGAACTGTGCATGGTTGTGGCGACCGGCCAAGAGATTCTGGATGCCTTGGAAATGGGCGCCCGCGCAACGCCGGAGGAAAGCGGCGGCTTCCTGCAGGTTGCCGGACTGACGTATGAAATTCACACCTACGTTCCGTCTTCGGTTACGCTGGATGAAAACAATATGTTTGTGAGCGTGGATGGCGAATACCGCGTGAAAAACGTTATGGTCGGCGGCGAACCGTTGGATCTGACCAAAGTTTACACGCTGGCGAGCCATAACTACCTGCTCAAGAACGCCGGCGACGGGTATACCATGTTCCAGGACAACAAGTTCCTGATGGATTCCATCATGATTGACAACCAGGTGCTGATCAATTACATCGTGGATGGATTGAACGGTGTTGTTGGCGCGAATTACGGTGATCCGCACGGACCGGGACGCATCGTTGCGGTGGAAACCGCTCCGTAACAACAGATTCGGGTAGAAAAAACGGCCGGATGATTCCGGCCGTTTTTTTGCATCAAT
>JAYFPQ010000045.1:0-2020 GCA_034927595.1 Christensenella sp.
GATTCAAGCCGACGCCGTAAGCGGCAAATACCCAACTACTCATTTTCCTCAATCCTCCGGCACTCATCTTCACCGAATACAACACCGAGCGAACTGCCACAATCCCAATTCACATGGATCGTTCCGATATCGTCGACCAAGGTGACCGTCCCTCGGTCACCCTGTCGCAGGTTGGTGTAAGGATCGCTCATGCGAATCAGCATCACCCGTGTGCCGGATGTGTAATACTCTTTGAGCTGTTTCAGCAGCTTCGGATGAATTCCGTTCATTCTTCGTCACCTGCTTCCTGTGCATCGCGGAACGCACTGTTGCCGGAAAGATTTTTCAGAAGCACTCGGCGCGAATCCTTGAACTCCGAACCAATGAATCCGAGCCGGAGGAGAAAACAGCGGAAGGCGTACTTCTCGTTTTCGACTTGCTGTTCCGACGCGCTGACGCGCTTTTGTATGCGCGCCAGTTCGCAAAGGCCCTGTACCAGTTGGTAGTATGCGGCGATCACAGCCTGATCGTTGGTCGGTCGGAACCACCCGAACTCGATTCGATCAGGGTGTTCTGTGATCGGGAGACTGTCCGTATCGAGCGCCTTCTTGAGCAGGGTTTCCTTACTCGTGACCAGCCGACGCAGGTTCTCCATTGCGGTCGGTGTCATGCCATCCTTCGGCAGCTCGACTGCGAGGCGGTCGGGATCGATATTACGAGGTGTATCTTTTTTCAGTGGATCTGGCTCGCCCACTATGGGTTCGGCGGGCTTTGCCGCTTCGCCGATCCGTTCGCCGAAGAAGCCGTCGTGTGCCAGTTCGCGAATCAACATTTCGATCTGCGCTTCGTTGGTGTCGTCCGGGCAAGTGACCATACCGTTCTTGTCGACCGTGTAAGCTCCCACCTGAAACGCAAAGCTCGGCGCGCCAAGGTATCGCGTCGTGTCCTGCAGCACATCCCGCATGACCGCAACCAGTGCCTTTCGTCTGTCCCCCGTAACGTTGTACTTGATCTGCATTGTGAATACCTTCCTTTCGATTTGGTAGTCACATACATTGATCAAGCGGGTGTGAATATCAAGCTATTTCGTCCAGATATACAGCGGATTCCGACAGAATTCCTGATAGAACAAACACAACGCATGGCAGCGCGACTCCGTTGCCCCAAAGCTTGTACTCCGCGGCGTCGGTGTACGGATCGTTCAGCCATTTCACGATTTGCTTTCGCGTCTTCGGTTTCATTGCCGAACCCGTGATCCGACGGTGTGTTTCAAAAACATCCTGCCACCATTCGATATCCTGCTCAGAAGGATGCTCCGTGCTAAGATCCGCGCACCACCAATCAGGAAAGCCTTGCAAGCGTGCGCATTCTTCGGGCGTCAATCTCCGCACCGCGTATCTCGGCTCTTCCACGCATCTTACAGGGACAAGCATGTCATTGGACGCATCCTGCCCGTTGAACCCGCCGGGATGCGCGCCGGGTGAGATCGTACCGCAAACGCGCTGGTACGGCTCCACTACATACTTGCTGTCTTCCACCTGTTGGTTCTGAGGAAATTTATAATCGCTTGCGCAGAGACAGCCGACACGATCGGGATAGCACACAGCATGGTGATCGGAGGTATTGAGCGTAAAACCTACGCCTTCGTTCACGCCATCGCCTTGCGGACCGTTGCGATCGCTTCGCCCGATCATGCTTCCTTGCAGCGCGTAGGTTTGCTGCTTTATTCCCGTATTTGCGGATAACGCTCCGGCGACGTCTCCCAGATCGCGAACCTCGTCACGCTGGTTCTGCGTAAACGCGACGACCGCGATACCGCCCTGATTACAATCCGGCCTGCCGCCGTTCGAATCGAGTGTGCGAGCAGTGTGTGCTTCATAGAAACCACTCTCAGGGTTGTCCGACCGCATGGCGTTGCTGCCATCGGAACAAACACCAAACGCGCGGTTCATGACGAGCGGAACGTTCATCCCACCCGTTCCCATACGCGCGGCGAGGGTTTGCACCAGACCGTCCTTCTCCAATCTGCATCTTCCATCGA
>JAYFPQ010000103.1:0-12805 GCA_034927595.1 Christensenella sp.
AATTGCACTCCACTCGAACCGCCAGTTCCACCTTTCCGTTGTTGAGAATGGTGGCGCGCTCGCTCGCGGTCTTGTCGTCCTTCACGTCCGCGAGTGTAAAGACCACGGTTGCGCCCTGTTCTTCGAGTTGTTGCTTGACGAGGGTTGCGACCGCGAAGTTCAATCGATTTGCGTACACCTTTGTGGATACGCCCTGAATCTGCGAGCTGTAGCCGCGCGCAGGGTCAATGCCGATGATGTGCCCGTCGAGCAGCCCAGCCGGTTTCGGCGTCGGGGTCGGCGTCGTACCCGGCGCGAGGGTCGGGGTCGGCGTTGGCAGATTGGGATCGACGGTGGGCGACGGCGTTGCGGTGACCGGCGCGACGGTGGGCGACGGGGTCGGCGTAGCGTTGGCCACGCGATACTGCACGATAGCGGGAGAGATCACACCTGCGACCAGAGCATAGGTCACACCTGCGAGCAAAATAAGGATCATCGCGCATAGGATTCCGAATGCGAGAGGGTTATTGATGCGAAACGTTCTCCTGCGCTTGACAATCTTTTTCATGCTCTCCACCTCAGTCGTGCTATCACTCGTATTGTAACACGATGGTTTAACAATGTACCATAGGAAAACACAAGATTTTCAAATTTTCCACGTTTTTGTTAGAAAAAATTCATGACTTCGTTCTTCCGCCACCGTGCTGAAAGATTCCATTTTTATTTCAGATTTTACAATCTTTGCCAGCGGATGTGACAATATTTTCTCTTGAGAATCCACATGTTTTGAAGGATCGCCCGCATGGACGTATGTTTCGTAACATCTCCTGTGCACGCAGAAAACCAATCGAAACCAATTCGAGCAAAACGGAATTGTTCCGCCGTCGTTGGCAACGCCATTTGATTTTCTGACGCAGAATTTTATACAGCGCTTGTTTCTCTACGTTAGACAACCGTATAATAAAACCATGCCATATAACTTTACACATGCGCTGGTCGGGCTGACGGCGAAACAGTATTTCAGCCCGGAGATTGCCGCGCTGGTCGATGCGTATCCGGATCTGTTTCGCATTGGCACCATGGGGCCGGACCCATACTTCGGGGACGCGATGCCAAAGCCGCTCTTTGCCCCCTGCCGCGTCGATCTTGCGGACAAACTGCATAAGCTCGACATGCGCGTGCTCTTTGCCGCGATGCTACCGCTCGCGCGGGGCAACGACGCGCTCTGCGCCTATGTGCTCGGCTTTCTGTGCCATTTTGTGCTGGACACGACCGCGCATCCTTATATAGAAGCACGTTTTGCCGGAAAGGCACATACGCCCGCCGAGATTCAAATGGATCTGAGTATGGCGGATCGAATTGCGCTACCCGGCGTACCGACGCCGCCGAAGCAGTTCTATCAAACCGCTCACCTTTCCGAGTTGGATGCGTTTCATGCCGCGCTGGCCAAGTCGCTCTTCTCATTGGAGACCAAGGGCGTGTTTCGCCGGAGTTTTCGCAAATGGATCGCCGTCAACACGCTCTCCTACGACTCGCAGAACCGAAAGTTACGCTTCTTTGGCGCTTTGGAGCGCTTCTTTGGCGCGCCGGGCAAAGTCACGGGCTATCTCGTTTCGCGCCATCCGGACCCCAACGATCGGCTGAACGCGTCCCGCGACGTCTGGCACGCGCCCTGGGAGCCGCACTGCTCGCGAACGGAGTCGTTTGTCGACCTGTTTGACCGCGCCTGTGCGGAAACGCCGGAACTGCTCTGCACGGCATATGTCGCCTTCCAGGCGGGCGAAATGAACGAAGAAGCGCTTATCGCGATTGGCGCACGGAGGATGGATGCAAGACCCGTTTGACCGCGCGCGCGGCTGCTGCTTTACCGGGCACCGCCCAAACGCCCTGCCTGACGCGGGCAACGAACAGAAACCGGGCATGCGCGCGCTAAGCGAGTTACTTACGCGTGCGGTGGAACGCGCCGTTTCGGACGGTTTTACCGAGTTCTACGCGGGCGGCGCGTTGGGGTTTGATACCCTCGCGGCGGAAGCCGTGCTGAATCTTCGGCAGCAGGACTCCTCCATTTCGCTGCATCTGGCTCTGCCGGGGCTGGATCAAACGGAGGGCTGGAACGCGGAGCAACTCCTGCGGTACGAGAAAATCCTCGCCGGGGCGAGCGAAATCTGGTACTCCGCCGAGCGCTGCAGCCCCGCCTCGATGCAGAAGCGAAATCGCTACCTTGTCGACCACGCGAGCCGCTGCATCGCGTATCTTCGCCGCATGAAGGGCGGCACGCTCTATACGGTCAACTACGCGCTGGATTCCGGCGTCGAGGTGGACAATCTCGCCGAACGCTGGCTGGATCTGGAACCGTTTGAATGAATTGTGTCTCGTCGTTTCGCCGTATGGAGTCAAAATCCGTGCGGCGTTTTGCTGGATTCGACCGAACAAACCGCACTGGTCGAATCTTCGTTTGCTTTTCGCGCGCGGGTATGCGAAAATACCCAAAAGGGCTTTCGAGGCTCGGGATATGGGGGTCATGTCGATGGAACGAATCAGCAAGCAAGCGTACTACCTCTCGATTGCGGCGGAGGTTGCCAAGCGCTCTACCTGCCTTCGGCGGCAGTACGGCGCGGTCATCGTGAAGAACGACGAAATCG
Organism: Christensenella sp.; assembly: GCA_034927595.1. Lineage (GTDB taxonomy): Bacteria > Bacillota > Clostridia > Christensenellales > CAG-138 > UBA7703. The sequence goes on from JAYFPQ010000103.1 coordinate 2,622, forward strand.
TTGCAACCGGCTACAACGGCGCGCCGCGCGGGGACGAGAACTGCTGCGACGTCGGCTCCTGCTGGCGCGAGCGGCACGGCATTCCCCACGGCGAGCAGTATGAAAAGTGCGTCGCCGTCCATGCGGAAGCGAACGCAATCATCAGCGCGAGCCGAAACGAAATGCTCGGCAGCACGATCTATCTCTCCGGTTTCGAAGGATTTGACCATCCCATTGAGAATCCAACACCGTGCGTCATGTGCACGCGGCTCATCAAGAACGCGGGCATTGATAGAGTCATCAATCAGCAAGGCGAGGTTACGCTATGAATCAAAAGCGCGTCGGAGATGGAACGGTCGTCCTGCTCGCAGGCGGCGGCAAGGTATATACGGACGTCGCCGCGCGGTTCACCCGCAGCGAACGGGGGCTAAGCGAAATCATCGCTTCACCCTACAATGCGGATCTCGTTCGCAGCATCATCGACAAAGGCCATCTCGCCGCAACGGAGTTTGACTATTTTCTCTTTGGCGTCGAGGGTTATTCCCGCGTCACGGAGGTGCAGTTGGTGCGAAAGCGCCTTGCGAGCTACCTCATCAAGAGCGGGCGCGTCGACAAGGGCGGAAAACGGAGCTACGACGTCGTGCTGCCGGACTCGATTCTGCCGCACCGCGCGGACTGTACCCTGCCGGACGGCACAACGGTCTCACTTGGCGCGACGGATCTACTAAACATGCTGGAAGAGTGGTACGATTCCGGCGTGGACGCGGGCTATAAAGAGGAAGACCTCCGCTATCTCAAGCCGCAGGCTACGGAGTTTAAGGCGCTCATCGGCATGAACGCACATGCGCTTTTAGATTGGTTTAAGATTCGCTGCTGCATGAACGCGCAGGCGGAGATTCGCGACCTCGCCAACAAGATGCTTCGTTTGTGCAAGGAGGCCTCGCCCGCCCTGTTTGAGGGCGCGGGACCAAACTGCGTTTCGCTCGGCTACTGCCCGGAGAACGAGTTTCAGCATCCTTCCTGCCGCGTGATTCGAAAAAAAGACGCAATGGAGCTTCTGCGCAATGCAACGAAAACCCCGTAAAAAACGCCGCGCCTGCAAAAACTGCGGCGTACGGTTCTCCGGGCGATACTGCCCGTACTGCGGCGCGGAAAACGGGCGAAAGCACCCGCTGCGCAGCAACGGGGTTGTGGTTGTGTTTCTTCGATTTCTACTCTCGCTGCTGGCTTTGGCCGTGCTGCTGTTTGTCGCATTCGTCGTGCTGGACTACGTTGCCGCCTCCGGCGACGGCACGCACACAACCGCCATTGCGATTGTCGAGAGCGTGAGAAACGCGCTGCCGGAGCACCTGCTGGCTGTCTGTACCGATTTCAAAGAAAACGTTCTGAACGAGCTGTTTGCTTGGACACAAAATCTCCTTTCTTAGCACACATTAAGTACGTATTTCGTTCGTTTTCCTTCAAATTTACAGCCTATTTATTTGATAAAATACCTCTTGTTGTGAAACGCAAAGCAAGCGAATCATGATTGGAGGATTTTTCATTTGCAACCAAGGCATGCCTATCTTGTATTAGCGCACCGGAATTGGAGTCAACTCGCAACGTTGCTCCAGTTGCTCGACCACCCGCAGAACGATATTTATCTGCATATCGACGCGTCCACAAAGGACTGGGATGCCGCCGCGCTGCAAGCTTCGGTTCGCCAAGGCACGCTGACGATTCTGTCCAAATTCCGCCCGGCTTGGGGCAGCGAAGCGCTGGTGGATGCGACGCTGTTGCTGCTAGCAACCGCTTCTGCAACCCCGCACGCATACTATCATCTGCTCTCCGGCATGGACCTGCCGCTGCGGTCGCAGGACGAGATTCACGCGTTCTTCGCCAAAGCCGAGCAAGCGGAGTTCGTCGATTTTAAAGCGGAAACGGTCTCCGCCGACTTGCTGCGGGACCGCTTGCAAACCTATCATTTCATGCAGAGCGCGCGCCAGCGTTATCCGCTCGTTCGCAAGTTCGACGACCTCTCCCTACGGCTGCAGTCGCTCTTACAGGTCAACCGGTTGAAGTGTTGCACAGTCCGCTTTCAAAAAGGCTCGCAGTGGTTCTCTATTACACAGGCGTTCGCGGAATATTGTCTGGCGCACGCCGCCGAATACCGCCGTTATTTCCGGTTTTCGAAGTGTTCGGACGAGCTGTTCATCCAAACGCTATTGCAGAACTCGCCGTTCCTGGCGAATCGCTTTTCGCGCGAGTACGACGACGAACACGCAACCATGCGGTTCATCGATTGGGATCGCGGAACCAGTTCCTCGCCATACGTGTTTCGCGGCGAGGACTACGACCGGATACTGCAAAGCGGCATGCTCTTTGCGCGCAAGTTCGACGAACGCGTGGACGCCGAAATTATCCGCCGCATTGCGCAAGCCGTATCCGATCGATAGTTCTTCGTTCGATCAAAAACATCGCTCAATAAAAAAACCGGCCTCTGGCCGGTCTTTTTTTGTATCCTCGCCTATGCCGCGCCGATGGCGTTCCAGCCCGCAATCAGCAGGGCGAGCACGCCCAGTCCGCAAAACGCGGCGACAATCATGCCCTTCATGCCAAGCTTTCGAATTTTCACCTTGAGCAGGTACGCCGCGGCGGTGACCAGCAGCGTCACCGAAAACAGGGCGAGAAACCCGCTCTTCATGACGGGGCGGAGCGTATAGATGAGCGGAAGAATCAGCGCAACGGTGGTCACGGGCAGCCCGTCGTAGTAGACGCGCGGCGTATTCTCGCAGAACTGCAGCTCGTCCTCGGTCACGTTGTAGTATGCGAGGCGAATCAGCGCCGCGAGCACGTAGAGCGCGAGCACGACAAACTCAAACCACTTTGTCAAGCCGATGGAGTAGCCAATCGCAACCGGCAGCACGCCAAAGCAGATCATATCCGCCAGCGAGTCAATCTGAATGCCAAACTTCTTTTCGTTCTCTGTGCGCTGACGCGTTCTGGCAATCGAGCCGTCGAACAGGTCGCAAAAGCCGGAGATCATCAGGCAGACAATCGCCATCGAGGTGCGATCGTACATGGCCAGCCCAATTCCCGCAATCGCGCTCACGACGCCGAAATACGTCAGTAGAACCGTGTAGTTATAAAACCCCACCACGGAATTTCGAACCTGCATTGCCCATCTCAACTTGTTTGCTCCCGCTTTCCTTCTGTGATCCAATTCGTACCGCGCCAAGCGCGATTTTTTCTTCTGTTATTTCTTCGGCTCTTCGGAATAATAACCGCGATACCAGTTGGCAAACGCCTGGAGGCCTTCGTCAATCCCGGTCTTTGGCGCAAAGCCAAAGTCGCGTTGAGTCTCGTGAATATCCGCATAGGTCTTCTCCACGTCCCCCGCCTGCATCGGCAGAAACCGCAACTCCGCGGTTTTTCCGAGTGCGCGTTCCAGCGAGTGAATGAAGTCCAGCAGCCGCACCGGCTTGTTGTTGCCGATGTTGTAGACGGCGTTTCGCGCGCCGGTTTCGTCCGGCTTTGGTGGCGAAAAGAGCATCCGTTCCACGCAGGCGGTCACGTCGTCCACATACGTAAAGTCCCGCAGCATGTTGCCGTCGTTGTATACGTCGATGGGCTTTCCCTCGAAAATTGCCTTCGTGAACTTGAAGTAAGCCATGTCCGGCCGCCCGAACGGGCCGTAGACCGTGAAGAACCGCAGCCCCGTTGCGGGAACGTCGTAGAGATGCGAATAGGTATAGGCAAACAGCTCGTCGCTCTTCTTGGTCGCGGCGTAGAGCGAAATCGGCTTGTCGACACGATCCTGAATCGAAAACGGCGTCTGCTCGCGGTTACCGTAGACCGAGGAGCTGGACGCATAGAGAAAGTGCTCTACCGGATGATTCCGAACGGCCTCGAGCACGTTGAAGAACCCGACGATGTTGCTCTCAATGTAGGCGCGCGGGTTGTCGATGCTGTAGCGAACGCCCGCCTGCGCCGCGAGGTGCACGACGACGGTTGGCTTCGTCTCTTCGAAGACCGACTCCACAAAATCCGCGTCGGCCAGGTTTCCTTCCAGAAACGAAAACCGATCAAATTTGGCTAGTTCGCTCAGCCGCGCGCGTTTGAGCGCGGGATCGTAATAATCGTTGCAATTGTCGACGCCGGCTATGGTCAGCCCGCCTTCCAGCAGACGCTTGGAAAGATGGTAGCCAATGAATCCGGCGGCTCCCGTGACCAGAATCGTTTGTTCGCCTGCTTGTTTCAAGCGCATCCCCCTATCGACCAATCGAGTAATACTCCACGCCGCAGCGCTTCATGTTGTCCGGATCAAAGATGTTACGCCCGTCGTAAACGAGCGGCACGCGCATCTTGCGGCGGAACACCTCCGGCGAGAGGCGAACAAACTCCTCCCACTCGGTAAAGATAAAGCAGCAGAACGCGCCATCCAGCGCCTCGTCAATCGAATTGGCGAGCGGAACATCCGGGTACCTTTTGTGGAAATTCTCCGCCGCAACGGGATCGTAGCAAACGAGGTTTGCGCCGTGTTCCAGGAGCAGGCGCACGTTCTCCAGCGACGGCGCTTCCCGTAGGTCGTCCGTGCCCGGCTTAAACGCAAGCCCCAGCACCGCGACCTTCATGTTTTCAAACGTCATGAGGCGTTTCTTCGCCTTTTCAAACAGGCGGGTGCGCTGGGCGGCGTTGATCTCCACCGCGGCGTCCACCGTTTTGAGCGTAACCCCATGCTGCTTGGCCAGGTACGTCAGCGCCTTCGTGTCCTTTGGAAAACAACTGCCGCCGTAGCCAACGCCCGCCTTAAGGAACTTTGCCCCGATGCGCGGATCGTAACGCATACCCTCGGCCACGTCGTCGATGTTTGCGCCAACGAGCTCGCAGAGGTTTGCCATGTCGTTCATAAACGAAATCTTGAGAGCGAGGAAGTTGTTGCAGGCATATTTGATCATCTCCGCCGACCGGCGCGAGACCGACACGACCGGCAGGTCAAACGGCGCGTATATCTCCAGCAGCTGGCGCTCCGCTTCCTCGTCGTCCGTGCCAATGATAATGCGCGTCGCGTGGAGCATGTCGTGCACCGCGTTGCTCTGCGCGAGAAACTCCGGATTGCTCGCCACGCGCACCTTCACGTCGCGTGCGAGATTGTCCTTGATGTATTGCTCCACCTTGTCGTTTGTGCCGACCGGCACCGTGGATTTCACCACGACGAGGCAGTCCCGCGTGACGCTCTGCGCAATCTGGCGGCAGACCGCCGCAATGTAGTTCAGGTTCGCGCTACCGTCCGGCTGCTCCGGCGTGCCGACGCCGATGAAGATCGCATCCGCGTCCGAATAGGCGTGCTCAAAGTCGGTTGTAAAGAACAGCCGCTGTTCGGCGATGTTCTTTTTAAGCAGTTCCTCCAGCCCGACCTCATAGATGGGCGACTCGCCCGCCTGCATCCGCGCAATCTTCTGCTCGTCTACGTCCACACAAGTGACCGTGTGCCCCCGCTCCGCAAAGCAAACGCCCGCGACGAGGCCAACATATCCCGTTCCGGCAACCGCCAGTTTCATAGCTCTCTATTCCTCCTGTTTTCGAATGTAGCGCCGTAAAAATTCGCCCGGGAACGCGGCTTACAGCCGGTCGTTCATTGGCGGATCGACGGGCGCTTCTTCGCACTCGGACCGGTTCTTTCGTTTCTGAAAATAGCCCTTCATGGAGCTCCAAAGATACGTGAAGCTCTCCAGCTTCAATAATACCGCCAGCGCGAGGTAAACCGCAACCCCGGCGACAATCTCGAGAATCAGTTTTGGCAAATCGCCAACCGGCAGCAGCGACACGCCGTAGACCGCCGCCCACATCGCGCCCGAAAGCAGCAGCGGCGGGGTCATGTCCCAGAGCTGGTCACGATAGCGGTAGCCAAAGAGCTGCTTCATCACGACCATAGTCACAAACATGGAGAACACCGCCGTGGCGACCACCGCCCAGGCGATGGCAAGCGGCGTGGTAAACGCAAACACGGAGACGGCAAGCGCGAGCAGGCCGAAGATTTTTTTGTAGATCTCCGTCTTGAGATACAGGTCGCTGCGGCCCAGCGCGTTGATCGCCTGCAAATCCGTCGCTTCCACGGGATAGAGCGCATAGACGACGCACATCATCTGTAGATACGGCACGCTCGGCAGCCACTTGTCGGTGAGCAGCACGCGCACAAACGGCACCGCCACCGCCGCGAGCCCTGCCATCATTGGAAAGATCATCAGCGCGGTGGAACGGTTCGTCTTTCGAACCATCTCGCGCACGCGGGAGGTGTCGTCCTGATGCGCGGCATAGGCGGGAAACAGCACCGAAAGCGCAACGTTGGTGAGGTTGCTCGCAACCATATCGGGGTATTGCCGACCGCGGTTGTAAAACGCCAACGAGTCGCCGATGTAGCGCTTACCGATCACGAGCGAGGAAAGGCTCGAATACCCCGTGTCCAGCAGGCTCGAAACCAGCAGCTTCCAGCCGAAGCCGAAGAGCAGCTTGACGCGCTCCATCGAAAACACCAACGCGGGCTTCCAGCGATCCAACGACCAGAGCAGCACGACGGTTGCGAACGAACCAATCATCTGCTGCACCACAAGCGCCCAAACGCCATACCCCGCATAGGCCATGTAGATGCCGATGCCGCCGGAGGCAAGCGTCGCCCCCAGCGTCGCCATGCAGAGCTTGCGAAACTCCAGCTTGCGCGTAATGATCGCACTCTGAACGGAGTTAAACGCGCCGGAGAAGAGAATCACCGAAACCACGCGCAGCGCGGGCACGATCAGCGGCTCCTGATAGAACCGCGCGATGGCGGGCGCGCCAAAGAACAGCGCGACGTAGAGAATGCCCGCAATGGCGAGGCTCGCCCAGAGCACACTCGAAAAATCCGTATTGTCCGCGTCCTTGCGCTGCACAAGCGCGGTGGAAAACCCGCGTTTGACGAACACGTCCGCAATGTTCACGAAGATGAGCAGCAGCGCGAGCGTCGTGTAGTTCTTTGGGTCGAGCATCCGCGCGAGCACAACGGAGATGACGAAGCGAACGGCCTGATTGCCGCCGCTCTCCATCGCCTTCCAGATCACGCCGGAGATGGTTTTGTTTCGAAACGAATGGTCCATATATTCTTTCAACGATTCCTTGCTGTTCGAATCCGCGCGACAACGCGCCGTGTGAGCGCCGGGAAATATCGTTCCAGCCAGAGCCGGACGCGGCGTTTTCCGGAGAGCTCGCGATAAAACGCCCGATACGGGGGACGTCTTAACGCCTTTAGGTCGTGTTCAAAGCACTTGATCTTGAATTCCTGGTAGAGAATCGCGTCCGCAAACGACGCGTGATACTGCCCCTTGGTATAGTCGTCAAATCCCTGCAACAGCCCGATGACCCCGCGGCAGGTTTGAACCTGCGTTTCCTGCCTCGCCGCATTCTGGCGGACGCTCCACGAGCCGGGCACCGCGTAGCGGTACGCCGCCATGTGCCTGGCCATGTACCAGGCGTAGCCGTTGACCGCGCACCACATAAGCACGGGAATATCCTCCACCTCGGTGCGCTCGCAGAAGTCCGGCTGGCTGTTGAGCAGCTTCGTCGGCGCGACGATGGTGTTTGAGGAGCAGAACTCCCCGCCCGCGCGGATCATGTCCTCCAGCTCAACGATGCAGTCCTCGCCGTAGGGCGCCGCAGCGCCGATGACGTGGTCGTTTACGTCGATTTTATCCGCGCCGCAGATGCAGAGTGTGCAGTCCGGATGGCTCTCGAGATAGTCCACCTGCAATTGCAGCTTGTGACCGTCCGTCCAGAGGTCGTCCCCGTCGCAGATGGCGGTGTATTTCGCCGTGATGCGCGGGTAGAGAATGTGCGTTTGAATCTTCTTGTCGGTTTGGTACTGGTTCACCGTCTGCGCGATCAGCCGAATCTTGTCCGGATAGCGCGCGGCGTAGTCCTTTGCAATGTCCGCCGTGCCGTCCGTCGAGGCGTCGTCGTGCAGTAGAATGTCGAATGGAAAGGTCGTCTGTTGCGCGAGAACGGAGTCAATTGCGCGCGAGAGAAACGGCGCGTGGTCGTGCGTCGGAATGATTACGGTAACCAGCGGTGTTGTCTGTTCCATCTACAAAAATCGCCTAATCTTTCCGTTTCTTCCAGCTCTCAAGTGTCATTCGGATTCTCCGCTTGAGCGGCAGTTGCTTGTAGTGCGCCCGATACGGCGGCTTCAACAGAGACTTCACGTCGTTCTTGAGACGCAGCACCTCAAACTCCTGCTGATGCGTGACGCAGAAGTCCACCGCGTCGTGCCACTTGCCTTCAAACATTTCATCAAAGGCCTTCAGCGCGCGAATCATGCCCTCGTGGTGGCGAATGCGCGCCTCGCGGTTGGACGCAAAAAACGTCTTCGTCCAGGAGCCAGGCACCTCATAGCGATAGGCGCACATCGGCTCGGCGAAGTAGTGCGTCGTGCCGTTTGCGCCAAACCAAAGTTGGAGCACCGCGTCGTCCACGTCCGCCATGTCGCAGAACGGCGCGCGGTTTTGCGCAAGGTGCGTACGCGTAACAATCGAAGCCGTCGCCACGATTCCGCCCCCGCCGCGAATCAGCTCGTCCATCGGGATGTCGCAGTCGGTTTCGTAGGGCTTGACCCAGCCTATGTGCCCCCGTTCGGGATTCACCATCTCGGCGCAGGCGACGCAGAGTGTGCACTCGGGGTGCGCCTCCATGTAGTCGATCTGCGTTTGCAGCTTTCGCGGGTTCGTCCAGTAGTCGTCCCCCTCGCAGATGGCAATGTACTTGCCCCTCGCCAGCGGAAAGACATAGTGCTCCAGAATCTTCGGATCGCGGGAATAGATGTTCTCCGTGCGAAAGACGCAGTGGAACAGCTCGGGGTGTTCGCGCTCATATGCGCGGAGAATCTCCGCCGTGCCGTCCGTCGAAGCGTCGTCATGCACGATGATTTCGAATGAAAAGTTCGTTTGCTGCGCGAGAAACCCATCGAGGGTGTCCCGCACATACGGCGCGTGGTTATACGTGTCGCAGACAATGGAAACCAGCGGCGCGTTATTCTCCATGGGAAGCCCTCATGCGTAGTTCGCCGATGCGGGCAATCCACTCCAGCCTGCGCCGGTTCTTCTTGAGAATCGCGTCCAGCTGCATCCGGCGGATGCGCGGCAACGCGGCACTCTTTGCGTACTTGAGGTCCTCCGCGTCCAGATGGCTGCCCCAGGGATAGTCCAGCATGGCGCGTTGCTGCTCCGGCGTTTCGGCGGCGCGATAGTGCTGCCAGAAGAGCGTGATGAGGCCGTTGATCTTTCGCGCGTGGAAACGCTCCAGCTGATCCGGCGTGTCCAGCCCCCAGCGGGTCATATAGGCACGCAACTGGTTCATCACCGCGTCGTTGAACTGCTTGTCGATTCGTCCGGGGGTCACGCGCGTCGAGATACTCTGCTGAATGCGCCGGTAATTATACAGCGGTACGGCGCGGTAGACAATGGTCTTCGCCTGCGTCACAGGATAGAGCGATTGCAGCAGGTCCTCCGTATGCGGATTCGACAGAAACGCCTCGTAGGGCGTGTCGTCCTGCTGCACGAGCGGGGTGCGAATCGCCTTGGTGCAGAGGTTGTTGAGCCGCCAGGAGGCGATCATTTCCGCATAGATCGGCTGTTTCTCCGCTTCGCCGTGGAACACGGTGTTGTCGGCAAATACCGCTTCGGCAACGGCGGTTGTAAACTCCGGCTCGTAGCGGTTGTAGTAGTTAAAAATCACGATGTCCGCGTGCTCGCGCTCCAGCGTCTCGCGAATCGTCGCGAGCGCCTCCGGTTCGAGCGTATCATCCGCGTCCAGAAACACGCAAAACTCGCCCTCCGCAGCTGCAATCCCCGCACGGCGCGCGCTGATGAGTCCCTTGTTTGATTGGTGCAGTACCTTGACCTTGCCGGGGTAGAGCGCGCGGTAGCGGTCGCAAAGCATGCCTCCGCCGTCCACGGAGCCGTCGTTGACCAAAATGAGTTCCAGGTCCTGCTCGCTCTGGCGCAGAACCGAATCCAGACAATCCTTCAAATAGGGTTCGGCGTTGTAAACCGGAACCAGTACGCTAAAAAACATCCTGTTTGCTATCCTTTTTCTTCCGTATCCGGCTTTCTTGTGCCGGTTTTCGCCGATTGCTCAGGCGCGCCCGACCTTGGAGCGGGCCGAGACGTCGCCGCGTAGGCTCTCGACCACGAGCTCGCGAA
>JAYFPQ010000115.1:0-10159 GCA_034927595.1 Christensenella sp.
CCATCATCTTATACAACGTTTCGTACATCTTGCGCCCGTAGACGCCCTGTAGGGTCAGACCCTTGAAGATTACATCGTTCCAGTCGATGACCGTGCCCGGCCCGGCGATGCCGAGCAGCGCGACCTTGCCGCCGTTTCGCATGAGCTTGAGCATCTGGTTGAGCGCCGCGCCGTTGCCGCTCATCTCGCAGCCAACGTCAAACCCCTCTACGATGTGCAGCGCCTTCATCGTGTCCTCGACCGTCTGGTTCTTGAGGTTGACGGTGGCGGAAGCGCCCATTTGTTTCGCGAGATCGAGACGATAGTCGTTCACGTCCGTAATCACGATGCGCCGCGCGCCGTTCTGGCGGCAGATGCCAACCGCCATGATGCCGATTGGCCCCGCGCCGGTGATCAGCACGTCCTCGCCCGTTACGTCGAACATGGTCGCCGTGTGGCAGGCGTTGCCGTAAGCGTCGTAAAACGCGACGATCTCCTCCGGCGTAGTCGATGGAACGGCGATCACATTCGTCTCCGGAATGCAGAGGTACTCCGCAAACGCGCCGTTGCGATTGACGCCCACGCCCTTGGTGAACTTGCACCAGTGTCCGTTGCCCGCGCGGCAGTTGCGACAGTGTCCGCAGACGATGTGCCCCTCGCCCGTGACGATCTGGCCGACTTGATAGTCGTCCACTCCAGGGCCGAGCGCGGCGATCTCGCCGACGTATTCGTGCCCAACCGTCATGGGCGGTATGATGGTCTTCTTGCTCCAAGCGTCCCAGTTGTAGATGTGCACGTCCGTACCGCAGATGGCGGTCTTGTGGATCTTGATCAGCACCTCGCCGATTTGCGGCACGGGGGTTTTCACCTGTTTGAGCGTGAGACCCTTGTCCGCCGTCTCCTTGACGAGCGCGTTCATATAGGCAGGAATCATGGAATATCCCTCCTGAAAATTGCGAGATTTGCGTGTTTGAAATGCCAGTTCTACATAAACTTTATCTTGTTTCAGATGCTATTTCAATGCGTTAGAAACAATATAAAATCCAAACGGAACCGCCCACGGGAAGACTCGTTCCCATGGGCGGCAGTGTGGCTATTTACATGCCGCTTTTTGCGGCGAGGGTCTCCAGCGCGGCGTTCGTTTCCGCGTCGTCAAAGCAATACAGCAGTTTCGTATAGCCTGCGCGAAGCTTTTTGATCTCGCCTGCAATGGACTTGCCGCGCAGAATGCAGTCCGCCATGAGGTTTGCGAGCGTTTCGAACTCGCTTGGGCCAAAACCGAAACGAGTCATCTCGGACACACCGAGGCGTAAAGCGCCGCTCGCGGTAAAGCCCTCTTCCTCCGGCGTCGCCTGATAGTTGACAACGACGTTGTTCTCCTCCAGCCGCTCGGCAACCTCCGGCCCCGTGCCGTAACCGGTCTTGACGATGACCTGATGCGTCTCGGTGTAGCCAATATTCGGATCGCCCGCGACGTCCAGTCCAGCCGCCTTCAGGCTCCGCGCAAACGACTTTGCGTTGGCAACGACGTTCTTCTGGTACGCGTCGCCGAACTCGTTCATCTCGTAGGCGGCCATCAGCAGCCCCAGCACCGTGCCGAGGTGGTGGTTACTCACCGCGCCCGGGAACGCGCGCGTTTGAATCGTCTTCCAAAGGTCGTATTTCAGCTCGTCCTCCTTGTAGTTGACCGCAATCACGCCGCGCTGCGGGCCAAAGAACGTTTTGTGCGTCGAGCCGGTGACGATCTCCGCGCCCTCGGCAAACGGTTGCTGAAAGTGCGGGCCGACGAGACCGAGTACGTGCGCCATGTCGTACATGATGGTCGTGTTGATCTTCTGCTCGTCCACAAACGCGCGGATCTCGCGGACGGGCTCCTTATGGAGCACCATCGACTTGCCAAAGATGATGAACTCCGGTTTATATCGCTCGATGACCTTTTTCGTCTCTTCAACGTCGATTTTGAAGAGATTGTCGCGCAGCACGGGGAAGTTCACCACCGCCGGACGCTCCGTCGCGGGATCGACCGCCACGTAGTCGTGCAGCGCGCCCATCGGCTGGGCGCTGAGGTGCCCGCCCTTGATGATGTGGTTGTTCAGGATATAGCCGAGCCGCTGCGGGGTCTGCTTGCGGTTGAGGCGGTTCTTGTAGTCCATCAGCGCGGAGAACACGGTGGTGTTGCTCATCTGCCCGCTGATGACGCGCGCCTCGACCTCCGTGCAGCCGAAGTACTTGCGCAGCTCCGCCACCAGCGCACGCTCGACCTCGTCGATGAACTTCGTGCCCTGATAGTAGAACACCTCGTTGTCGTAGAACGATGCGGTCTTTTTGTGCTCCGCGTAACGGAAGCTCGGGTCGCTGCCGCTCAGCAACCGCACCGCGCGCGAAGCGGTCATTTCGGAAGGAATCAGATTGACGCACTGCTCCTGCCGCCAGACGTGGTTCTCCGACGCCTTACTCAGCAGGTTGAGCGCGCTCAGTGGCAGATTGCCGGAAGGCGCCTGCTTCGGTTCCTCCGGCGCGTCCACGACGATGGGGCGGGCATACGGCGGCGCGTCCGAACGCAGGTGCCACGCGGGCACCACGGCGGAGATGCGGCTGCCGCGGATGTCGACCTCGACGGCGTCGTCCGTCAGCACGTCCGAATCCAGCAGCGCAAGACCGATGGAGCGCATTGCGCGCTGATCGGTAAACGTCTCCAGCAAGCTCCCCTGATGCTCCACCACGTAGCGCGGAATCATGGTTCCGCTCGTGACGTAGCCAATCTCCTTGCCGTCCTTGTAGACGGGGAAGCCCGCGCGGAGCACACCGCGCCCGGTCAGCGCGATGGGTCTTACCCTGCGTGGTAATACGCTCAAGTCGGAGAAGTCGCGGTTGAGGATGCGGCTGCTCACGGCAAACTGCGCCTCCAACGGCGCGCGCCCGATCATACCCCGCTTCTCTTCGGCAAAGCTCACGGCAAAGCGGGCGAGCGAAATCGCGAAGATCGGAATCTCGTTTCCGTCCTTGTCGAGCCCCAGTTCGTGCCCATAGAGCGGCAGCGCCGCTTCCATGCGCAGGGTGTCCCGCGCGCCGAGACCGATGGGCTTTGCGCCGCGGCGGACGAGCTCGTCCCAAAGGAATACACCGTCCTCGCGCAGGGCGAAGATTTCGTACCCCACGGGTTCGCCGGTGTAGCCGGTCTTGGCGATGTGCACGGTCTTGCCGCAGAGGTTGACCGTGCCGAGCGCGTTTTTCACCGGCTCGGTGAGGAATGCGCCGCCCGCCATGTCGCTCAAAATCTCCTTCGACTTCGGCCCCTGCAGCGAGAGCAGGGCGACGGCTTCGGATTTATCGGTAATCCGCGCGTCAAACGCTTTGATCTCGCGGGTCAGGTGCGCCCAGTCCTTTTCCGCGTTCGCCGCGTTGACCACGAGGATATACGCGTCCTCAACAAAGCGGTAAAGATACGCGTCGTCAATCGCGCCGCCGTGTTCGTTCGGAATGATCGCGTACTGCGCCTGATCGACCTCCAGCGCGGAGACGTTGCTCGTTAACACATGCTGCAAAAACGCCTTCGCGTCCTTACCCGTGATGCGGAAGCGCCCCATGTGGCTCACGTCGAATAGACCGCAGCCGCTGCGAGTCGCAAGATGCTCCTCGACGATGCCGCCGGGGTACTGAATCGGCATTTCCCAGCCACCGAAGTCCACCATGGTCGCGCCCGCCTGTACATGGCGCTCGTAGAATAACGTTCGTTTTAATTCACTCATTTTGCTGCCTCCGAACAGTCATAGCGCAGGATGGGACTACGCGCGGCGCCGACCTCGTCCGGCCGACCGATGGGGGTCGTCACGGGGGCTGCGTGCAGCGCGTCCGGCTCCGATTTGGCGCGTCTCAAAATCGCCTTGACCGCATTCGCCGCCGCGTCGAGCGTTTCCTTGCCCTCCGTTTCGGTGGGTTCAAACATCAGCGCTTCGTGGACAATCAGCGGAAAATACATCGTCGGCGGGTGCATGCCCGCATCGATCAGCGACTTGGCAACGTCCATTGCACTCACGCCGGTTTCCTTCTTGAGCGCCTCCAGCGAAACGACGAACTCGTGCATGCAGAAGCCCTCGTTCGCGGCGGGCAACTCGTTTGAAAGCAGCGCGCGCAGGTAGTTTGCGTTGAGCACCGCGTTTTCGCTCGCCTCCTGTAACCCCTCGCCGCCCAGCATCGTGATGTAGGCCAGCGCGCGGAGCACGACGAGGAAGTTGCCGTAGAACGACTTCATCCGCCCAACGCTCTGCTCCGGATTGACAAAGCCAAACGTACCGTCCGCCTTACGCACGGGAAGCTGATTCGGCAGAAACGCCGCGAGCCGCGCCTTGCAGCCCACCGCGCCCGCACCGGGGCCGCCGCCGCCATGCGGCGTGGACAACGGTTTGTGCAGATTGAGGTGCACGACGTCAAAACCCATGTCGCCGGGGCGCGCCGCGCCCATGATCGCGTTCATGTTTGCGCCGTCGTAGTAGCAAAGCCCGCCCGCGTCGTGGACGATCTTCGTGATTTCGAGAATGTTTTTATCGAAGATGCCGAGCGGGTTCGGGTTCGTCAGCATCAACCCCGCGGTGTCGGGTCCGACGTTCGCGCGAAGGGCGTTTAAATCCACCGTTCCGTCCGGCGCGGAGGGAATGTTGACCACCGTATAGCCCGCCATGCTCGCGGTTGCGGGGTTCGTTCCGTGCGCGGAGTCCGGCACGATGATCTTCTTACGCGCGCAATCCCCGCGCGACTCGTGATAGCGCTTGATCAGCAGAATGCCTAAAAATTCGCCGTGCGCGCCCGCCGCGGGCTGGAAGGTCATCTCGTCCATACCAACAAGCGTGCAGAGCCGCTCTTTGGCGCGAACGAGCACCTCGATTGCGCCCTGCGCCGTCTCTTCGGGTTGCAGCGGGTGAATGCCGGTGAATCCCTCCAGCGAAGCGACCTGTTCATTCAGGGCGGGGTTGTATTTCATGGTGCAGGAGCCGAGCGGATAGAACCCGTCATTCACGCCGTAGACCTGCTGCTCCAGCTCGGAATAATGGCGGCTGACGTCAACCTCGCTGAGTTCCGGCAGGCGAAGCGGCGCTTTTCGCAGCAGCGCGTCGTCCAGTTTGGCGGAAGGCACGGCGGTCTTCGGGATCACTACGCCTCTTCTTCCGGCAACGCTGCGTTCAAACGAGAGTTTCATGCGATCGCCTCCTTTACCGCCGAAATCAGCGCGTCCATCTGCGCCTTGGTGTTGCGCTCCGTCGCGCACCAGAGAATGCCGTCCTCTACGGGCAGCCCGCCGAGAATGCCCTTGTTTTCCAGCAACTTGAGCACAAGTTCCGCCGGAACGGTGGTCTTCGTGACAAACTCGTAGAAAAACGGCACGTCGGGATACGCAAGCGAAAAGCCCTTGATGTTGCCTAGCTCGCCCGCAAGATAGTGCGCGTTGTCGTAGCAGGCAAGCGCGACCTCGCGCAAACCCTGCGGCCCCATCGCGGAGCAATACGCCGCGGCGGTCAGCGCGCAGAGCGCCTGATTCGAGCAGATGTTGCTGCTGGCCTTCTCGCGGCGAATGTGCTGCTCGCGCGCCTGCAAGGTCAGCACGAAGCAGCGCCGCCCCTCCGCGTCCGTCGTTTGGCCGACGATTCGCCCCGGGAGTTTACGGATCATCTCCTGTTTGCAGGCCATAAACCCGAGGTACGGCCCACCGAAGCTCAGCGGAATGCCGAGCGGCTGCCCGTCCCCAATGGCGACGTCCGCGCCCAGTTCGGCGGGGTTCTTGAGCAGCGCCATCGCGGTCGGGTTCATGCTCAGCACGAGCTTTGCGCCCGCCGCGTGCACGAGTTCGGCAATCGCGGGAACATCCTCGATGATTCCAAAGTAATTCGGCGATTGCAGAATCAGGCTGGCAACGCCGCCGTCCAGCGCGGCCTTCAGCGCGTCGAGATCGAGCTTGCCGCCCTTATTCGGGAGCACGACGCAGGGCGCGTCCGCACCATAGCAGTAGGTCTGCACGGTTTCGATGGAATCCGGATGCAGCCCGCCCGCGAGCAGCGTCGTCGTGCGGCTGCGCTCGCGGCACATGGCGGCGGCTTCAGCGGCGGCGGTGGCTCCGTCGTACACCGAGGCGTTGCCCGCATCCATACCGGTTAGTTCGCAGAGAATCGTCTGGTATTCGAAGATCGTTTGCAGGATGCCCTGGCTGATCTCCGGCTGATAGGGAGTATACGCGGTAACGAACGCTTCCTTTGCCGCAATTCGGCCGACCACAGCGGGGATGTGGTGCCAGTAGGCACCCGCGCCGCGAAAGATTGCGCCAAATACGCGATTCTTGTTCGCGAGTTCCTTCATTTGATCGAGCGTTTCAAATTCGGAAACGCCGTTTGGCAGGGACGCGACGGCCTCGGCGGCCTTTTTGCGCATGTCCTGCGGAATATCGCCGTAGAGATCGCAGGCGGCGGTGATGCAGATGGCCTGCATCATTTCAGCGCGCTGCTGTTCGGTGGATGGCAGAAAATTGCCCAAAGCAACTCCTCCTGTTCTTGTTCTAAAAAAATGATAGGCAGACAAAGAGCCTCCCCTGCGGGAGGCTTTTGAATTCCGGTTACGCTTTTTCGCAGAACGCCTCGTAGGCGCTCGCATCCATGAGGTCAGCGGTTGCGGTCACGTCCGTGACCTCGATGAGCCACGCGCCATACGGGTCGGAGTTGATGCTCTCCGGCGCGGAGGCAAGCGCGTCGTTGACGGCGGACACCTTGCCGGAGACCGGACTGAGCACTTCGGACACGGCTTTGACGCTCTCCACATCACCCAGCGAGAATTCCGCGGTGACCGCGTCGCCAACCTTGGGCAGGTCGATGAAGACGATGTCGCCGAGCGAATGTTGTGCAAAATCGCTCAAACCTACGCGGACGGTTCCGTTGCCGAGGTCGAGCAGCCACTCGTGGGATTTGGTGTACTTGCGGTCGTTGAGAAGATTCATGTTGATTTCCCTCCAAATTCGAATTTTGAAACACAAAAAAACGAGACGCGCGAACAAAGTCGCGCGCCCCGTATCTGAACCTGAAAGATTCTTCCGCAATATTTGAAAATTCCGTTGCGGAATTGCCTCGTCGGTGCCGAACCATTCGGCTTTCCGAAGCTTCGTCGGGTATCGGTCCTTTTGCCTGAGAGTTTGTTGCGCAATCCCCTTCGGCGCCGCTTACTGCGGGCTCTCCCGATACCGTCATCCGAATATGCAGTTTTTACGTGGTTAGTGTATCGTATTTCAGGTTAGGTGTCAACGAAAAAGACCTCCGGATTTCGCCGGAGGTCTTGTGCTTTGGTTCTTATGCGTTTTGCTTGGTCTTCTTGCCGAAGATCTGGCGACGGAAGAGGATCAGGTTCATTGCGATGAACAGCACGGCCATTGCCGCGAGCGTGATCCAGGCGTTCGTGAGGTTCGTCGTCGCCGGATCGGTGGTCAGGCCGATGGGCGCATATCCCAGCAGCAGCAGCATCGGGAAGCCGAACACGATTGCCCAGAGCTGCTGATACACGAGGTTGTTCGCGGCGGGTGTCTGGAACAGCGGGTCAATCTCTCTCAGCAGGATTACGCCCGTACTCGCGGTTCCGGTCAGCATTCCGAAAAGTGAAAGGAACGCCTCGCTCGAATACTGCGGGTAGATACGCTTACAGATGAAATCAAGCTGTAAATAGGTTGCAACCGAGCCGACGATGCAAACCACGCTCAGCGGAATGATGAACTCCCGATGCGAGAAGGCGGAGAGGTCGATTGCCGCGATGCTGGCAACCACCATCAGGTCAAACATGACGCCAGAGATGCGCGCGAGCATGAAGTTGTTGAGGTATTGCCTGCGCCCCCGCTGCGTCAATCCTTTTAGCACGTTTCGAACCAGAATCGCCATTACCGTGCCAATCAGGAAGTTAAAGCCCCAGATCAGCGGCTTGACGGTGGTTGTAAAGAACCCGCCGAGTTGATCCAACCCCAGTGAAACCAGATACATCACCGCGTAGGCGGCCATGTAGGTAAACACAACGAGACCGATCTGCACCGTGAGCTTGTCCAGCGATTCGGAAAGCGGAATCTCGCCCTTTTCCGTGATGCTTTCGGCGGAGAGGTTCTCCATTTCGTCCGCGTTGGCCAGGAGAGGATTGACCTGTCCCTTTTTCTTGAGCCGCTGCAGGTAGACGACGCCGCCAAGTCCCGCGGAGACAAAGCCCATTGCGGCAACGGTCAGGCCGAAGCTGCCGCCATATTGGAACGACGCATAGCCGGTTGCCGTTTCGTAAACATGCCCCCAGTTGTAAGCCTGCCCCGGGCCTTGTCCGTAGCCCATTGGCAGCAGCACACCGGAGACCGGCCAGTTGCCGAGCACGAAAAACAACCCAATCGTAATGGCAAGCCCCAGCACGCCCTGCAGCAGGTAGGACGAGACGGTGGTTACGCCCGCGTCGAATACGGCGGTATTGGACTCCTTCGTCTTCGCCCGCTTGGAGGAGCGCAGCGCCATGGCGACGAACCCGAGACCGAGGCCGTGGTAGGTCAGCGTTTCCATCGTAACCTTGCTGAAGACCGGCGCGCCGACGATCTTTTCGTACGCCATATTGGCAAACAGAATCAAAAATCCGCCGAGTACGGAGCTGGGAATCAGGGACTGCCGCAACGGTTTGATGAGCCGGCGAAGCATGTTTGCCGTCAGCATGCCAACGAGCAGAATCGTCAGTTCGATCATCAGCGACCAAACGCCCGCATCCCAGAAATTATGCCCAGTCGTCATAGTATTAGGCTCCTTACAACGTAGATTTGCTCTTGGACATGAACTTGTTTTCGCTTCGTCGGTCTTAAACCGACTTGCACAACTTCAACCAATATAGCACGCTGCCCAGGGTTTGGCAAATCAAGTTTTTGACAAGTTTTGGTTCTCTGTTAATTAAGTAGGCCCTGTTCGGCTTTCTCCGCCAGCATCTTCTTCGTATCGTCTTCGATGTTCAAAAAGAAGATGACGATCATCATCAGTGCGGCGACGACCATTGGCACCCAGCCGAGAATCGCGTTGATCGCGTTGATCGCGCCCACGGGCTGCTGCGGCAGCTTTGCGTTGAACCCGTTGACCGAGAGCGCAACGGCAACGAGCTGCGTCGCACCCGCGACGGCGAGCTTGCTCGCCAAGTTGTCCGCCGTGGAGACCATGCTGTCCAGCCGACGGCCGGACTGCCACTCGATGATGTCCACGATGTTGTTGCGATTTGTGTTGAACATGACAAACGTGATGGTGATCGCAATGCCGACCGTTATCGCGTTGACGTAGATTGCGCCAAGCGAGAATGGATTGATCACAAACCAGATTTTGCCGAGGATGAAGATCGCCGCGGCAAGCAGCATGGTCTTTTTACGCCCCAGCGCGCGGTCGATGGCGGAGACGAGGAAGGAAGAGCCGAGCGCCGCCGAGAGATACGCCGCCTGAATGGCGGTTGCCGCCGCGGTGCTGCCGATGACGTAGGTTGCGTAATAGGTGATGCAGCTCATCAAAAGCAGGTTGATCACGCCGTAGCAGATGATATACAGCATGTTCAGCACCCAGGACTTGCACTTGAAGAGCATCGTAAACACGGTCTTTGCGGAGAGCTTTTCGTCGTCGTCTTCGGCAAGCGCCTTCACGCGCTCCTTCGTGGTAAAGAAATGCACCACGCAGCCGATGATGCAGACCGCGCCCATCACGCAGGCGGCGAGCAGGAACCCGCGCGAGCTCATGGAATCAATCAGGTTTCCCTTTGCGTCCAGTGCGCCGAATGCCTTGAGCAGCGGCAGACAGGCCACCGCACCGATGCCCGCGCCAAGCGCGCCGCCGAGGTTACGAAAGACGTTGATCGAACGGCGATCCTCGTCCAGATTGGTGGCTAAGCTGCCCATGCTGTTGTAGGGAATGCCCACGAACGTGTTGAACAACTCAAAGAGCAGGTAGACGACCAGTGCAACCGCAATTGCCGCCTGATTCTTGAGCCCGAAGTTCGTAAACAGCAGCACAACGGTAATGGCCCAGGGCACGGCGAACCAAATCGCCAGTGGGCGTACGCGCTCGCCGTTTTTGAACTTGTGGTTGACCGCCCAGAAGCCGATCAACGGGTCGTTGATCGCGTCCCAGATGGTCCCGATGGTCAGAATTGTTCCGGCGACCAGCACATC
>JAYFPQ010000148.1:0-49327 GCA_034927595.1 Christensenella sp.
CGAAAAGACTACGAGAATCATCAGCGAGGCAATGGTCAT
Source organism: Christensenella sp. (assembly GCA_034927595.1). Classification (GTDB taxonomy): domain Bacteria; phylum Bacillota; class Clostridia; order Christensenellales; family CAG-138; genus UBA7703. The sequence continues at coordinate 40 of JAYFPQ010000148.1, forward strand.
GATGAGCTTTTTGTTTTCCCTGAAGCGGTTGGAGAGGAAGTCCGGCACAGTGATCGCCTTGACCTCCTGGGAATAGAGCCTTAAGCGCTTGGCGGTCAGCAGCCAGTTGAGATAGGTTCCCAGCGCGAGGCCGATCGCGGTCCAGAAAGCGTCGCTGATGCCGCACCAGTAGGCTACGCCTGGCAGACCCATCAGCAGCCAGCCGGACATATCGGAGGCTTCCGCGCTGAACGCGGAGACCCACGGCCCGAGCGTGCGGCCGCCGAGGAAATATGCCTCGGTGTTCTTGTTTGCGCGCTTGGCAAAGACAATGCCAATGGTGATGACGACCGCCATGTACGCGACAATGGCAATCAGATGCTGAATGTTAGCAGCAGGCATAAGAAAAAATACCACCCATCCCTTTAAATTTTCATGTTTGGATAAAAATGCAAATAGTTGTGAGTATTATACGATAATGGGTGGGGGGAGTGCAAGGGGGAGGGGGGATCAATAGTATGAGATAAGAGTCCACAAGTGCTTAGGAGTCAGGATTGTAACCTTGATACTATTCCACCATAATGAATTGTTTTAGCGTATTGACTATTGAAGTCTTGATTCCTAAGAGGTAATATAATCAAAAGTGAGAAAGATGGATAATTTATGCTATTTCAAGTAGTCCAAAGAGGTGCTTCATATATAAAGAAACCTGAATCAGTTATTCTGTTCCAAGACAGATGGGATGATTTTGGATTTAGAACTACATTTGCCGCCAAGTATTATGATTTTGACTGTAAATCGGTAGAGTTGGGGAGCGTGCAAATTGGGTATATTGGGATGGATCATGGTCGTGTGATAGATGCGCTTCAAGAAGAGTTCGAGTGTCTCAAAGATGATTATTTTTCAATTGGTTCTTCTGAAGTTTATTATGAAAAATTAGCCCTTCTCGATGATGAAATCAGAGTCGGTATTCTTTGCGCACTTCATGACATAGCTTATGATTTATCTCTATTTGAGAGATACGAATCAGAAGAGGTAGTTACTACTTCGTTTCTTCGAGAAAAGACTAAACACACTGTGTTATCGCAGTTTCATAGAATGGCTCACGGTGGAGCAAAACTTAATAAGTTTAACTTCCATTATGAAACGCCAAGTAACAACAATAAAACTATGTGCTCGCTAGTTTTAGATTTTGATGTTATACCTGACTCGACACCACCAACAAATGTGCATGTACTAATAGGACGCAATGGGATCGGGAAAACATATTTATTACAAAATATGATAAAATCATTGCTTACAAGTAATGAACAATATGGCATCTTTGTTTTTGATAAAAATGAAAACGACCAAGCTGATGATTTTGCTAATATTTTATGTGTCGCATTTAGCCCTTTTGATGATTTCTCTAGCGTTTCTCAATTAGCGAACCCTCTAACCACGCCATTTCAGTATATTGGTCTAAACAAACAATGCTCGGATTTGCTCAGTAGTGTGAATTCGCAATTTCTTGATTATTTCCGCAATTGTAATGAAAGTAAAGCGAAAATCAGACGATGGGAGACTGCTATTGAGACACTTGGGAATGATCCGGCTTTTGTAGAATCTCAAATCTTCGAGTTCCCACAAATATGGAGAAATGATACAAGAACTGACAAGAAGAGCGCTTCAGAGCGCATTACTACTACATTCTCGCGTCTAAGCTCGGGACATAAAGTCGTATTGCTAACAATAACGGCATGCGTAGATAAACTGGAAGAGAAGACGATCTTATTTCTTGATGAACCTGAGAATCATTTACATCCACCTTTACTTGCTTCGTTTATAAGAGCCCTAACTTATTTGCTTATTGATCGCAATGGTATTGCGATTCTTTCTACTCACTCCCCAGTTATCCTGCAAGAAGTTCCCAAAAGTTGCGTTTGGAATATTAGACGAAACGGGTCAGAACTTCTGGCGGAGCGTCTGCAAGTGGAAACGTTCGGCTCGAGTATAAGTTTGTTAACCTCAGAAGTTTTTGGGTTAGAAGTTACTGAATCAGGTTATCACAAATTGATAAAAGATATACTTGAATCAAAAGAATGCCAAATAAACAATTATGAAATGATCGAGAAGAAATTCGATAAACAGCTTGGCAATGAGGCTCAAGCATTGATTCGTACAATGCTAAATGAAGGTAAAGAATAATATGAGACATATAAGTAAACCTGATCTTGGGAAAAGTGCACGAGAATTATTTGAGTTATGTGCGGGAGACTTTACAGATGTCAGCCGAAGGAAGAGGTTGCTTGAATTATCGAAGAGCGTGGAGACTGACTCTGCGCATTTTGAAAATAAGTTCCCCAATATGCTTACTGGATTACTAACACAAGATCCTATGGAGAATGGGGTGACGAATAATGAAATAGTTAAAATATACAACCAAAAATTTGCGAAACAGAATAGCATTGGAAGGCAGTACTATGATGCAATTATGGCATTGCCACCATTAGGTATATGCCCTATTTGTGGGGTTAGAGTGATTAGTACGCTTGACCATTATTTACCAAAGACGAAATATTCAACTCTTGTGGTTTCTCCGAACAATCTAATACCTGTATGTAGAGATTGTAATACGGATAAAAGTGACTATTATTTTTCGAAAACGAGTGCGTCTCCGCTGCATCCTTATTTTGATGATATAGATGATATTCAATGGCTCATCGCTATTCCAAAGGAGAACCGAACAGTGGCATTTGAGGTTCAAGCTTCAGAATTATGTGATCAAGTTCTAAATAAAAGAGTGGCGAACAATTTTAAACTATATAAATTAGGTCCACTATACTCAAAGAAAGCCGCGCAGGTAATAGCAGATGAAATTGGATACTGGGACAAAATGTCAAAGAAAAAAAGAGGAATAAGAAATCTTAAAGAGTACTTTCAGTCTAGACTAGAAAGTGTTGAGTTAAACCGAAGCAGTTTTTGGCAAGTTGCTTTTTTTAAAGGACTGATCGAACACATTGATATTGTAGCCCAATGGTTGTAAGAACCGGGAGTCTAACTCTCTTTAGATCTACGCCCCCCAACTCTACCACCCGTAGACCCCACACCCGTCTCCGCTGATGTATAATACCCTCGACGGCGCACCGACCGCAACCCTCGGCGACGCCAAGGGAGAACACCAAAAATCACTCGAAAACCATCCCAAATAAACGAGCGCTACCGATCTCTCGGCAGCGCCCGTTTTTTATCCCCAATAATCTGCAATCGGCACAGGGAATTCAAGGGGGAGAAGGTACAAGATACTACGCACGGTTTAATCGCGCATTATATGGAAACGGCTATCAATTGATTTGTTTAGCGGTATTGCGCGGATCAACGAAACGATGATTAAGCCTTAACGTTTCTCATATTGTCTTGCTCTTTTAACAATTCAGCAAACTGTTCCGGCACCACAGGGCGGCTAAAGTAGAACCCCTGCATTTCATCACAGGACTGATCTTTCAGATAGTTCAATTGCTCCAGTGTCTCAACGCCTTCCGCCACGACGGTTAACCCCAGCGTTTCCCCCATGGCAATGATGGCGTGGGTAATCGCCTTGTCCTTTGCGTTTTCCGGCACGTTGCGGATAAACGAACGATCGATTTTCAGCGTATCGATTGGGAAGTGCTTGAGTTGCGCCAGAGACGAATACCCGGTACCAAAGTCGTCTACTGCGAGCCGAACGCCGAGATTCTTAATGCGCGTCAGCACGTCCATCATCTTCGCCGGATTGCTCATAATCATGCTTTCGGTGATTTCCAGCTCCAGCAAATTCGGCGCCATGCCGGATTCGTTCAGAGCGGCAAGAATATCGTCGATCAGATTGTTATCGACCAATTGTCGCAGCGAGACGTTCACCGCCATGCAGACGGGCGGAAGCCCCTGCTTTTGCCAGGCGACATTTTGAGCGCAGGCGGTCTTTAGCACCCATCTGCCGATGGGGACAATAACGCCTGATTCTTCGGCAACTGGAATGAACTGCGTAGGCGTTACCGAACCGAGCATCGGGTTTTGCCAGCGCAGCAGCGCCTCCACACCAGTGATGATGCCTGTTTTGAAATTCACTTTTGCCTGATAATGCAGGGAAAGCTCGTTTCGCTCAATGGCGGTGCGCAGATTCGTTTCAATCGCAAGCCGACCGGCAGATTGCGACTGGATTTCCTCGGAATAGAATTGGTAGTTGTTCTTGCCTTCTTCCTTGGCATAATACATCGCGATGTCCGCGTGCTTCATCAGCATTTGCTCGTCTTCGCCATCCTGCGGGTAGATGCTGATGCCGATGCTGGCGGTGACACGGCATTCTTCGCCCATCAAAACGACCGGTTGATAGGTGCAAGCGAGGATATTGTTTGCAACCAGCTCCAGATCGCTCACTTTGTGCGCGTCCTCAACAAGAATTACGAATTCATCGCCGCCTTGACGGCTGACGACATCATCGGCACGCAGTGCTTGTCGATAGCGCTCTGCAATCTCCTTTAACAGTTGATCGCCAGCATCGTGACCCTTTGTGTCGTTGATGATCTTAAAACGATCCAAATCGACAAAGAAGACGGCGAGCTTACGCTTGTGTCGCTTTGCGGACTGAATGGAATGGTTCAAGAGCTGGGATAGCATCAGCCGGTTGGGGAGCCCGGTGAGATTGTCGTGCGTCGCGAGATATTGAATCTTTTCTTCTGCGAGTTTGTATTCCGTGATATCCTTCGAGGCAAGGATGTATCCCATCCGGCTGCCATACCGATCCTTGCATTCGGAAACGGATAAAATGATGGGAATACTCGCGCCTTTGCTGGAAACGATGTATGTTTCCAGATTTCGAACGGGGCATTTGCCCAGCAACTCGTGAATCGGATGATCTTTCGTTTTGTTGTTTGTTTGGAATACCTTCTCCAAAGGAGCGCCTTCAAGCTCCTTGCGACTATAACCAAGCAACCGCAGTGTTTCCGGGTTCGCGCTTAAGACCAATCCGTGCGGATCGGCGAGGATGACCGAGTCGATGATGGTTTGAAACAGACTCTCTGCTATAAAAGCGGGTGTCATGGCCAATAGTTTATAGCGGATGATCGCGTAAAAAATGCCGATCGACCAGATTGCGCCAGACAGCGGGGATATATCCGGAAGGTCATATTCCAAGATGGAGGCCATCACCATAATGACAAGGCCGATGATCAGCGACGCTTCGGCGGTTATAATGAGCAAACGCGCCTGATCTCGTTCTCGCGGAGTTGTCAACGTCTTTCGAAACCGGTAGCAGACGAATAGATTTGCAATCATGTATGCGACGATGTAAAGCAGTGACAACCAAAACAAGATGGAATCTGTGCGAGCAATTATCAGCCAGCCATTGTTTCCGCGAACGTATGCCTTCGCATAAAAATCGATCGTAACTTCAAGAATAGAGAAGATAATAGCGGGAAGATAGAGGACAAGATGAATCCACCATTTTTTCAGAAGCTTGTCCTTTTTTGCATAGGTTAAAAAGAAGTGAAGCAGGATTCCAATTAATAAATAGAAGCTGACGGAGCTAAGTTTATACCAGAAAATGCAGGTTGCCGCATCGCGCGCAGAGATATAGAAGGCGGAGGCAACCGACCATATGATCAGGCTGATATTTAGAATGAAAAAAAGTCGATTCAGAGTGGCATGCCGATCAAGTTGAAGAACCTTGTTCCCCAATATGAAATAGAGCGCGGAAAGAATGATCAGGATGAGTGAGAAGGCATTCATATTCCCTCCATCTTCAGCACATGGACGACGGTTTTCGTGAAAACATCAGTTGTAATGCTAATATTGATCATATCACGTTTCTATTTTATTTGTTATTTTTTTTACACTCGGAAAAGGGCGTAAGGGTAAGCGAATGCTTTCGAGCAGCCCGCATGCTTTCCTACCCCCAACGAGCGCTTCCGATCTCTCGGCAGCGCCCGTTTTTCTTGCGTCATCCCAACATTTCTCAAACCGAAGTTGAAACGCTCCGTCTCTATTAAAAAGACATATCAAAACAGCAAGAATCATGAAAAACGGATAGATTCGATCTGTTATGCTAAAATAGTTTGATCCATCGCCGGTCGAAAGGAGGGTTCGCAAGATGACCAATCGCCGCATCAAAAATACGATGCTTGCAATCGAGTATATCGAAGCGCATTTAACGGAGCCGATTGATCTGGATTCGATTGCAAACGCAGTGCACTACTCGAAGCATTACCTGCACCGAACGTTCACCAGCACGGTCGGCCTGACGCTGCACGACTATGTACAGCGCCGCAAACTGACCGAAGCCGCAAAGCTGCTCGTGTTCTCTGGCAAACCCATCCTGGAGATTGCGCTGCTAGCAGGATATGAGAGTCAACAGGCGTTTACGAGCGTCTTTACCGCCATGTATAAGCAGCCGCCCAGCAAATTTCGCGAAAACGAGGAGTTCTATCCGCTGCAATCCAAGTTTGAGTTTGAGGGAGCGTATGCCATGCTGAATCAGGACGAACCCACGCAATGGGGAATTCGCTATGCCACGCGAGACGACATTCCCGGTTGGATGACTTTGGTGCAGGACGTGATTGACGGCTTTCCGCATTTGCACGAGGAGGAATACCAACAGGTGCTTTGCGAGCGAATCGCAACCAAGCAGGCGCTGGTGCTCAAGGACAACGCAACCGTGATTGGAGCGATGCTGTTCACCAAACGCACGGGGAACATCGATTTTCTGGGGATTCATCCGCTCTATCGCAACAAGGGGATTCCGAAAGCCTTTCTGGACCGGATGATGAGCGAATTGCTGGACGAACAGCAAATCACCATTACGACCTATCGGGAGGGCGACAAAGCGGATACCGGACAACGCAAATGGATTCGGGAGTTGGGCTTTGCCGAGGCGGATTTGCTCGTAGAATTCGGGTATCCCACCCAACGATTCGTTTTACCAAAGGAGAGCATCATTGAGCACGGAACAACAGGCGAAGGGAAGTAGCCAAACCGCTTCAAATCACGACAGCAACAACGAGATTCCGTTTCCAGACGAGCTGCTCCATCTGGAACAGATCCATCGCAATCTGGAAAACGCGCTTGCGCAGGCGGACGCCGACATCCGCCGGTTGGACGGGGAGTATGTTTCGTTTCAGCGCTACATGGTGGAAAACCGCGCGGAGATTGACCCGCATGAGATGTTTCAGAACGAACTCGCCCTCAAGAGAATCGATCATACCGGCGCATTTGCCGTAGGCGTTCGGGACAAAATTGCCCGGCTCAAGGACTCGCCATACTTTGCCAGAATCGACTTTCGAACGAACCAAACTGCGGCGTCGACGCCATACTACATCGGCCTATTCTCGTTTCACTCGGAAGATCGCATGCAGATAGTCGATTGGCGCGCACCGATTGCGAGCATGTTTTATGACGACGAAATTGGTGCCGCCGGGTATGACGCGCCGCAGGGCAGAATAGACGGCGAGTTAACGCGGAAAAGACAATATCGAATTCGAAACGGCACACTGGAATATGTGCTGGAGAGTTCGTCCGGCATTCAGGACGAGGTTCTGCGGCAGGAGCTGAGCCGCACCTCGGACGAGAAGATGAAGTCGATCATCGCCACGATTCAGAAGGAGCAGAACCAGATTATTCGAAACGAGAAGGCGCACACCTTGATGATTCAGGGCGTTGCCGGCTCCGGAAAAACGTCGATTGCGCTGCATCGAATTGCCTTCCTGCTCTACCGCCAGAAAGGGCGTCTCTCTGCGGAAAACGTAACGATTCTGTCGCCAAACAAAGTCTGGGGCGACTATATTTCAAATGTGTTGCCGGAATTGGGCGAGGAACCCATCTTTGAAGTAAGCTTTGCGGATGTCGCGAGTATACAACTCGAAGGGGTGATCGGCTTCGAAGTGGAGCGAGACCCAATTGAAACGAGCGACCCCGCTTGGGCGGAGCGGGTGCGGTTTAAGTCGACGCTCTCGTTTGTGCACCAGATGGAGGCCTATATCGCTGAGCTTCCCGAGCGGGTGTTCGTTCCCAATGATTGTTCTTTCGGACGTTTCTTTGTATCGGCAGAAAGCATCCGAGAGCGGTTTCTGATTTATCAGGGGGTTCCGCTCAAACAGCGGCTGCAGATGGTTGCGGAGGATTTGCTGGATCGTTTTGCCGCCGACTGTTGTATGGACGAGGAAATCCCCGCCATCCGGACGATTCGAAAATCGCTGCGAACCATGCTGAAAGCGACCGGCACGCTGTCTCTCTATCGCGCGTTTTATCAGTCGATGGGCAAGCCGGACATGCTTGTTTTGCCAGCGAAGAATCGCTTGGAATGGTCGGATGTGTTTCCATTTCTCTACCTCCACGCCGCATACGAAGGGCTGAAACAGAGCAGCAACATTCGCCATCTGGTGATCGACGAGATGCAGGACTATACCCCGATTCAATACGCGGTGATCAATCGGCTGTTCCCATGCCAAAAGACGATACTGGGTGATTTCGGGCAGTCGATTCATCCGTTTTTCGCGCATTCGCTGGACGATGTTCGGCAATTATACGCGGACGCCGAGTTCGTTGAACTCACCAAAAGCTACCGCTCGACCTGTGAAATCATCTCGTTTGCGCAGCAGATCAAGCAGACGGGGAGGCTGGACACCGTCGAGCGCCACGGCGAGCCCCCAAGGGTGATTTCGTGTGAGAACCGAAGCGACATGCTGGCGCAGATCAAGCGCGCGATTTCGGGCTTTTTCGAATCCTCCTTTGGTTCGCTTGGCATCCTTGCGAGGACGAATCGGGAGGCAAAACGCCTGTTTGACGAGTTGTCGACAGAGTTTGACGTGCATCTGATTTCGCCGGAAAGCAACCGCTTTGCCGACGGCGTCTCGATTACCTCTGTCGGCATGTCCAAAGGACTGGAATTCGATTCGGTTCTGGTTCCCGACGTAAGCGAGTCCGCCTACGCAACGCAGCAGGATCGAAACCTGCTCTACGTTGCCTGCACGCGCGCCATGCACCGGCTGACGCTCTATTATACGGGGGAACGCTCGCCGTTGCTGGGGGCAATCGACTGAGGCGCAACGGGATTGTTTTCGCGATATCCAATCGAGACTTCGAGCAGACGGTTCGCCGCTTCAGCACTCCACGCAGCGTAGAGCGCAATTGTACGCGACATGCGGTATAATACCCTCGACGGCGCATCCACCCCAATACCTCCGCGCCGCCACGGGAGAAAACCAACATGAAACCCCAAAACAAAAAAGATCTGCTTGCGGCTTACAAGCAGCGCAAGCAGACTGGCGGCATCTATGCCGTAACGAATACGAAAACAGGGCGGATGCTCGTGCTTGCCAGCGCGGACATCGGCGGGATTCAAAAGCGCTACGAATTCGCCGAGATGACCGGCGGCTGCTTCCACCCGAAACTCCAGCGGGACGCGGAGACCTACGGCAACGGCGCGTTTGCCTTTACGGTGCTCGAAACACTGGAGAAAAAGGAGACACAGACCGACCGCGAATTCCAAAACGACCTCGAAACGCTTCTTTCCATGCGGCTGGAGCAATACGAGAAGCAACAATTGTACTAACCGCCGGTTTTCAGCGCGCGCCGCATTTGGCGCGCCTTTTCTTTCTACGGGCAGTTGTGGTAAACTAATTGGGCGTTGGGAAACGTCCGGCGCAGAAAGATTGGAACTATGGAAATCAAGATCAAACGAAACACTTTGGATATCGTTGAATCGATCGTTAGCCTGCTCTGCCTGGTTGGCCTCGTCGTTTATCTCATTGCAGCGTGGAGTCATATTCCGGATCAGATTCCCGCGCATTTCAACGCCGCGGGCGAGGTCAATCGCTGGGGCAGCAAGAGCGAACTGATCGTTCTGCCAATCATCAGCTGGGTGCTTTACGGGTTCATCACGCTCGTTGAGCGCTATCCGCAGATTTGGAACACGGGCGTAACGGTGACGGAGGAGAACCGCGCGCGCGTTTATCGTATTCTAAAAAACATGATCGCGGTGATCAAGATGCTGATGTTAGCGGTGTTTGCGTCCATTACGGTGCTTTCGTCGCTTGTGCTCCGCCTGCCAATTTGGTATATCGGCGTGTTCCTGCTCGCGGTGTTCGGGTCCATCGCGTTCTTTCTCGTTCAGCTTCGTAAAACCACGCGGAGCGAAAAACCGGCGACGGGAGCCTGATCGGGGCGGATCGCTAGTTTGCGCAAAGGCGGGTTACGTTTTCCAGAAAGCGCGAAACGTTGGAGTGCAGTTCGGTAAACAGCTCGTCCCCGCCGGAGAAGCCGCGCGCGGGCAGAATCTTTTCTTTTAGAATATAATCAAACCGGTTCGGGTCGGGCGTTTGCTCGTAATCCGTGCCGGTTTTTTGCAGGCGGGCAAACACGCTTGCCTGCGTTTTGCGGTTCACGCCGGAGAGCCAGACCTCCAGCGAGCAGGTGGTGTGCACATACGCAATCACAATCTTGAGCCCCTGCTCGCGCAGCGCGTCGCTGGTGAACTGAAAGTAGGAGTAGTCCATGCCGTTCTCCATGATGCCGCCGAGAAACGAGCAGGACGGCAGCGCCTGCTCCAGCGAAACGCGTAGTTGCTTGAAAAACTTGACGAACTCCTGATAGTCCCGCTGAAGATGCGTCGTTTTGAGTAGGTTCTCATACTCCTGAATGTATTCAAAGTGAATTTCCATGTGAATTCCTCCGTATTACAATCGAGTTTGTTTTATAAGTCACTATTCGGATGGGTGAATTCTTGTGTTGCACTCATTTTAACAGTTTCGCGGAAAAATCACCATACGAATCTTGATAGGAATTACGGAATAATAGTTGCAACATACAACCGATGCATGATACAATCCTACTAGAGTAAGACAAACGGAGGCGAATTGATGGAACACGGCGTGGAAGCGCTGCGCGATCTGTTTCGAACCATCGCGCGGGACATGGGGCTATTCGACAAAAGCGAGGCCACCTGCTGCGGGGTTACGACGGCGCAGAATCGGACGATTCTGGAACTTGGCTACGGCGGAACGGTGTCGCTGCTCGATCTGGCCGAGCGGCTCGGTGTCGACAAGAGCACGATGAGCCGAACGGTGGATCATCTCGTTCGGGCGCGACTGGTGGAGCGCAAGCAGGACAGAGAGAACCGCCGCTACGTCAAGGTGTCCCTGAGCGAACAGGGAGAAGCGATCTTTCGGGAGATTGACGGCAAGCTCAGCCGGTATTATGAGGCGATTTTGAGCGCCATACCGGAAGAAAAGCGAGAACAGGTGCAACAGAGCACGCTGCTACTGGCGGAGGCCATGGAGCGCGTTACCTGCTGCGAATCATGCGACGAATAGAGGAGAAGACAATGGCATGCATACAGGAAGAAATCAAAAAGCGCTACGGCAAGATTGCACGGCGCGTGACCAGAAAATCGACGGGCGGCTGCGGCTGCGGCGCGAGCGGATGCTGCTCCACACCGGCCGCTTCGGCAAACGGATACCGCGCGGAGGATCTGGCGGACTTGCCGGAGGACGCCGTTCGCGTGTCGCTCGGCTGCGCAAATCCCGTTGCGCTGGCAAACCTGCAGCCCGGGGAGACAGTGCTCGATCTGGGCAGCGGCGGGGGGATTGACGTGCTGCTTTCTGCGCGGCTCGTCGGCGAAACCGGAAAGGCATACGGGCTGGACATGACCGACGACATGCTGCGACTGGCCAACCGAAACCTCAAGAAGAGTGGACTAAAGAACGTTGAGTTCCGCAAGGGATATCTCGAACACATTCCGCTGGAAAACGAGTCGGTGGACGTCGTCACCTCCAACTGCGTGATCAACCTCACGGAGGACAAGTTTGTCGCGCTGTCGGAAGCATATCGCGTGTTGAAACAGGGCGGACGGCTCGCGGTGGCGGACATCGTTCAGCTTAAGCCTGTGCCGGAGTCGGTGAAGAAGAGCATTGAACTGTGGGTCGGCTGTGTGTCCGGCGCGCTCACGCTGGAAGCGTATCAGGAGACGCTCCAGCGGGCGGGATTTATGCAGATTGAGATCGTACCCGTCAGCGTCTACGGCAAGAGCATGATCGAGGAGATTGCGCGCGACCAGAAGCTGGAAGGAATGTATTCGGCGCAGGACGCGGATCTGCTCGACGGCGCGTTTGCCAGCGCGCACGTTAAGGCCAGAAAGTAACGACAAAAGAAACGGCCTGTGGACGGGAGACCGCCGCGCAGGCCGTTTTTTAATTAGAACAACAGCAACAGGAAATCGTAGAGGTAGCCGAGTACAACCGCGCCGACCAGCAGGCAGGCGACGTAGTAGAGAATTGCGCGGCGTTTGAGAATGGTTGCGATTCCGGCGAGCACGCCCGCGCTGGTACCGGGGCCGGTGATCAGGAACGCGAGCATCGCGCCCGGGCTGACCCCGCCCGCCAGCAGCGACTGAAGCAGCGGAATCGCCGCGTTGCCGGTCACGTAGAGCGGAAGTCCGATCACCGCCGTGAGCGGAACGGCAAACGCGTTCTGCACGCCGAACACCGCGGAGATCCACTCCGACGGGATGAACCGGTTGATCAGGTAGCCAATGGCGGCGAACCCGGCGAACATCGGCAGAATCTTTTTAATACCGAGGTCGAATATCGCCTGCCCGAGTTGGTCGAGCTTCCAGCGACGAATCCAACTCGAAACGCGGGGCGCTTCCGCCGGTTGCTGCACAGCGGCGGAGCAGCAGGCAGAAGCGGCGGGAACCGGCGCGTGTGCGGCCGAAGCGCCGCAGCAGGATGCTTTTCTCGGTTCCGCAGCAGGCGCTGCAGTAAGTACGGCTGCGGGTTGCTGCTGCGCTAGGGACGAGCAACCGCAGCTCGCGGTCTCTTTTCGCGCGGGTGCGCCGGAGAACCGGAGCTGATCGTTGAAGAAAGTTGTTTTCTTTTGCAGCGCGTTCGCCAGATAGCCGGAACCAAGTCCGATCACAATCGACGCGACGGTCAGCGCGACGGCAAACTGGACGCCGATCATGCCGGAGATCAGGATGAACCCGTCCGGACTCATCAGCGGCGAGGACGTCAGAAACGCCATAATCGCCGCCCAGGGAAGCGCGGTCGCCAGCATGCTGAGCACAACCGCCATGGTTCCGCAGGCGCAAAACGGCGTAAACGCGCCAAACGCGACCGTCGCGGGAACGGAGAGATACGGGCGGTTCATGAGCCAGCGCTTCATCTGCTCCGCGTCGATGTAAACGCGCAGCGCGCCCGCCGTGAGGATGCCGAGCAGCAGAACAAGAAAATTGTGTTGTAGGGTTTGGAGGACGTAGAGAACTGCGTCCCAGAGGATGGAAAGTACGGTTTGCATGTTTGTTTCTCCTAACGTATCGTATTTTTACGATATTATTTGCGAAAAAAAGAGACAACGCTTCCAATATACATCGTATTTTTACGATGAATCCGAGTAAAAAAAAGATCACTCGATGATAGCCGAGCGAATCCCCGCGCAGAACTCTTCCAATACGGCGGTGTTTAGAAAAAAGCACGTCCATTGCCCGCGTTTTTCGCGCTGGATGATGCCCGCCTGCTCCAACACGGAGAGGTGCTGGGACACGGTGGACTGCGCCAGACCGGTCGCCTGAACAACGTCCGCAACGCTGGCGCCGTTCTCGAAGTATTGAATTTTTCCGCAGCAGGTGCCGATGGTTCGCTCTTTCAGCGCCTTGACGATCTGAAAGCGCGTCTCGTTGCCCAGCGCGTTGCACACCTTGACCGGATCCATGGTTGCTCTCCAAACGTATCGGTTTCTTACGATGCAAATATATCGGCATTTTACGATGCTGTCAAGCACTTTTTCGGAAAACCGATTGACACGCGGTATTCAGAGGAGTATTCTACACATAAAATTTATTTGATGTATGTTTGCAAAGCATGTTTCCTGCTAGAAACGACAGACGAAAAATGAGAAATAGAATGGAGCGGACAACATGGATTTCGAAATTCGAGCGTTGACCGAGGCCGACTGGCCGGACGTGAGCCGCATCTACCAACTGGGCATGGACACGAACCGCGCGACGTTTCAGAGCGAGTGCCCCTCCTGGGACGAATGGAACCGCTCGCATCTTCAGCCCTGCCGACTGGTGATTGTAAAGGATGGTGCTGTGCTCGGTTGGGCGGCGCTGACGGCGGTTTCCGGGCGTTGCGTCTACGCGGGCGTCGCGGAGGTTAGCATCTATATCGACCCCGACGCGCAGGGCAAAGGCGTCGGCACGCAGCTGCTCAACGCGTTGATCGTGAACTCCGAACTGGAGGGGTTCTGGACGCTGCAATCCGGCATCATGCAGGACAACGAGCCGAGCATCCGCCTACACGCACGCTGCGGGTTCCGCATGGTCGGCTATCGGGAACGAATCGGCAAGGATCGCTTCGGCGTTTGGCGAAACACGGTGTTGATGGAGCGGCGGAGCAGCAGCGACCGCTTCTCCGGCGACTGCTCCTGCTGCGGCTGCAAGTAAGATATACTCCTATTCGAATGCGCGAAAAAACACTTCGCTCCCACTGAACTCGGGGAAGCGAAGTGTTCTTTTTTGGCTCGATTTGTGGTTACTCGTTTGCCGCAGGCGCTTGATAAAACCCTTTGCCAAAGCGATACAGCAGGGCGACGACGGCCAGCATACCGCCGGTCAGCATCATCAATAGCGGCAGGGAAACGACATCGGCAAGCGGGCCGAACATAGACATCCCGACCAGCAGAAATCCGCTGTACATCGTGCCGATCAGGCCGAACATGCGCCCCTGCATGGCGGGCTCGGCGCGCTCCTGAATGAGCGTAGTCACGGCGGTCTGCGCCATGGTAATCGCGATGCCCATCAGCAGAATCAATGCCAGATACACGACAAACTGCCGGATGGCACCCATCCCGACGGTGAGCAGGCCGCAGGCGGCGATGCCGACCAGCAGCGTTTTCGCGCGGTTTCGGAATCCGCCCCAGGAGCCAATCAGTATACCGCCCGCCGCCATGCCCGCAAAGCCGATCAGCTCCACGAGCGTGAGATTGAGATAACTCCCGCCGTAGATTCTCGCGACCAGCAGTGCGGAGAGAAACCCGCCGGGCACGCTGAGCAGAATAAACAGCCCGTAAATCAACAGCAGGCCGCCGAAGAACCGATTCGAACCGACGTAGCGCAGGCCCTCCTTTAAATCGCTCGCGAGCGGCGGCTGCGCTTCCGAAGCGGGCGCTTGTTTCGGCAACGCAAGGCACGCAAGCACGCCGATGCCGACGGCGGCGGTTGCAATGTCGATCCAGAGTGTGGAGCGCAAGCTGCCGAGCGAGAGAATCGCGCCGGCCGCCGCGGGAGCCGCGAACTGCACGATGGATTGCAGCGTCGCGTTCACGCCATTGGCGCGCATCAGGTGCTCTTCTGGCACAAACTGCGGAAGGATTGCGCCAACCGCCGGGAGCTGGATGCCCGCGCCGATGGAGCGAATGACCGAGGCAACCAACAGCGCAACGAGCACGGGCGTGCCGTCGCCGAGCGAGGGGAGCAGTAGCGCGAGCGCGAGCGTTGCGGCGGCAATTGCCACGTCCGCGCCGATGATTAGACTTTTTTTGGAGAGACGATCTGCCAGCGCGCCGGAGACGAACGAGACCAGCGTCTGCGGCAGAAACGAGCAGACCGTCAGTGCCGCAACCCACCCGCCGGACGCGGTTTTGAGCGTAACATACCAGACGATCGCGAACTGCACCACCGAAGAGCCAAACAGGGTTATGCACTGGCTCGTGAAGAAGAGAGCCGCCTTCTGTTTCCAGGCGGAGGGACGTTGTTCCATAAAAAACCTCCGTTTCAATTTGTTTACCCGGATAGGATAACAAAGAAACGGAGGGTGGTGGTTTACTGGAGGGTATCTTTTTTCAGGCGGCTGTTTCCGGTGTGCGTTCCTTGCGCGGAGGCTTCGAAGAAAAGTAGTACAGCGGAATGGCGGCGACCTGCGCGCCGACGGAGACCGCAATCATCGCCGGAATGCTCCAGTCGTAGAGCGTGCCGAGCAGCCAGCTGCCGAGAAACCAGAACACGCCAAACACGCATTCGAAGATGCCATAGCCCGTCGCGCGGCTTGCCTTTGGCACAATGCCCGCGACCGCCGCCTTGAGAATCGACTCCTGCGCGCCCATGCCGACGCCCCACATTGCTACGCCGACCAGCAGTGCGCCGATGCTCTGTAACCCGAACACGAGAATTGCAAACGGCGCGGAGAGCGCGGTGGACAAAATCAGCACGCGCGCGCCCTTCTTGTCGTACAGCAGCCCAAAGACCATTGCCGCGGCGGCGTCGACCAGCATTGCCCCCGCGTAGAGCAGCGGAAGGGTTCCGCTGTTGACGAGAGAGGTTGTTTCGGAGAGGCTCGCGGAAACGGAGATGAAGGTGCGCGAAACGTGCATCACGATCAGCGAATAGTCAATAAACCCGAACGCGAACAGGCTGATTCCGCCGAGATAGAGCAGAAATTTTCGATCCAGCTTGAAGGGAACGTAGGCGGTTGGCTCCGGCTCAAAGTGCTCCGGATGCGGAAACTTCCGTTTCGTGAAGAACAGCATGCCCAGCGTCGCGAGGGCGGGCACAAGCAAAATGGCGAAGCAGAACGAGTAAATCTGAAACGTAGTTCCGTCCGTTTTGAACAGCATCACGACGTAGAGCAGCACGGGCCCTAGAAACGCGCCGATCTGGTCAAGCATTTCTTCAAGCGCAAAGCTCTTGCCCGCGCCTTCCTGCGAAGCGGCAAACGAAATCAGCGTGTTCTTCGCGGGTTTCTTAATCGCCTTGCCCATGCGCTCGACAATGATCAGTCCCGCGGCAAAGATCCAGCCATGTTCGCCAACGAGCGCGAGCGCGGGCACGGCCAGCACGTCCACCGCGTAGCCGATGATCGTCAGCAGCCAATACCGTTTGGACTTGTCCGCGAGCTTGCCAAACAGAAACCGTAGCGAGTAGCCAACCAGCTCGCCAAAGCCGGAGACGAACCCGATGGTCGCCGCGGACGCGCCGAGCAGCGAAAGGTACGCCCCGCGAATGCTCGCGGCACCCTCGTGCGTCATGTCCGAAAGCAGGCTGACGACGCTGAACAGCAGAATAAAGACCAGCGCGGGGGATAGATTTCGAAGGGTTTTCTTCATACTATGTACACTCCGTTGGAAATCAAACCGCGAATATATCGATTTCGGTTTGTAATGATCATACCATTCCTGCGCGGGCTCGGCAATTCACAGAGAATTGCATGTGCGTGTTTTTTCGAGCATCGCGTGTTAAAATAGGAGCAACAAAAAGGACGAGGCAAAGCGTGATTCGATTTGGCGTAACAATCAAGGGTATCGTACAGGGCGTCGGGTTCCGCCCGTTTCTCTATCGGGAAGCGGCGCAAAACCGCCTCGTCGGCTTTGTTCGAAACACCGGCGACGGCGTCTACGCCGAAATCGAAGGCGAAGCGATCGACTGCGAGGCGTTCTTCTTTGCGTTGGAGACCAACGCGCCGCCGCTTTCGAGGATTACGAACATACTGCGCGAGGAATTGCCCGTTCGGGGCGGCGACTCGTTTCAAATTCTCGCGAGCGAACTTGGCGGAAACACCGCGCTCGTTTCGCCGGACATCGGCATTTGCGACGATTGCAAACGGGAGCTGTTTGATCCAAGCGATCGTCGCTACCGCTATCCGTTTATCAACTGTACGAACTGCGGCCCGCGCTTTACGATTTTAAGGGACATTCCCTACGACCGGGCGAGCACCAGCATGGCGGGCTTTGTCCAATGCGCGCCCTGCCAGCGGGAGTACGACGACCCGCTCAATCGGCGATTTCATGCGCAGCCAAACGCCTGCGCGGATTGCGGACCGGAGCTAACGTTTCTCGCTGGCAGGCGGGAGCAGCCCGGCGATCCGGTCGCGCTCTTTGCCGAGGCGATTCGCGCGGGCAAAATCGTCGCGGTCAAGGGACTTGGCGGATACCATCTGGCCTGCGACGCGAGCAACGAGAGCGCCGTTGCGCTCCTTCGCGCACGCAAGCAGCGCTATGAAAAACCGTTTGCCGTGATGGCGCGCGATCTCGACGCGGTGCGAACGCTTTGCGAACTCTCGTTAAAAGAGGAAGCGCTGCTCTCGTGCCATCAAAAACCGATTGTGCTACTGAAAAAGCGCACGGACATTGCGCTCGCGCCCTCCGTTGCGCCGGGCAACGACCGCCTCGGCGTGATGCTGCCGTATACGCCGCTGCACTGCCTCCTGCTGGAGCCATTTTCCGCGCTGGTGATGACGAGCGGCAACGTCTCCGACCGGCCGATGCTGTTTCGGGACGAGGACGCGCAGGCGGGGTTTATCGGCCTTGCCGACGCGGTGCTGACGCACAATCGCCCGATTGTTCGGCGCATGGACGACAGCGTCTGCGTCGTGAGTTTCGGCAAACCGCGCTTCCTGCGCCGCGCGCGCGGCTGGGCGCCGGAGCCGCTGCCGCTCCCGAAGAACAAATGGGGCATCCTTGCCGTCGGCGCACAACAGAAGAACACCTTTGCGCTGGCAAAGGGCGATTGCGCGTTCCTCAGCGGACACATCGGCGATCTCGACGACCCGGAGACGGAGACGGATTTCGTTTCCGAAATCGCTTCATTCGAGCGGCTGTTCGATGCAAAGCCGGATTGCGTCGCCTGTGATCGGCATCCGGACTATCTTTCAACAAGATTTGCGCATTCGCTTCGACTTCCGGTGGTCGCAATTCAGCATCATCATGCGCACTTTGCTTCCGTACTGGCGGAACAGGGAACCTTGGAACCTGCCATCGGTTTTATCTGGGACGGAACGGGCGACGGTGGGGATGGTACGGTCTGGGGCGGCGAAACGCTCTTTGGTACCATTGGCGAGAGCCGACGCATCGGGCACCTGCTGCCGTTTCGGCTGCTTGGCGGCGAGGCATCGGTGCGCGAACCCTGGCGCGCGGCGCTCGCAGTAAACGCTCTTGCGCTGGGGCGGGAGCGAGCGGTACAATGGGTTCCGGCTCGCGCGCGGGAGGCCGCGCTGCTGCTTTCGGCGGCGGACGCGGGGGTGAACGCCGTATCGACCACGAGCATGGGACGGCTGTTCGACGCGGTCGCGGCGCTGGCGGGCCTTCGCGAGACGGTTGCCTACGAAGGGCAGGCGGCGATAGAACTGGAGCAGGCGGCGGACGAGTCTGAACAGGACAGTTACCAGTTTGCGCTTCTGCGCGAGAACGATCGTTGGGTCTCCGACTGGCGGCCGGTTGTACGCGCGCTGGCAGAGGATATGGAACACGGGCTCTCGATCGGGCGCGTGTCAATGCGGTTCCACCGCGCGCTAGCCGCGCTGCTAGCTGACGCGGCGGAGCAGGCGCGGCGCGAGACCGGCTGCAACTGCGTTGCGCTCTCCGGCGGGTGCTTTCAGAACGAGCTGCTGCTCCGGCTGGGCACCGAAGTGCTCGAACGGCGCGGATTCCTCGTATTCACCAATCATCTGGTTCCCTGCAACGACGGCGGAATCAGCTACGGACAGGCGGCGGCTGCCGCTGTACAGTTACGCGAAAGGAGCACGTTATGTGCCTTGCAATCCCCGGAACAATAACGGTAATTGAGCAGGAGGAAGCGACGGTCGACTACGGCGGCACCACGCGCCGCGCGTCCATTCGGCTGCTGCCGGATTCGACGATTGGCGACACCGTTTTGGTGCACGCCGGGTTCGTGATTCAAAAGCTCGACCCGGAATCCGGCGCGGAGCTGGAAGCGTTATTAAAGGAAATTGAATCGCTGTGAGCGAGCTAGAGGTATTAACGGAGAAGATCCGAGAGGTTGGCGAACACCTGCCGCCAACCACCATCATGGAGGTCTGCGGCACGCATACGCACGCCATCCGCCGTTACGGCATCCGGCAGCTGCTGCCCGAGCAGGTGCGCCTCGTTTCGGGGCCGGGTTGCCCGGTCTGCGTGACCGATCAAGCGGACATTGCGCTGGCACTCGCGCTGGCGAACATGCCAAACGTGACGTTCTTTTGCTTTGGGGACATGCTGCGTGTGCCCTGTGGAAACGCGAGCCTCGCGAGCCTTCGCGCGCGCGGCGCGGATGTTCGCCTCTGTGTTTCGCCATTGGATGCGCTCGATTTTGCGCGGGCAAACCCGCTTCGCGAGGTCGTTTGGTACGGCGTCGGGTTTGAAACGACCACGCCGCATACCGCAGCGCTTCTGGAGGCGACTATTACGTCGAAAACCGAAAATTTATCGATTCTCTCTGCGCACAAGACCATGCCAAACGCGCTCGTCGCGTTGTTGGGCGGGGAAACGCGCGTAGACGCGCTGCTCTGCCCCGGACATGTTGCGGCGGTGACGGGCGCGGATGCGTTTTCGTTTCTGCCGGAACGGTTCCACCTGCCCGCGGCGATTGCCGGGTTTGAGCCGGAGGAGCTGCTGCTGGCGATTCTGGCGCTGTTGAACATGCGAAAAAGTGGCAAACCATCGCTCGTGAACGCTTATCCGCGCGTGGTGAACCGTGCGGGCAATCCGGCGGCGCTTGCGCTGGTGGAAACCTACTTCGAACCCTGCGACACGCGCTGGCGTGGGTTGGGCGAAATTCCGCAAAGCGGGCTGGCGTTGAAACCCGTTTTTACCGCCTATGACGCGAAGATTCGGTTTTCGCCAACGCTGGGCGAGGTGCCCGACGCGGGCGGCTGCCGCTGCGGCGAGGTGCTCCGCGGCTTGATTGAGCCGAGCGAATGCCCGCTCTTTGGGCGGGCGTGTACGCCGGAGCGTCCGCTTGGCGCGTGCATGGTCTCCTCGGAGGGTGCCTGCGCGGCCTACTATCAATATGAAGGAGCGGGATTATGACGGACTGCATTACGCTGGCGCACGGCTCCGGCGGGCGCGCTTATCGCGAGCTCGTTGAGCAGGTGTTTGCGCCTGCGTTTCAAAACGAGTATCTCGCGCCGCTGACGGACTCCGCCGTCTGCCCCGGCAGCGATCGAATTGCGCTGACGACGGACGGCTACGTCGTGACCCCGCTGTTCTTTCCGGGCGGGGACATTGGCCGTCTCGCGGTCAGCGGAACGGTCAACGATCTCGCGGTCTCCGGCGCGACGCCGAGTTATCTCACGGTCGGCATGGTGCTCGAAACCGGGCTGCCGCTCGAGACGCTCCGGCGCGTCGTGCGCTCCATGGCGGAAACCGCCGCCGAGGCGGGGGTTCGAATCGTCACCGGCGACACAAAGGTCGTCGAAGCGGGCGGGTGCTCCGGACTGCACATCACGACCGCCGGAGTCGGGCTGTTTGCACAGGACGCGAAGATTCCCGCGCAGCAGCCGCAGGCGGAGGATGTGATCCTCGCGAGCGGCTCCATCGGTTCCCACGGCATGGCCGTGATGGCGGCGCGGCACAACCTCGCGTTTGACCCGCCAATCGAGAGCGACGTGCGCCCCATGGCGCATGCGGTGCGCACTGTGCTGGACACGGGAGCGGAGGTACGCGCCATGCGCGATCCAACGCGCGGCGGCGTCGCCGGAACGCTGAGCGAATGGGCAGGCACGCGGCTGGACATCACGCTCGAAGAGGAGACGCTGCCGGTTCGCGCGGATGTGCGGGATGCCTGTGCAATTCTCGGCATCGACCCGCTGTATGTGGCAAACGAAGGCGTCGTGCTGTTTTCCGTGCGCGAGCAGGACGCCGAGCGAGCGCTTGCGGCGCTGCGTCGGCAAAACGGCTGCGGGGAGGCCGCGGTGATCGGGCGCGTTTCGCAGGGAAAAGGCAGCGTGTTTGCGAGAACGCGCATCGGAACGTTCCGCCGAATTTTGCCGCCGACGGGTGAATTATTGCCGCGAATTTGCTGAAACGGTTGAAATTCCACATCATTTTTTGTGGTTTTTCGTCTATCGGTATTCAATAATCGAAATATTTACGCGTCACTTTGTTCTTAAGACGTTGCGAAATTCAGCAAAAGTGCGGTGGACGATCCTGCATAATTGCAAAATGCGAATTATTTCCTGCATAAACGCGCATTTACGAAATGGAAATGAAACTGGCCGCATTCAAAACGGCCAATTTGCGTAATGCGGGAAAACAACTGATTCCGTTTATTAGAAACGGATATCGATATTGCAAAATCGTTTAGGTTTTGTGCGTATTTCTTGACCTTTTCACACAGCGGTCCTATAATGAGATCGCAATTTTACCGAGCAAGAGCCTGTCCTGCCGAACAACTGCGCGGGGTGGGCTTTCATCTTGAAATGGGGATTGGAGTGCTATGCAGGGTACGTTACTCGTCTGCATCTTAACGCCGTTGGTCGGCGCATTTCTACTGCCGCTTGCCGGAAAGCGCGCGGCGTGGGTTCGAAACGCGCTTGCGCTTGTGTTCGTGCTCACGGCGTTGGTTGGTTCCTGCCTGCTGCTGCCGCAGGTGCTCGCTGGTATGAAACCGGCCATCCGCTGGGAACTTCCTCTGGGGCTTAGCTTTGGCTTCCAGGCGGACGCGCTGTCGGTGTTCATGGCGATTACGTCGTCGCTGGTTGCGGCGGTGATCGTTGTCTACTCGTTTGGTTATATCAAGGAATACGACAATCAGAACGAATACTACCTCATGGTCGTGCTGTTCATTGGCGCGATGATGGGCATTGTGTATTCGACCAACCTGATTCTGATCTATGTGTTCTGGGAAATCAGCGCAATCTGCTGCTGGCGTCTCATCGGGTTCTATCGGGACGAGCTGGCGATTGCCCGCGCGAACAAGGCGTTTGTGGTTACCGTGTTCGGCGCGCTGATCATGCTCGTCGGGTTCATCGGCATCTGGGCGCAGACGGGCACCTTCGAACTCACCGCGATGAAGGGCGCGAGCATTCCCGCCTGGTGCGTGATTCTGATTCTCTTTGGCATTCTCACGAAGTCCGCAACCTTCCCGCTGCACAGTTGGCTGCCGGACGCGGGCGTTGCGCCGTCTCCGGTGACCTCGCTGCTGCACGCGGCGGTGCTGGTCAAGATTGGCGTCTATGCCTACGCGCGGCTGTTTGTGGTTTCGCTCTCGGTTGATCCCATCTTTACCACGGTTGTTCCGGTAATCGCCGCCGTCAGCGCGCTCGTTTCGGCGGGCTGTGCCATGGTCGCGACCGACCTCAAGCGCATCATCGCGTATTCAACGATCAGCCAGCTCGCGTTCATCCTGCTCGGCATCAGCGTTGGCAGCGAAACGGGGCTGGTCGGCGGCATGCTCTATATCCTCGCGCATAGCGTCGCCAAGGGTGGCCTGTTCCTCTGCGCGGGCATTCTGGAGCACGCGCTGCACACGAAGGACATCAACAAGATGGGCGGACTCTACAAACGTTTTCCGCTCACGGCGGTTGCGTTTGCGCTCTGCTCGCTTTCGGTCATGGGCGTTCCGCCGTTCTCCGGCTATTTTGCGAAGTTTATGGTCGTTCGCGGTGCGCTGGACGCGGGGCACCCCGTGCTCGCGGGCGTGTTTATCCTCGGCGCGTTTATGACGGTGTTCTATTTGGCACGCGTGTTCTTCAAGGTCTTTCTGGGGCAAAAAAGCACAACGCACGCGCGCGAGCATTCGCCCGCCATGGTGGCGAGCGTGGTGTTCCTCGGCGTGCTTGCGCTGGCGCTCGGCGCGTTGATTGCGTTGCCGACAGAGCTTGCTTCGCGCATTTGGGAGGTGCTCTGATATGACGGGCATTGCAAATTGGATGAATCAGGGCGCGGCGCTTCCGCTCCTGCTGATTTTGCTTCCGATTCTCGGGGGCTTGCTTGTTTGGCTGCTGCAGAAGCGATATGCGCTTCAGGTGGCTGCGGTTCTGGTGTTTGGACTGACCAACATCTTTTTCTGCGTCGCGTTGCTGCTGGGCGGCGGCGCGGAGGTGACGCTTCCGTTTGCCGGGTATGGCTTCGAAGGCCACTTTGTCGCAAAGGACATGTCCGCGGCGCTGCTGGTGTTTGCGTCGGTCGTTGCGTTTCTGCTCGCGCGCTATAGTGTTACCTATTACAAAGGGAACAAACACGGCGGCGTGTTTCTGCTCTTCTTCTTCGTGAGCGTCGGGTTTGTCAACGGGGCGCTGCTTTCGAGCAATCTGCCCGTGATGCTCGTCTTCTGGGAAGGAATGCTCGTTTGCATGAGCGTCATGCTGCTGCTGGGCAATCTGGAAAAGCCGCGCGCGACGATTAAGATGCTCTGGATCAGCGGCGTGGCGGACCTTCTGCTCATGCTGGGGGTCATCGTGACGATTCGCGTTTCCGGTCAGACCGATATCTCCGCCATGGGGCGGCTGCCGGTCGAGGGACTGGGCGCATACGGCTGCACGCTGATGCTGCTCGGCGCCATGGGCAAGGCGGGGGCAATGCCGTTTCACAGCTGGATTCCGCTTGCGGCGGAGGACACGACGTCTCCGTTTCTTGCGCTGTTTCCCGGCACGCTGGAAAAAATTCTCGGTATCGGACTGAGCATTCGCATCGTTACGCAGATTTACGATGTGCAGCCCGGTTCGCCCTTAAGCACGCTGGTTCTGATCGTCGGCGCGGTCACGCTGCTCTTTGGCGTTTCGATGGCGCTGGTGCAAAAGGACATGAAGCGGCTGCTTTCCTACCACGCGATCAGTCAGGTGGGCTACATGCTGCTCGGCGTTGGTAGCTGCCTGCCGGTCGGCATGGTTGCGGCGCTGTTCCACATGATGAACCACGTACTCTATAAGTCCGGCCTGTTCCTGACAGCGGGCGCAATTGAGAAGCGAACCGGCACGACCGACCTGCGCCATATTGGTGGCCTTGGACGCGTGATGCCCGTTACGATGGTTTGCTTCATCATCTTCGGACTTTCGATTTCCGGTTTCCCCGGATTCAACGGCTTCTTCTCGAAGGAACTCGTGTTTGACGCGGCGCTGGAAAGCGGCGTCGTGTACTACATCGTTGCTCTTCTTGGCGCGGCGATGACGGCAATCTCGTTTCTCAAGCTTGGCGGCGCGGCGTTCTTTGGTACGCTTCATTTGCCGCATGGCATCAAGAGCGTAAAGGAAGTGCGCGGGGGAATGACGGTTCCCGCCGTGATACTCGCCGTGCTTTGCATGTTCTTTGGCATTGGCAGCAAACTCGTGGAAACCTGGCTGCTAAAACCTGCGCTGGGCTTAACGGAATCGTTTACCGGCTGGCCGAAGAATTGGGTGCTGATTGCGCTCTCCGTTGCGGCGCTGGCGCTGGCCTTGCTGGATCATCTCTATGGTAAAAAGAAGACCGGCAGCGCGCTTGCAAGTGCGGATCACATCCACTATGCACCGGGGCTCAAGCAGGTTTACGCGCTCGCGGAAGCGGGCAAGCTCGATCCCTACAACTGGCTCGTTGCCGCGGTGAACGGATTCTCGCGCGCCTGCCAGTGGGTGGAAAACGGCGTCTCGTGGGTCTACGACAAGGGCGTGCCCGGCCTCGTTGGCGGCGCGTTCAAACTGCTGCACCGCGGCGTGAACGGCAGCCTAACGCGCTACCTGTTGCTGGCGGTTGCGGGGTTTGCCTGCGTACTGATTCTGTTTCTGCTGATGCTGCTGTAAAGGAGGCGCAAGAACATGACGGTTTTAAAATGGATTCCGCACCTGTTTCTGGCGCTGCCGATGCTGGCGCTGGTCATCAACAACATCGTTCCGCGCGTGCGCATTCGCCACAATACGATTGCAATGACCGCTACGGTCGCGGGCGCGCAGATGCTGCTCGCGCTGGTGGGGCTCTTTCTGCTGATGGCGTCCGGCGAGAGGTCGCTCCGGTTTGGCATGGTCTGGGACGCGGCAAAGAGCGTTGGATACTTCCGGATCGATTTTGTTTCGATGTTTCTTCTGGCGTGCGTCGGCATGGTTTCGCTTGCCTCCGCGCTGACCGCGTTTACAACGATTGATGACCATCGCGGCTCGTATACGAACCTGATGATGGTCACGATGCTCGGTCTCAACGGCATGCTCCTCGTGCACGACCTGTTTTCGCTCTACGTGTTTCTGGAGGTTACGGGCCTTGCGAGCTTCGTGATGATTGGCATGTATAAGTCCACGCGCGATCTCGAAGGCGCGTTCAAGTACATGGCGCTTTCCGCGCTCGCGACGATTCTGATTCTGACGGGGCTTTCCTTCCTCTTCATCAAGGCGGGCAGCCTGTCGTTTGACGTACTCACGCCGGCGCTCTTTGACGGCGCAAAGACCGGGCGCACGCTGCTTTGCTGGGTGTCGCTCGTGTTTTTGATCTCCGGCTACTCGATCAAGAGCGGCGTTGCGCCGTTTCATAGTTGGCTGCCGGATGCTTACGAAAGCGCGGACACCGCCATTTCGATTATGCTCAGTGGCATCGTCACGAAGATTGCGGGCGTCTACAGCCTGCTGACGCTCTCGCGGCTCTTTTACTCGGTTGCGCCGCTCAAGACGGCGCTGGCCGTGCTCGGCGTGTTTACGATTCTCGTTGGCGCGCTTCTCGCGCTCGCGCAGAAGAACTTCAAGCGCATTGCGGCGTATTCCTCCGTCAGCCAGATGGGGTATATCCTGCTCGGCCTTGCGACGGGAACGGATCTAGGCATTCTCGCGGCAATGTTGTATCTCTTTAGCCACGCCGCGGCGAAGTCCGCGTTCTTTACAAACGCCGCCGCGCTGGAAAAACAGCTTGGCACGCTGAACATCGACGAGATGGGCGGCTTGCAGAGCCGCATGCCGGTCACGTCCGCTTCCTCGACCGTTGCGCTGCTTTCGACGGCGGGCGTTCCGCCATTTGCGGGATTCTGGGCGAAACTGTTGATTCTGCTCGCACTCTGGAGTGCCGGACTGAGCGGATACGCGGTGTTTGCGCTGCTGGCGAGCATTCTCACGGGCGCGTACTTCCTGCGCCTGCAAAAGAAGGTGTTCTTCGGCAAGCCGAACCCGCGCTGGAGTGCGGTGGTCGAAATCTCCGGCGGCATTCGTGTTTCGGAAATTCTCTTGACGATTGTCACCGTCGTCGTTGGTCTTGCCTTCCCGCTTCTGCTGTATTACCTGCAGAGCGTCGGGCTGATCGGATAGGAGGGCAATATGAACCTTGCGATCTATCTTTGCCTTGGCTGTATGCTGGCGTGCGGCATCTTCGCCGCGACCAGCCGAAAGCTGATTATCTCCGCCGTTGCGCTCGCGGTCGTCAGCGCGGCGCTGGGGGTGCTGATGTATGTGCTCGGCGCGCATTCCGCCGCGATTTTTGAGGTTTCCGTCTGTTCGGGGTTGGTCACCGTCATCTTCATCAGCGCGGTGAGCCTGAGCAACGGGGACCGGCAGATTGAGGCGCAGGACGCCGCCGAACCGCGGCGCAAAAAGCGCTTTCTGCCAGCAATTTTAATCGGCGCGGGCGCGCTCGTCATGGTTGCCGCCGGATTCTCCGGTTTTTCCCTTGGCGCACCGCTGCCTGCTACGTCCGGCGCGAGCTTTCAGACGGTATTCTGGGAGACCAGCCAGGCGGATATCTTTGGCCAGATGGTTGCGCTGATTGC
Source organism: Christensenella sp. (assembly GCA_034927595.1). Taxonomy (GTDB): domain Bacteria; phylum Bacillota; class Clostridia; order Christensenellales; family CAG-138; genus UBA7703. Next base: position 27,446 of record JAYFPQ010000148.1, read on the forward strand.
GGGCGCTTCCGCCATCGTGGTGTTCTTTAAGGAGGGCGAAGACAAATGAACGTGACAACCGTCATGCTCGTCTGCGGGCTGATCCTCATTCTCACCGGCTGCGTCGAGCTGATTCGCACGCGGCATATGCTCAAGATCATCATCGGTCTCGAACTCGCGATTAAGGCGATCTCCATGTTCCTGGCGCTGGGCGGCTGGCTCAACGGCAACATGGCGCTCGCGCAGGCGTTTATCGTAACCGTCATCGTGCTGGAGGTCGTTGTTGCAACCGTGCTTTCCGGCATTGCGATCAGTATTTACCACAAGCACGGCAACATGGACATCCGCAACCTGCGGAACCTGAAGGGCTGAGGGGGGAGAGGAATACATGAATCTGCAATCCGCATTGGTCTCCACCCCGGTCGTGTTTCTTTTGTTTCTGTTGACGCTTGCGCTTCTGTCGATTTACCTCAAGCGCAAGGCGGACAAAACGCCCGGCGGTAAGCACTCCGTCGATCCCTATGCCTGCGGGCAGAGCAAGGACGCGGTCAGCCAGTATGTGAACCCGAACTTTCGACGGATGTTTTACCTCGCGTTCTTCTTTACGGTCATGCATGTGCTCGTGATGATTGTCGCGACCGCGCCAAAGGGGCACACGCTCTTTCCGGTTGCGTACATCCTCGTCGGCGTGCTGGCCATGGTGATTCTGTTCCGAAAATAGGGCGCGTGCGTTATTTGGCACGAGCCGTTCGGATTTCGAGCAAGTAAGGGAAAGAGGAGTCTTTCGATGGGATTATTGGACAAAGCGATTGCGTGGGGCGAAAAAAAGTCCCCGTGGATCATTCATTTTAACGCGGGCGCCTGCAACGGCTGCGACATTGAGGTTGTGGACGCGCTGACTCCGCAGTACGATCTGGAGCGCCTCGGCATTCTGCAGCAGGGCAGCCCGCGGCATGCGGACGTGCTGGTCTGCACCGGCGCGGTAACGCTGCAAACGCGCGACCGGCTCAAGCAGATTTACGACCAGATGCCGACGCCAAAGTTCGTCATCGCGGTTGGCACCTGCGCCTGCACGGGCGGCATCTTCGACAGCTGCTATTGCGTAACCGGCGGCATCGACACCGTCGTCCCCGTGGACGCGTATATTCCCGGCTGCGCGGTGCGGCCGGAGGCCATCATCGACGCGGTGAATAAACTGCTCGCGTCGCTGGATCAGAAGGGGGGCAAATCCGAATGAGTGCCGAACAGGTAGTAAACTTGCTCAACGCGCGGTTTCCGGACATACAGGCGCATGCACAAAATGAATTTCGCATTTGGTCGGTGTTTGTCGAGCCCAAGCTGCTGGAAGAAGCGCTACGCTATGCGCGCGTCGAGCTGAACTTTCACAAGGGCAAGCACATCGTCGGAACGGACGAGGGGGAGTACATCGGGCTGTCGTACATCGTGTCCAACGACGAGGACATCCTGCTGGTGCTGCGCGAGCGCGTGCCAAAGGCGCACCCCGTCGTGAACTCGCAGGGCGAGCTGTATCCTTCCATGATTCTGCACGAGCGCGAGATGGTGGACCTCTTCGGCGTTCAGGTGCACGGCCTGCCGGAAGGGCCGAGCTATCCGTTGCCGGATTGCTGGCCGGAGGGGCAGTATCCGCTGCGCAAGGAATGGAACCCCGCCTACTTTAACAAAAAGACCATGGCATACGAGCCGCCGAAAGAGGAGGCAAAGCAATGAGCGATCGAAACAACCATAAAGTCGTTTTGCCAATCGGCCCGCAGCACCCGTCCCTAAAGGAGCCGGGCAGCTTTAAGATTACGCTGGACGGCGAGAGCGTTGAGCGCGCGGTCGTCGAGATTGGTTATAACCACCGCGGCGTGGAAAAGGCCTGCGAAAGCCGGAATTATATTCAGGATCTCTACATCATTGAGCGCGTCTGCGGTATTTGCTCGCATGCGCATACCTCCTGTTTCTGCCAGGCGTTTGAGGACATGGCGGGGCTGGAGGTGCCGCGCCGCGCATACTACATTCGCGGAATCGTCGGCGAACTGGAGCGGCTGCATAGCCACCTGCTCTGGCTTGGCGTCGCCGCGCACGAAATCGGCTTTGACACGCTGTTTATGTACACCTGGCGCGACCGCGAGCTCGTGCTCGACCTGCTTGCGAAGATCGGCGGAAACCGCGTGAATTACGGCATCAATACCTTTGGCGGTGTGCGCCGGGATCTGGAGCCGGAACTCATGCAGGAAATCCTGAAGATCTGCACGGTTCTGGAGGAAAAGATCAGCTACTATGCGGAACTTGCGATGACCGAAACCACGCTGATTGCGCGGCTCAAGGGCATTGGCGTGCTTACTCCGGCGGACGTCGAGCGCTTCAGCGCCGTTGGCCCCGTTGCGCGCGCGGCGGGCATTCTGGACGACATCCGTGTGATCGAACCCTACGGCGTCTATAAGGAAATTGCGGTCAACGCCATTACGGACGACCACTGCGACGTATACGGGCGCACGCTCGTTCGCGTCAAGGAGATGCTCGAGAGCATCCGTCTGATTCGATTGATGATTCAGGAGATTCCGGAAGGCCCAATCGCCGTCCGCGCGCCGCGCAAGCTCCCCGTTGGGGAAACGCTGCGCCGCGTCGAGGCTCCGCGCGGGGAAAACATCCACTACATCCGCTCCAACGGTTCGGACATGCCGGATCGCGTCCGCGTCCGCGCCCCGTCCGAGGCGAACTGGCATGGCATGAGCTATATGCTCGAGGGCTTTCAGCTCGCGGACGTGCCGATCATCATCGCTGCCATCGACCCCTGCTATTCCTGCACCGACCGCGCCATTCGCCTCAACAGCGGGCGCGAGGAGCAGATCGCAAGCTGGGAACAGATTCGCCAGTTTGGCATTGAGCAATACAAACGCAACGGCATCGACCCGGGATCCATCGCGATCCGGCCGTTTTAACGGAGGAGAACCGAAATGATAGTGCCGTTTATCAAGGTTTTTCTGTTTCCCGGACTGCTGTTTTTAAGCGTCTATTCGTTCCTGCTGGAGTTTGTGGATCGAAAGGTCTACGCGCGGATGCAGAACCGCAAAGGCCCGCCGTGGTACCAGCCGCTGGCGGACATGCTCAAGCTGATCGGAAAAAAGGTCATTCTGCCGAACAACGCGCAGAAGCTCGTGTTCGCCGCGCTGCCGACGGTGTCCCTCGCGGCGGTCTTTACCGCGTTTCTCTGCGCGCCCGTCTGGGGTATGCAGGCGGTGACCGCCTACGAAGGCGACCTCGTCGCGGTGCTGTACCTGCTCTCGATTCCGACGCTTTGCCACTTTCTCGCGGGCTACAACAGCCACGAGGTCTACTCGACCATCGGCGCGTTTCGAACGCTCACGCAGATGTTTGCCTACGAGGTTCCGCTGTTTATGGCGTTCCTTTCGCCCGCCATTCTCGCCGGAACCTGGTCCATCACCGGCATCGCAACGTTTTACGCGGCGCGCCCGCTCTACCTGCTGATCAACCTGCCGGCGTTCTTCGTCGCCCTCCTGACCACGCAGAGTAAGCTGGAGCGTTCGCCCTTCGATGCGCCGGAGGCGGAAACGGAGATCGTCGGCGGCGCGCTCGTGGAATACAGCGGGCGGTATCTGCTGTTTTTCCGCGCGACGGCGGTTACGGAACTGGCCGTGATGGCCTCCGTGATCGCGGCCATCTTCCTGCCGTTCTTCACGGGCAACAACGCGGTGGATTTTGTGCTGTATCTGGTCAAAACACTCGCGATTGTGCTGGTGCTCGTGCTGCTGCGCGCGACGATGGCGCGCATTCGAATTGACCAGACGCTCAAGCTGTTCTGGTCGATTCTAACGCCAATTGCGATTGCGCAGTTGATTTTGAATCTGATCTTGAGAGGCGGGCTGGGTTTATGAAGAAAAAGAAGGAACGTCCCGGCGGTCTCGCCGGTCTCGCTATCTTAAACCTGTTTCGAAAACCCGCGACGCAGACCGCGCAGTTTGGGGTCGAAGGGATTCAAAAGGGCTACCGCGGGCGGCTGCTGTACGATCCCACGACCTGCATCAACTGCGTACTGTGCATGCGGGACTGCCCGACGGGCGCGATCACGATTGAAAACCACGGCACCAAGGAGGAGAAGGATATGCATGCCTACCTCAACGTTGGCCGTTGCATCTTTTGCTGCCAGTGTGCGGACACCTGCCCCAAGAAGTGCATCAGCTTCAGCAGCGACGTGCTGCTCGCGAACTTCTCGCGGGACGACTTTAAGATCGAGCTGTGAACGAAGTCGAGCGTTATTTAAAAGAAACGTTCGCGCGAAATAAGCGCGTTGCCGTGATCGGGGTTGGCTCCGAGCTTTGCCGGGACGACGAAGCGGGGCTGTACCTCGTCGATTGTCTCGCAAAACACGCCGGGCTTGCGGTGGGCGAAGCGGGCGAGCGGCTGCTGCTGGTCAAGGGCGGGCCCGCGCCGGAGAACTTTACCGGCGTGATCAAGGCGTTTGGGCCGGATCTGCTGTTCGTGGTCGACGCGGCGTATTTGGAACTTCCGGCGGGTTCGATTCAAATTCTGCCGGAGGAGCGCGCGGCCGGGCTGTCTTTTTCCACGCACATGCTGCCGCTGCCGATGATGCTGGCCTATCTCAAGCTGGAGTGCGCCTGCGAAACCTGCCTCGTCGGCATTCAACCCGCAACCACGGAGCAGGGGCTGGGCATGACAAAGCGCGTGCAGGAAGGCGCGGAACTGCTCGCGAATATTCTGGTGGAAGCGCTAAACGAGTAGAGCACAATTAGGATTCAGAAACAACAAAGACTCGGAGAGCATCCGAGTCTTTGCTTTTTGTCGTGCTTTCGTTTGATTTCATCGATCGATGCAAAATTTAACTACCCCCGAATAAATTCGGTTCCGTCGTCCCAGGTCAGCGTGTCCCCACTGACGGTGAACGGAATCGTGTCCGAGCCGTAGTGCATCTCGCCTTCGCCGGTCAGCGTGCTGAACGTATACGTTCCGGCAAGCCCTATGCCGTGATAGGACACCGTATAATCCCCGGTGCTGGCAAAGGTGAGCACATAGTCGTTGTCCCCGGTGTAGAGCCAGTTGCCGACTACCTTCTGCATCACGATCTTGCCGATGATGTCGCCCTTGATGAGCCCGGACAGATCGGGCTTGATCACCGACGGCGAGAGCGTGATGAACGGCCCGAGCGAGAAGGAAGGAAACGGCCCGAACGTAACCGCGGAGGTGGCGGTTGCCGTCGGCGCGGCGGTCGGCGTCGAGGCGGGGGTATGCGTTGGGGTTGGCGTTGGTGTTGGTGTTGGCGTCGGGGCGAGGGTTTGCGTCGGTGCGGCGGGCGAGGTTGGCGACGCTTCCGGCACGACGGAGGCGGTTTCGGCCGCGGTTGCTTCGGGTGACGGCGTCAACAGAGCAATCTCCATAGTGCCGGGCACAAAGCGCGTTTCTTCGCCGCCGCTCGTCAAAATCAGGCTGTCGCCTTCCAGCGCAAACGGAATGGCCGTGCCGTTGAGCGTGATGACGCCGTGCTTGCCGCCCTTGTCCAGCAGGTAATCCGCCTCAAAATCGCCATAGGAAGAACGGATGACCACGGTGCCGTCGTCGTGAAAGCGAAGCACCTGCTGCAACTCCTCGTTGTGCCAAACGCCCTCCGCCGGATTGGTGCCGCGCAGTAGCAGTACAATCAACGTTACGAGCGCGAGAAAGACGACGCCGATGGCCACGTACAAAACGGTTCGTCCGCCGCCCGCTTTGGCAGGGGAGAGCGACGCGCCGCAGTGCTGGCAAAACCGGCTGTTCTCGCTATTCTGGAATCCGCATTTTTTACAAATCACCAAATAAGCCCCCCTTCAACTGATATTCATTAAATGCAGACTTGTTCATTTTGTCGGTTCGAGTGTTTCTACAGATACAGAACGGTTTTCTTTTATGGGATGCAGACCTTTTTCAGCTTGTCGGTTCGAGTGTTTCTACAGATACAGAACGGTTTCTTTATTGTATGCAGACCTTGTTCAGTTTGTCGGTTAATGCTTGTAAAACAGAGACGAAACTGGTTCGGTTCGGATTTGTACAACACTTCATTACAACAATGATTCTTATTTTTTCACGAAAGCGGCAAACTGTCAAATAAAATCCCGAAAACGAACTTCCGAAGGAGGGGACGATATGGTATGATCGAATCAAACAATCGCGCTGCGTTCATCCAAAATACAGTTGAGTATAGTTTGAAAAGGAGAGAACGATGGAGCAAACGAGTCAAAACACACCGCCAACCGAAGAGCGCCTGACGCTGAACGAAGAGACCGTTCGGCTGCTTTGGTCGAAAACGTACAACACAGCCGGAAAACCGGACTGGACGCATATCTACCCGTATTATCACGACGACATCGTGTTTCAGGACACGATTCAGCGCATCGAGGGCAAGGACGAGTTCATCGCGCTCTGCAAGCGCCTGACCGACCGCTGCAAGGAACTCCAGATGGAGCTGGGCACGATCTTTGTCAAAGGGAACGAAATTATGTTTGATTGGACGATGACCATGATGTTCACGAAGTTCCCCAGCACGCCGATCTACGGCAGCACAAAGCTGACGCTCCACGATGACGGCAGAATCATCCGCCAGCGGGACTATTACGACCTCTGGGGCGATATTTTCAATGGGATTCCCTGGTTCAAGAAACCATATCGAAAGTTTATGCACAAGAAGTTCGGTTGAGGTGCAATATGAAATACCAATACACCAAGGAAGACCTCGCCTTCCTGAAAAACGGAAAGGCACAGCAGCACAAGAGCACCACGCCGATGACGGACAAGCTCTGCGTCATCTCCGGCGCGACCTCCGGCGTCGGTCTCGAAGCGGCGAAACAGCTCGCGGCGGGCGGCGCGCGGCTGGTGCTTGTTTGCCGAAACCGCGAGAAGGGCGAGGCGCTGCAACAGCAGCTCGAAACGGAATATCACGCTACGGTAGACGTCGTGACGGCGGATTTCAGCCGTCTAGCGGACGTTCGCGCTGCCGCGGAGACCATCCGGCAGCGCTATGAGCGAATTGACGTATTGATCAACAGCGCGGGGCTGCACTCCACGACGCGCAAGATCACCGGGGACGGCATGGAGCTCGTCTTTCAGGTGAACCACATCGCTCCTTTTCTGTTTACGATGCTGCTGAGCGAGCGGCTACACAAAAGCGAGCAGGGCAGGGTGATTCAGGTCAATTCGGAGGGGCACCGCTTTGGCGGGCTACGGATGGACGACCTCGACTGGCACAAGCGCCCTTACATCGGGCTACGAGCCTATGGCGCGTCCAAAACCGCGCAGTTGATGAGCGTGATGACCCTCGCGGAGCAGTGGAAAGGCACGAATACGACGATCAACGCCATGCATCCCGGCGGGGTGAAGACGAACATCGGCAGCAACAACGGCTGGCTCTATCGAACCTGGCTGCATACGGTGGTCTGGCACACGCTCAAGGATCCCGCAATCTCCGGCGAGGCGCTGTATTATCTCGCCTCCGCGCCGGAGCTGAGCAGCACATCCGGCAGATATTTCAACCTGACGATCGATGAAAAACCCATGCCGCATGCGCTGGATAAAGAGATATGTGCTGAGATTTGGGCGAAAACGCACGAACTGGCGGGGTTGCCGCTCTCGTAACGCAAAGCACAAACAAGAAATCCGTCGGTCACCCGGCGGATTTTTGCTTGCGTTCAGATTCAAATGCTTTGAGTGGCACCTTGTTTGGGCAGCGTAACCGTAAACGCGCTGCCCTCGCCGGGCACGCTGGAGACGGAGATTGTTCCGCCGTGCGCCTTGACGATTGCCTCCACAATGGAAAGGCCGATTCCGCTGCCGCCGGTCGCGCGGGAGCGCGAAGGGTCGGCGCGGTAGAACCGCTCGAAGATATACGGCAAATCCTCCGGCGCAATGCCGTCTCCGGTGTCCGACACGGTGAACGCGGCGGCTTGCTCCGATTCGTCAAGAGAAACCGTAATCGACCCGCCTTCTGGCGTGAACTTCAGAGCGTTGGAGAGCAGGTTCACGAGGACCTGCGAGAGTTTTCCGCGTTCCGCGGAGAGCCAAACCTCGCCGCCTTCCAATTGGAACGTTACGCCCTTCTGGCGAAACGACGGTTCCAGCCCGGCGGAAACGCGCCGGACAAGCTCGCTTAACTCGAGATACTCATACTCCATCGTAAGCGGCGCGCCGTCGTAGCGCGAGAGCGTGCCAAGTTCGTCCACGAGGCGGGAGAGGCGCAGCACCTCCTCGCGGCAGCTGTTCAGGTGTTCCTCGTTCGCGTCCCAAACACCGTCCAGCATGGCCTCCACCGCGCTCTGCAGCGAGGTAAGCGGCGTACGCAGCTCATGCGCCACGTCCGCCGTAAGCCGCTTGCGCAGGGTAGATTGCGCTTCCAGCGAGGTGGCAAGCTGGTTGACCGAGTGCGCGAGCGCATCGATTTCCGTGGTGGAAGACGGAGGAATCCGCGCGCCGTAGTCGCCGGAGGCGATCTGGTTGCTCGCGCGAATCATGTGCTCCATGGGGCGCGTGAGCCGACGCGCCAGATACGCGCCAAGCAGCAAACAGGCGACGAGCGAAATGGCCGCCGCGAGAAGCAGCAGGCGGTTTAACTCCCCCAGAAACTGCAAATCCGCATCGCTGTAGTAAAACGGCCCATAATAGCCGACGACAACTGTGCCAACCGTCTTGCCGTTGACCACGGCGGGGAAGGACTGCTCTTCGTAGCCGCCCTGAAAATTGGACTGATACGACTGCATGTTCTGCGCCATGTTCTCAAGAATCAGCATGCACATGCCGTTGTTGTGCGTGCGCGCGTCCCAAACGACCGCGCCGGATTCGTCTGTTACGCGGAGGAGAAGCCCGTTTGTGAGCAGCGCCATGCCCGCCGTGTCCAGCGCCATGGTGTTCCAAACGCCATCGGTAGGGGAATAGAGCTCCGTGACCTGCGATACGGTGCTTTCGATCGTTCGGTCGAGCTTGTCGAGCGTGTAGCGCTCAAACTGCCTGCCGAGCAAGCCATTGGCAAACAGCCCGATGAGTGCAAACGAAAACAGCGCAATCAGCAGGAACGCGAGCGAAAGTTTGGTTCTTAAGCGCATGGGTTTCATTTGGGTTCTCCCTTGGGTTCTCCTATAAAGCGATAGCCGACGCCGTAAACGGTAACGAGCAGACGCGGGCGTTTCGCATCCGCCTCCAGCTTTTGCCGGAGGTTTTTCATGTGCGTGTCAATCACACGGTCAAATCCCTCAAAATCCTCTTTCAGCGCGAGCGCAATCAGCTCGTCACGTGTGAAGGTTCGGTTCGGGCGGCTCGCGAGCGCCACGAGCAGGGCGTATTCGCTCGGCGTGAGCGTGACCTCCGCTCCGTTACGGTAGACCGTCCGCGTATCGGTGCGGATCACCAGCGCGCCGTCGTCGAAGCGAAGCTCCGTTGTGCGACCGCCGGTAGCGCGCGCGCGGCGCAGCACCGCGTGGACGCGGGCGACGACCTGCCGCGGGCTGAACGGCTTGGTCACGTAATCATCCGCGCCAATGCCAAGCCCCGCGAGAATATCCACTTCCTCGGCCTTTGCCGTGAGCATGATGACGGGGGTTTCCCCGCGTGCGCGGATGGCGCGGCAAACCTCCTCGCCGGAAAGGCGCGGCAGCATGAGGTCGAGCAGCACGAGCGCGGGGGACACTGCGTCAAACTGAACGAGCGCCTCCTGTCCGTCCGCCGCAACGGCAACGGCAAAGCCCTCGCGCTCCAAATAGGAGCGGAGAACCTGCGCAATGCTGGGTTCGTCTTCGACGATTAGAATCGTTTCGTGTTCCGCCATAAAAACTCCTATTTCAGAAGAAATCGGGCGTATCCAATTCCTAGAATACGCCCGGGTTGCGCGCTTTGCAATCTTACGATGCGAGGGAATACGGCTTGAGCAGCACGTCGAAGTCCTTGCCCGCGTCGTCCTGCATGGTCATGAACACCCAGCCGTCGATGTTCTGCACGTCGACGCCGAGATCTGCCAGTGGTGTGGCTGCGAGAACAAAGACGATGTCCTTGTCATTCGTGGCGTAGTCCTTCGCCCATTCGAACTTGCCGCCGGAGAGCGCGACGCCGTAATGATCCAGCGCGGCGTGGTAGCCGAGCACCGAACGGTCAAACGTGGCGCTTGTCATCAATGCGTCGGCCAAGCTGGATTTCGCGCCCTTGCCGCTGCCAAAGTCCGCGGTCAGGTAGAGATTCTCCGCGTCCGCGCGATAGCCCGCGGAGAGCTTGGAGACGTCCAGTCCGGCGTCGACAAAGGGCTTCAGCGGCGTCTCAAACAGAACATCTTCCGTCGAAAGCGAGAAATCCTTGCTCACAAGAAGCTTTGTCGTTTTGTCCACGCTGAGCGCGAAATAGGGACTGTCCGCCGTTGGCGCTGAGACAAGCGCGGGGTTTGCGGAGACAATCGCGTCCAGCGACTTTGGGCCGTCGCGCAGGATTACGTCCAAGCCGTAACAGCCTGCCAGCAGTAACGCCGTTAGCGTGAGTGCAAATAGAGTAGAAAGTATTTTTTTCATATGCTATCCTCGCATTTATCCTTTAATCTTTCACGCGGAAGCGCTTGAGGCGCAGCGCGTTGGTGACCACGGAGACGGAGCTAAGCGCCATGGCCGCGCCCGCGAACACCGGCGTTAAGAGCGGACCGCCGAAGGCAAAGAACAGTCCCGCGGCAAACGGAATGCCGACAACGTTGTACGCAAACGCCCAGAAGAGATTCTGGCGAATGTTGCGAATGGTTGCGCGCGAGAGCGCAACGGCGGACACCACGGCGGAAAGGTCGCCGCGCATGAGCACGACATCCGCGGATTCAACCGCAACATCCGTTCCGGTGCCGATTGCCATGCCGACGTCCGCCTGTACCAGCGCGGGTGCGTCGTTGATGCCGTCGCCCACCATGGCGACGCGCTTGCCCTGCGATTTCAGCTGCTGCACGGCGCTTGCCTTGCCGTCCGGCAATACATCCGAGAGAATATGGTCGATGCCGACGCTCTTGGCTACGGCAGCGGCCGTGTTTGCGTTATCCCCGGTGAGCATGTAGACGTCGAGTCCGAGGGCTTTCAACCGCTCAATGGCGCGTCTACTCGTGGGTCTCACCGCGTCCGCCGCCGCCATCAGCGCGGCAAGCGAGCCTTCGACGGCGATGTACATCAGCGTTTTGCCTTCGCCCGCGAGTTTGCTCGCGTCCGCCTGCGAAGCGGAGACGTCGATGCCGGATTCCTGCATGAGCTTTGCGTTGCCCGCGAGCACGCGCTTGCCGGAGACGACGGCGTCGATGCCGCGCCCGGCGACCGCGCGGAAGGTATCCGGCGAGGCGAGCGTGAGATTGCGCTGTTCGGCGGCTTCCACGATGGCGCGCGCAATCGGGTGCTCCGAGCCGCGCTCGGCGCTGGCGGAGAGCGCAAGCAAGTCCGCTTCCGATTCCGTCGTATACAGGCGAATGTCCGTGAGTTCCGGCTTGCCCTGCGTAATGGTGCCCGTTTTGTCGAGCACGATGGTGTCCACGCGGTGCGTCGTTTCCAGCGCTTCGCCGCCCTTAATCAAAACGCCGAGCTCCGCGCCCTTGCCGGTGCCAACCATGATGGCGGTCGGGGTTGCGAGGCCAAGCGCGCAGGGGCAGGCGATGACCAGCACGGTTACGAAGATATTGAGCACAAAGTTGAAGTCCTTGCCTGCGAACGCCCAGATGACGGCGGAGAGCACGGCAACGCCGATGACGGCGGGCACAAAGTAGCCGGAGATCACGTCCGCGAGCTTCGCAATGGGCGCTTTGCGTCCCTGCGCCTCCTCGACGAGATGGATGATCTTCGACAGCGCGGTGTCCTCGCCAACCTTGGTGACGGTAAAGCGGAGCATTCCCTCGCCGTTGATGCTGCCGCCGGTGACGGGCGAGCCGGGCTGTTTTTCCACGGGCAGGCTCTCGCCGGTAAGCATGCTTTCGTCTACGCTGGACGCGCCGTCCTCGACAACGCCGTCCACTGGAATCGCCGAGCCGGGGCGAACGAGCACGAGATCGCCAACGGCGACTTCGTCGAGCGAAACCTCCAGCTCCGCGCCGTTTTTCAGAATAATCGCGGTCTTTGGCTTGAGCGCTAGAAGCTTTTGAATCGCTTCGGAGGTTTTGCTCTTGCTGGCCGCTTCGAGATACTTGCCGAGCATAACGAGCGTAATGACGACCGCCGCGGATTCAAAGTAGAGGTGCTGCGCAAAGCCAAAGTCGCCCAAGTAGATGAGCACGGTTGCGTAAATTCCATATAGAAACGCGCTGCCGGTGCCGATGGCAACCAGCGTGTCCATGTTTGGCGCGCCCTTGAAGAGCGTCTTCATGCCAACGCGAAAGAACTTTCCGCCTGCGATGAGCACGGGTATCGTCAGCAGCAGCTGCACGAGCGCGAATACGAGTGGGAACATATGCGGGTTCATGAACGTGGGCAGCGGCACGCCGAGCGCGGGGAACATATGCGCCATGGCGATGTAGAGAATCGGCGCGGCAAACACGGCGGCGACAATCAGCCGAATGCGCATCACGAGCAGCGCGTGTTCGCGGCGCTCGCGGTCGACATCGTGCGTGTCCTCGCTCTCGAGATCGAGCGGAGTGTAGCCCGCTTTTGTGATTGCCTCGCGCACCTGCGCAAGCTTTACCTTCGCGGGATCGTAGACAAACGTAGCGCGGTTGGTCGCGAGGTTGACGGAGGCTTCCGTCACGCCGTCGAGCTTTTTCAGCGCACGTTCAACCGCCGCCGAGCAGCTGGCGCAGGTCATGCCGTCCACGCCAAGCTCGGCGTGTTTGCCGACCTGCGGGGCGATGAGGCCGTAGCCCGCCTGCTCCACCGCCTGACGGAAGGTGTCGAAGTTTGCTTTAGATTCGTCATATTGAACGGTAAGCGTTTCGTTCGCAAGGTTTACCTCGGCGCTCGTGACGCCGGGCACCTTGGAGGCCGCGCGCTGCACATGTGCCGAGCAGCTGGCGCAGGTCATGCCGGTTACCGTATAGCGGGATTCTTTCATATGGGGTCTCTCCTTGTCCTGCCGAAATCATCCGGCAAACAGACTTTTATAACTACATTATACGTCGTTTTCATTGATTATCTGTGACGGAATACCGGAATTACTTCGCGTTTGCTTCGCTAAGGTCGTCCACCACGAGAATCCGCCCGTCGAGCATGCCCATCCAGCAGGTGTAGGGGACGATCCCCGATTCCTCCGGTGTGAACGTAATCACGTTGTCGCCCGGTTGCAGCGCCTTTTTCACCTGATACTCCGGAAAGACGACCGTCTGATTGCAGCCGGTGATCGAGCTTTCGTCCGCCGTAATGGTGAACTCCACCGGAATGCCCTTCTGCACGATGATAAACGGATACACGGAGGGGTTCAGGTCGGCCTGAATCGTCTGCACGCCGTTTTGGACGGTTGCGGGTAGATAGCCCTTATCCAGTGCCTGCTGCAAGAGCGACTGTGTTTCCTCCTGCTTGGGGGCGGCGGTTGACGCGGCGGGGGCGGCGGGCAGGCTGCCCGAACTCTGCGGGCGAACGCCGGCAAGCGAAAGCGCGCTGGAAGCCATCACGACTGCGAAGAACACCACAAACACGGCGCTGACGCGCTGAATTACGTAGGTGAACTTTCCCTTGAGTGCGGAGAAAGCAACGCCCGCGCCGAGCATCAGCGGAACGGTGCCGAGGGAGAAGAGCAGCATGGAGATTGCGCCGGTCAACGCGGAGCCGGTGGCGAGGGCGTAGAGCTGCATGGCCTGCAGTGGCCCGCAGGGCATGAGGCCATTGAGTAGACCCACGACGAGTGGCCCTTTGCCCGCGCTCGCCTTGCCCGCTTTTACCGAGAGAAACGCGGGAACGCGCGGCACGAGCCACCAGGGCAGCCAGCCGAGCATACTAAGACCCATCAGCAGCATGCCGAGCGCGGCGGCGATTAAAAGAATCGATTTCAGCGTTTCGCTGAAGAAGAGTACGGAACCCAGCCCGCCGACCAAAGCGCCGACGAGCGTATAGGAAATTACGCGCCCTAGATTGTAGAGCAGGGGACTCCGCAGACTGCTCTGCTTTGCTCCACTGGAGGAAACGCTCTGCGAAAGATTGATTCCACCGCACATGGCGATGCAGTGCACGCTCGTGAGCAGGCCGGTGACGAACAGCGCGGCGAGGGAGACGGTGCTGTCGATTGTCGGGATAAACCCGAGAAAATCGAACCCGACCGTGTATCGAAGCAGAAAATAGACGGCGAGCAGAATCAGCGCGACGGGAACGACCTTGGAGATCGGTTGACGCACGCGTCCTTCGCCGACGACCGCATACCCGGCGGATTCAATTGCCGCGCGGATCGCGTCCACGCTCGCCTTCTCCTCGTCGAAGACTGCCTCGACCTTGCGATGCGAAAACGAAGCGCTGACGTTCGAGACGCCGGGAATACGTTTGACGGCGTTTTGAATGCGCATTTCGCAGTGCGCGCAGGTCATTCCGGAAACGGTGAATACGACTGTGCGGTTCATGAACTTCACTCCTGGCCGTGCGGAACCTTTTGGCTCCATTGGTTATGCATAGCGTACCGAACCAATGTGAAGATTTTATGTAGAATAACAACGATAGTCCTTTGTAGTGTTAATTTTTTAATACAAGAATCACAAAACGCCCCGAAGCAGGAGACAACTCCCGTTCGAGGCGTATCTTTCGTTTGAAAGCTTATGTTAATTCAGAACGGCTTCCGGCGAGGACTGGAGGACAAAACCGTCATCGCAGCGAAACAGAATGGTGGCCTGTTGCAAAACACTGTCCTGACGGGCAAGGAAATCATAATACGCTTCGCCGACCTCGCCAGTTTCCGGATTGAACCGTTCGGCATAGGTGTCCTGAATTAAAATGTTCTCCTCCCCGGTCGAGGTAAGACTGAAGACGCGGTAGGAGCAATCCCCGCCGGTCTGTGTCATGTTGTTTTCGCAGATCAGAATATAAGCCTTGTCGTCCTTCAGATAGATGCCGAATGTTTTTGCGCGAGGTTCGTAGGTGCTGATGTCGCCATGGATCATGACTGCCTCACCCTGCATAACGGTATAGACCGTCAGTTCAACCGAGTCGCCAAACGTATCGTCCGTTACGATCAATTCATACGCGCCATCTTGCGTTAAATCGGCGAGGAATGCGTTGTATTTGTTCGGCTGATCTGCGCGAATGGCATACGAATTCACGTTGTCCCAGCCGTAGAACGAGCCGAAGTAGTCGCGGTAGATTGCCTTGTTGTCGGAGGCGGGGGCCGCAACAAACGCGGGCGCCTTGGTTGGCACGGGCGCCGCGGCGGGGGCTTCGGTTGGCGCGGCCGCGGCGGGGGAAAGTGAGCAGCCACAGAACAAAGCAAGCGACAGCAGAACAATACAGAGACAGAGCGAAACAGAACGCAAGACAAACGAATACCTTGTGCTTAGACGATTTGACATGAAAGATTCCTCCGGTGTGGATTTGAATGGTGAATGTATTACGATGAAACGGCGCTTGAGCTGATTATATAAAACGCAGGCGAAAGATACAATCCTGATTCGTGAAAACACCCAACAGGAACATACAAAACCAGAGTTGATCTTCCATAATGCAGCATAAGGCTACTGCTTTCTTGCGTATCACTGCTTCTTGCGCTGCTGCGATAAAAAACGACAAGAATACACAATATGTTCCGTTGTGAGCGAAGGTGGAGACACGTAATATAAGTATGGGATTACAGGTTAATATAGTGGGATGGAAATAATCGGAAAGAGGATATTGGGATGGATCAGGAACGTGAAAACGAAGATGTTAATACCGGGTTTAATACGAATGCAATATCTATTGTGTTATCAGCAGTGGCCATATTTACTAGTTACGGTGGAGTTTCCTTAAAAAGTCCCGTTTTGAAATCGCTGACTTATATTGTTGTTTTTGTTTTTCTCATTGTAGTCAGTTATCCGGCACTTTTCTGTAAGACGAAAACTCAATTGAAGACACTGAATAAAGTAATAAATATGGTGTGCTTTTCCATAGCGATCCTCGCTGCGCTGTTCTCATTATCAGGCGGTACGCTTTTGGAATCATGTGGACGGCCTTCGCCCACACCAATAATTACCCCAATCCCAACCCCAACCCCAGAAATCACCGACCCTTCCGGCAAAATCGCCGCGGGGAACGACTTCTCCATGCTGCTTCGAAGCGACAAGAAAGTCGTTACCTATGGTCAAGCGACGGGCATCGATACTTCAGGTTGGGAGAACATCATTCAGATTGCCGCCTACAAAGATCATGCCATCGGCTTGCGGGAGGATCGCACCGTTGTTGTGACGGGCAAGGATTTCGAACAGTATGACGTGAGCGGCTGGAGCGGTATTCGGAAGGTCGTCGCCTGCAAGGATGGCGTTGTCGGCGTGACCACGGACGGCGAGATACGATTTGACAGCCTGAACAAAGACTGCATGCTCGACTGCCAATCCTGGGATCATGTGCAAAGGGTCGTTGGTGCTGCCTGCATCCTCGTTGCGGAGCGAAACGACGGTTCGATGATCGCGGCGAATGCATGGGAAGTGACGGACCCGTATATGACGAGTTTGGAAAAGCGAATCGTAAGCGGTACGGCAGTGGACGACCGAATGCTGCTTGTGCTGGATAACGGACGCGTGAAAGCGACTGGCGACAGCAGCGTGCTGGAGAACCTGGTAGCTACTTGGACGGATATACTGCAAGTCGCGGTTGGAAACGGCTTTGCGATTGGCTTAAAAGAGGATAAATCGGTCGTGTCCATTGGGGCACCAACCAACGAGGAATTGAGTGTTTCCGGTTGGGAAAACGTAGCCGCGATCTGCGTCGGCGGAAGCCACATTCTCGGGCTCTGCAAAGATGGAACCGTATTGACCGACGGGAGCGAGGCCGACGGGCTGGCGAATATAGCAAAAGAGAACTATTGGGTAGATTTCTAAACAGAACAATTGAGAATATTACAATTGTTTATTGATGTACAATGATAATGCTTGTATAGTAATCATTAGTATATTGTTTGAAATTCTGTTTTCATGGGATATGACTTTTGATTTCTATATTGTGAGGTCTTTATATGGAACATGAACCACAAAAACCGATAAATATCGGAATGCTTGCCATGGAAATAGGTTTTGGTATTTTCAGCGTATTAGGAATCTACTTTAGTCTTTGTGGAGAAATACAAAATAGAACTATTCGAATTATCATTTTAGTATTCTCCAGTATATTGTTGTTTATAGCCGTAATTGCGTTATTCTATAAAAAAGTTCGATTAAAGCTTATAGCATTTATAGTATTGGCATTAGTGTCAATTTTGTTATTATTCGCATTCAGCAAGGAATTTCCGGAGAATGAGTTTGGAAATGGAAGTCGTAATACGATTGCAACTCCAACTCCATCTCCAAAACCAACGATTGCTCCAACACCTACGCCAAACAGACATGACCCAATATCGCATGAACAAGCCGAAGGAAAAATTGCAGCAGGATATGATTTTACGATTCTTCTGAGGAGCGATGGTACAGTGGTCAGTTTTGGAGGAAAAGCCATTGACACCTCCGGCTGGCGGGATATTATCCAAGTTGCGGGCTATGGTGATCATGCGCTTGGCCTTTGCAAGAATGGCGCTGTAGTTAGTACAGGTCTTAATAAGTCTGGTGAATGTGATGTTTCCGATTGGGAGAACATAAAACAAATATCCGCCTCCTATCAAGGCTCTATTGCGGTAACGGATGACGGAAGAGTTTTATACACTGGCTTTGACGAGAATGGTCAAAGCAGTTGCATGAGCTGGACGGATATGAACAAGATATTAGGCGGCGAAGATCATATTTTAGGGCTGAAGAATAATGGCACTGTCATTGCTTCTGGTTACAATGGCGATGAACGAAAAGATGTTTCGAGTTACAAGAATGTCATTGCGGGAGATGCTGCAAATGGAACCTCGTTTGTAGTTATGACGGACGCGGAAAAAGGAACGGTTGTAAAGAAAAAAGGTAAAAACTGGGTGAATGAGGACAACGTTACCGGATGGACGGGTATCATTGATATATCTGGTGGAGACGAGCATACCATAGGGCTTCGTGATGACGGGACTGTTGCATATACGGGCGCGAATGATAAAGGCCAATGCAATGTCGGTAACTGGAAGGGCGTTGTCGCAATCTGTGCTGGTCAGTATCATTCCGTTGGACTACTAAAGGACGGCTCTCTTGTGGCTACCGGCCAGAATCACAGCGGCGAGTGCGATGTATCCGGCATGAATTACTGGGTAGATTAACGACAAACTATGTAGAAATAAAACCCGCATCGTCTGGTGCGGGTTTTATTATACCGCTTGACAATAAATCATACTAACGGTATGATATGCGTAATAAAAGTACGATTAGAAATGGATGAAGGTATGCCAAAGAAAAAGGAAGCGCTTTCCCAGTTTCATCAGCAGCGGATTCTTGCCTCCGCGCGCGAGCTGTTTGCCAAGAGAGGCGAGGCTGGCGTCAGCATGGACGACATTGCCGCCGACGCGGACTACAGCAAGTCCACGATCTACGTTTACTTCGCGAACAAGGAGGATATCCTCGGGTACCTCGTGCTGGAGGATATGCGGAGCATTCGCGACGGAATTGAGCGGTGCCTCGTGGAAAACAAGGGGCTGGAGCGGCGGTATTTCGCGATTTGCGAGCTGCTGACCGATCTGTCGAAGAAGGACCCCGCGTTCCTCGGCCGTGTGCTGAGCAACATCAGCGTCGACGAAGCCGACTTTCAGCGCCTGCCCGTGCTGAAAGCCATCTACGAAACGGGCGAGCAGACGAACGGCCTGATTGAGCGGCTCTTCACGGAGGCCGTCCAGCAGGACGAGGCAAAGGAGACGCTGCTGCCGGTTCAGGCGGGACTTGTGTTCTGGAGCAGCATTTGCAGCCTGATTGCGTTTTCCGCAAACAAGGAAGGCTATTTGCAAAAGAACTTCGCGATAACGCAGGATGCGTTTTTACACTATGGGTTTGAATTGCTGCTCGACGCGGTAAGAAAGGGGGAAGCAATATGATTCTCGGAATCGTAACCGCGCTGGTTTTCGTGCTCACGACGGCGGTGTTCGTGACGAACCGTTTGCCCGCTTCCTCGCGGCTAAAGCGTGCGGCACATGCGGCGCATCGTCCGCTCGGCTACGTGCTTGTCGCGCTGTGCGTTGTGCATCTGGTTCTTGCGCTCAAGCTGTTTTACCAGCGCCCGCTCGCGCTCTTTCTGCTCGGGTTTGCGATGACCGCATGCGCGGTGTTCGCCTGCTGTTGGAAAGCGCTGTTCAAGAAAAGTCCGAAGCGCGGCCTGCTGCTGCACAAGATCAGCGGACTGGTCATGGCGGCGCTGCTCATTGCACACGTGCTGGTTTGCGTCAACAGCTTTGTTGTCTACCAGCAGGAGATGGCGGCCGTTACCCTCGCAGGCGTTTCGGCAAAGGACGTGCCGGACGGGGTCTACGAGGGAAGCTGCGACGTCGGCTACATTTCGGCGCGCGTGCTGGTGACCGTTTCGGACGGCGAAATGACGTCGATCGACCTCGTGGAGCACCGCAACGAGCGCGGTACGCCGGGAGAAGGCGTGGTGGATCGCATGCTTGCCGAGCAGACGACGGACGTGGATTCCGTGTCCGGCGCAACGAATTCCAGCCGCGTGATCCGCTGCGCGGTGGAAAATGCATTAAACGGCGCAAAATAGGCACAGATTCCTCCATCTGCCAGTTGAAAGGCAAGCGCAGACCATCTAGAATGAACCCAGAAGGATTCGTTGATTCCCGACAAATGGAGGGAAATAGAGAAAACGAAGAGAGGTAGCATATGTTTTTTCTGGGAAATGCGCTTGGCGTACTGACCGCCGTATTGTTTGGCATCGCGATTGCAAACTTTTTTGTCAAGTGGATCAACCGCAACTGGGTGATG
This sequence comes from Christensenella sp., assembly GCA_034927595.1. GTDB lineage: Bacteria > Bacillota > Clostridia > Christensenellales > CAG-138 > UBA7703. The sequence continues at coordinate 47,391 of JAYFPQ010000148.1, forward strand.
AAGCTGCCAAAGGAAAACAAGTTTCGTGCCGGATACCAACAGGTCATGAAGTTCCTGGTCAAGAATCACCGGTTCTTCGGGTTTGGCGCGGTGGTCGTTATGGTTTCGCATGTGGTGTTGCAGATTCTGTTTCAATGGGTTTCGATTACGGGCATCGTAACCGCGGGGCTCGCGGTTGTGACCATCGTGCTCGGACTGATTCTGTTCAAGAGCAAGAAGCGTACTCCGGCCATGCTCTGGGCGCATCGCGGCGCGGTGATCGCGCTGTTCCTTGCGTTCCTGGTGCATGTGATAACAAAGATTTAGTTAATAAAAGACATAGTTATAACAAAGGAAAAAACAATGAAAAAAGCAGTGATCCTCTATTACTCCATCCATCACGGAAACACGCAAAAGGTCGTTGAAGCGGTGTCCAAACAGCTCTCCGTCGACCTCGTTCGGATTCCGACGAAGGAACCGGTCGATCTGGAAGGCTACGACCTCGTCGGGTTCGCTTCCGGCATCTACATGTCCGAGTTCGGCAAGCCGATCCAGCGGTTTGTCGAAGAGCGCGCCGACCTCTCCGGCAAAGCCTGCTTCACGCTCTACACCTGCGGCGCGCCGAAGGGCGAGTTTTCGGGCGCATTTGCGGAGTTGCTGCGTTCCAAGGGAGCCTCCGTCGTCGGCGGGTGGCATTGCCGCGGATTTGACACCTTTGGACCGTTCAAACTCATCGGCGGGTTAGCCAAAGGGCGACCGAACGAAGCCGACCTCGCGGGCGCGGTAACGTTTGTCGAGTCGCTATTGAAATAACACTGCATCATGAATCAGAGCCAAAACGGAGACTTTCGAGTTCCGCTTTGGCTCTCTGCTTTATGAAACATGCGGGAAAATACGAAAGGGTGAACCATGAAACGTCGAGTGATTTGCATCGCTGCTTTGATGTTCCTTCTTTTTACTCCAACGTCCGCAAAAGCAAATTCTCTTCCACCGCCACCAACACCCGATTTTTCGATTCAAATCGTGAACCCGCCGCAGGAACCCTTCTGCATTTGGGTGCTGACGGAGGAATCTTCGGGCGCATCCGACGAAGATTTTTCCCGCCTCGTGCCCAGCGCAGATCAGAACATGGTTCTGGCGCTGTTTTCCATGCAGGAGAAAGGTTGGTATCCGGTTCTGGAGGCACCCGACGGCGGAATGATTCGCGCAGCGAGCGACAACAAGGTCGAATGGAAAGAACTGTCACAGAAAACGCTGGAATACCGTCTCATACTGTCTACAAAAAGTGGAATCATTCAAACAACCGAGCCACAGGTTCGGCGGGATTATTCGAATTCCGCCGTTTACAACGCCAGCACCAATCAAGTTGAGCAAAAATCAGTCTTATACAAGTATTTGATTCGGGTTGGCGTTGCGATCGTAATCACGTTGGCGATTGAACTTGCTATTCTTAACCCGCTTGGATTCTCCATCCGCAAAAATTGGAAACTCGTTGTTCTTACAAACCTCGTGACACAGATCATCATGCACAGCATCCTGTTTTATACCCACTATTTTGAAGTCTATCGAGACGTGTTTGACTTGGTGCTATGGATGGAACTGGCTATTCCGGTCGTGGAAGCAACGGTATATGCGATTATTATGAAGGAGAAAACTGTTATTCGCCGCATATTTTATGCGTTTGTCGCGAACCCTTCGAGTTTTGTGACCGGTGTCATCCTCTATGCGATTCTGGGGTTATGGTAAAGCATTCGGAACAGGTGGAGCATGAATCAGAACGCTTCTTTCACTGAGCGTAAATTTGACAAGCGATCCGCCGTATGGAATAATATCAAATGGATTCCGAGCTTTTTAGTGGGAATCGTCCCGCGTCTGCCCGCGTAGAGTGAGTCTTGTTCTGCGTATGCAGTCGTTTTTTTAGCCGAATGCGGCGGTACAAATTAATAAAAAAGGAAAAT
>JAYFPQ010000092.1:0-7665 GCA_034927595.1 Christensenella sp.
GAAACCTCGCGAAGATTGATCTCCGGGTTAAAGTTTGTCGCAAAGGGGTAGCCGTGGTCGCCGCCGTTGCAGTCGAGAATATCAACGGACTCAATGCGGTCGAAGTAGTGCTTCTTTGCGTAGGAAACAAACACGCTGGTCACGCCGGGGTCAAAGCCCGTGCCGAGCAGCGCGGTCAGCCCCGCCTCTTCAAAGCGCTTGGCATACGCCCATTGGTAGCTGTAGTCAAACAGCGCGGAGAAACCCTCCCGCTCCACGCGCTTTTCGTAGAGCGCGCGCCAGGCGGGATCGTCCGTGCTCTCCGGCTCGTAGTTCGCGGTGTCGATGTAGTGCACGCCGCAGATCAGGCAGGCTTCCATAATCGTCAGGTCCTGATACGGCAGGGCGACGTTGAGCACCGCATCCGGCTGCACGCGGCGAATGAGTTCAACCACCTCGTTGAGGTTGTCCGCGTCCACGGTTGCGGAGGAGAGCTTTGTGCTCGTTTTGCCGAGCATAGAGGCAATCAGCGCGTCGCACTTGGACTTCGTGCGGCTTGCGAGCACGAGTTCGGGGAATACGGCGCTGTTCTGGCAGCATTTTTGAATCGCAACGGAGGCAACGCCGCCGCAGCCGATGACAAGCAATTTCCGGTTCATGAGTTTTCTTCCTCCTCTAATAAGTCTTCTACGTACCGCGGCAGCAAAAACGCGCCGACGTGCAGGTTTGCGGTATAGTACCAGGTTTTGATGCCCCGCTCCTCCCAGCGCTTCTTGTCGAAGTGCTCCAGCGGGTGATATTTCTTCGACGCAAAGCCAAAGAGCCAGTAGCCGGCGGGACAGGTTGGAATATGCGCCTGATACACGCGGCTGATCGGAAAGCTCCGGTAGGCCTTTTTGTGCATCGCGCGGCAGGGGTCCTCGTCCTCGTCGAAGAACGGGCTGCCGTGCTGGTAGACCATGATGCCGTCGTCGTGCAGCGCTTTAAAACAGCTGCCGTAGAACTCCTTCGTAAAGAGCCCCGCCGTGTGCCCGAGCGGATCGGTCGCGTCGTTGATGATCAGGTCGTAGTCGTCCTGACGGGATCGCAGAAACCGCAGCCCGTCCTGATAGTAAATCTTCACGCGCGGGTCGTCGAGGCCGCAGGCGTTGGCGGGAAAGAACTTCCGGCAGACGTCCACAAAAAGCTTGTCCTGCTCGACGACGTCGATCGCTTCGATCTCCTCGTAGTGCGTCAGCTCGCGGGCAACCCCGCCGTCCCCGCCGCCAATGACGAGTACGCGCTTGACGTTGGGGTGCACCGCCATTGGCACGTGCACAATCATTTCGTCGTAGGTGAACTCGTCCTTTTCCGAAAAGATCACGCTGCCGTCCGAGGCGAGAAACCGCCCGAACTCCGGGGAGTCAAACACGTCGATGCGCTGAAAGTCGCTCTCGCCGGAAAACAGCTGCTTCTCCACGCGAATGGACAACTGTACATTCTGCGTGTGCATGTCGTTAAACCAGAATTCCACTTTCTAACGCCCCCTCTTTTTTTGAAAAAGAGGCGGTACAACCCGCGTGTGCATGTCGTTAAACCAGAATTCCACGCGTCATACGCCTCCCTTCAACACGTTCAAATACCGAATGTCGGGGTCTTCCGGCCCCTGCATGCTGCTGCCCTTCGCCTGCGCGTAGAGGGTATATTCCACAATTTCCTTCGTAATGACCTCGCCCGGCGCAAGAATCGGAATCCCCGGCGGATAGCACATCACAAACTCGCTGCAGATTCGCCCAACCGATTCGCGAATGGGCACGGACTCCTTGTTGGCGTAGAACGCCGCTTGCGGGGTCGCCGCCACGACGGGCGAGATGTATTCCGAGAGAAACGTCTCCGTTGGCGCCTTTGCGTAGAGTCGCTTAATGTCCGCCAGCGCGCCGACGAGCCGTTCGATATCCTGCAGCCGATCCCCGATTGAGATGTACGCGAGAATGTTGCTGATGTCGCCAAACTCAATCTGAATGTCGTATTCGTCCCGCAGCAGGTCGTATACCTCGATGCCCGCAAGACCGATGTCCCGCGTGTAGACGGAAAGCTTCGTCACGTCAAAGTCGAACACGCTATCCCTGTTCACGAGTTCGCGTCCGTAAGCGTAATATCCGCCGACCTCGTTGATTTCCTCGCGCGCATACTCGGCCATCTGTGCAACCTTGTCAAACGACTTTTCCCCGCGCAGCGCGAGGTTTCTTCGCGAGATGTCGAGGCTGCTCATCAAAAGGTACGACGCGCTCGTGGTCTGCGTGAGGTTGATGATTTGGTCCACGTGCCGTGCGTTGACCTTTGGCCCCAACAGCAGCAGCGAGCTCTGCGTCAGGCTCCCGCCGGATTTGTGCATGGAGACCGCCGCCATGTCCGCCCCCGCCGCCATTGCGGAAAGCGGAAGCTTGTCGTTGAAGTAGAGGTGCGTTCCGTGCGCTTCGTCCACGAGCGCCAGCATGCCGCGCGCGTGCGCCAGCTCGACAATCGCCTTGAGGTTCGAACAGACGCCGTAATAGGTCGGGTTGTTGAGCAGCATCGCCACCGCGTCCGGATGCGCATCCATCGCGCGGCGAACGTCCGCTAGCTCCATGCCGAGCGGAATGCCGAGCTTCGGCTCCACGCGCGGATCGACGTAGACCGGCACCGCGCCGCAGAGCACCAGCGCGTTGATCGCGCTCTTGTGCACGTTTCGCGGGAGAATGATCTTGTCCCCCTTCTTGCAGGCGGAGAGGATCATGCTCTGCACGCTGGAGGTCGTTCCGCCGACCATGAAGAACGCGTGCGCCGCGCCAAACGCGTCCGCCGCGAGCTCTTCCGCGTCCTTGATCACCGAAACCGGATGACAAAGGTTATCGAGCGGCTTCATCGAGTTCACGTCGATGCCGACGCATTTTTCGCCCAGCAGCTCGACGAGTTCCGGATTGCCGCGTCCCCGCTTGTGCCCCGGCACATCGAAAGGGACGACCCGCTGCTTTCGAAAGCGGTTGAGCGCCTCGTAGATCGGCGCGCGCTTCTGCTCGTTGAGATTCATGTTCGTTCCTTCCGCCGGTTGCTCCCCAGATCCAAATTGCCGCAAATAAAAAACAGGCGGCATGTTTCGATACCACCTGTTTGTCGCTGGTTATGTTCCGTTTTCCGGCACGCAATTGTACGTTCTGCGTGGATTGGATAGAACCATGACCTTGACCGTTTCATCAGAGCACAGTTTAGCATGGATGCCGTCGCTACTCTTATTGACCGTTTCACAAGTGGTGTGCAAAATAGCACTGGTTATGAAGTAACCAACTTATAAAATTTGAGTCTTCAAACTCAATCAATAATGTGACGCTTCACGTCACGCGCGGCAGCGGCCAGCCCCGTCCGATGGGCATTTTTACTCGGCCAAGGATACGCAATCGAACCGTTTCGATTCGCGCTTAACCATCTTAACATATTCCGTCGAAATGTCAATTAGTATTTCAACGTTTATCGACCAGACGGACATTTTCAAAGGGGAAAAGGAATCCAAACAGAATACGTTCTATCTATTCAAAGAAACGCGCCGTTTCAGGCTCTTAACCCTTTGCGGCGCGCTTCGCATTCAAATCCCGTTCTCCGGAAAGTTTATTCCTGCGGAACGCTCGTTTCTACCGGCGCGGGCTCTTCCATGGGGAGCAGTCCCGCGAGGAACAGCGCTTCAAAGAGCGCTTCGTGCGCGGCATTGGTCGCCTCGGCCAGCGCTTCCTTGTTCTCCTCGGTTGCGGCGGCCTCCGCTGTCAGCGCGTTCTGGTATGCCTTCAGCAGATCGCTGAGCAGGGCTTTGTTCGCGTCCGTATCCTCCAAGGCGGCGATTGCGTCGGCAATGGACTGCAGGTTGGATTCCGTGTTCTGGTATTGCTTCCACTCCTGCCAGCCAAGCACGCTGCCAAGCGTAAAGCCCGCTTCCTTCAGCCCGTCCTTGAGCGCCTTTCGCGCGTCGGACGCAGCCTGGGATAGTTCGCTCATGCTGCCGGTCTTGGAGAGCAGCGCGCCGCTCTTCTCGTCCAGCGTGGCCTTGTAGGCGTCGAGCAGCTTGGTCAGTTCCGATTGCTGTTCGCTGTCGGTTACGCTCTCAATCGCATTGGCGATCTTATCGACCGAGATGCCCGTATATTTCTTGCTCGACGGTTCCTCCGGACTCGGCGTCGGTTTGCCGGGTGCTTCGGTCTTCTTCTCTTTCGGCTCGCTGGTTTGCGTAGGCTCCGGCTTGCCTGGTTTTCCAATCGGCTTTCCGTGTCCGGCGGCAAGCGCGCGCGGCGCCATCGCAAACAGGAGCACAAGGGAAACCAGAATGGGAACCACTCGTTTCCCCAGCCAAAATCTCATTTCTACGCTTCGTTTCATAATTTTCTCTCCTTACTTTCCGGTGATGGAATAGTCCGCTGTCGTGCCGTCCGGCCGCAGCACCTGCACGCGGGAAGGGCTGCCGCGCTGCGGCTGCGGCGCGCGCGTCGGTTCGGTCGCCGCCCGGAAGGAATTGACCAGCGCGTAGGCCTCCGCAAACGTATCGGCGAGTTTGTCCGCCATCTCCGGGGTCAACGCGGGCGCCGGCTCCACCCTGCTCTGGATCAAGGCCGCAGATGGCGCGCTCTTCGGCTCGCTTGCCTGCGTTGGCAGGCAGCCATGGATTCGCATGTTTTCGATCTCGGCGCGGAGGCGTGCGTTCTCTTCCTGCAGGCGCGTCCGCTCCGTCTTCCAGCTTTCAATGAGGTTTGCCGCCTGCGTGAGCGTGCCGCGCAGTTGCTGCACCTCCTGCTCAAGCGTCTGCGTCCGTTCAGCGGCGATCCGCGCGGACGCGGCGGCCGCGCGGAGCTGTTCCACGCCCGCGCGATCCGCTTCAAGCGAGCGGATCGTCTGCGTCAGCCCGACCGCGCGCGTCTGCATGCTCTTGAGCTCCATGTCGCGCTGATCGAGCGCATCTTTAATCGTCTTCATGGCGCAGTTCCGCGCCGCCAGCTCGCTGCGCGTTGCTTCCAGCTCGGCAATCAGCGTCTCCTGCTCCCGCTTGGACGCTTTCGCCTGCTGCGCCAGCACGCGCTTCATCTCCTCCAGAAAGTCGCGCACCTCGTCCGGATCGTAGCCGGAGAGCACGCGATGAAACCGCGCGTCCGCATCCATTCGGTTGCGAAGCGCTTCAACGCCTTCTTCTCTACGTTCGTTTCGTTCGCTCATAAGACTCCCTCCAGACGATTACCCACTTGAATGGACTGCTTTCGCGCCGTACCGGCCGGCAGCTCCAGCACATATCGCGCGCCCCGCTGCGCCTTGCAGGCCTTTCCGGCGGGAAGCGCCTCGTCTACGCGCAGCACGGTTCCGGTTCGATCCAGGTAGACGGCGTCGATTTCATATTGCATGCCGAGCGTGTGAATGCAGTTGCACGGTGCGAGCAGCAGCCCGCCGCCCTCCGATAACGTACGCCCCAACAGCCCGCGCAGCCTCGCGAAGTAGTGGTTGGCAAGCCACGCGTTGGCGATTGGTCTTCCGTTTGCCAGAATCAGAACTTTTTTCATGCACGCGCTCCTCAGCGAAACGTCGCGATCAGATTCATTGCCGCCGGACCCAGCAGAATGATAAAGATCACCGGAAAGATGAACCCGACCGTCGGAAGCATGATCTTGATCGGCGCTTTTGCCGCCTTTGCCTGAATGCTCTGCTTGCGCTCCGTGCGCAGCCGCTCCGCTTGCGTTTCGAGCACGCTCTTGACGGAGACGCCCAGCTGGTCGGCCTGCAACAGCGACGTGACAAACGCGGTAAGCTGCTTGACGTCGCAGCGGTCCGCCATCTCCTTGAGCGCAACCTTGCGCGGAACGCCCATCTGCACCTCGCGAATGGCACTGCTCAGCTCGGTAAGCACCGTGTTTTTGTTCTTCGAGTATTGGCGGACGATTGCCGCGTCGAGACCAAGCCCCGCTTCCACGCTCACCACGAGCAGATCCATCACATCCGGCAGTTCGCGGACAATCGCTTCCTTGCGTGCCTTAACTCTGGCCTTGAGGTAGAAGCCCGCGCCATAGACGGGAATGCAGGCCAGCACCAGCAGAATCAGCACCCGGTAAATCTGGTCGATCTGCAGAAATACGTAAAGCACTGCGCCGCCACCGGCGAACACCAGCAGCAGCAGGCTCTTGATATACGAATACTCCTGCGCGGAAAGTGAAAGCCCGGCCGCGCGGAGTTGTTTTTGCAATTTCAGGCTGCCTTTGCCCTGTACGGGCGTTTTGCTCTTTCCGGCGAGATGACGAATCCGCTCGGAAAACCGCTTCGCAGCGGGACGGAACACGCGCTCGGAAAAGGATTTCTTGAGCTCGTCGTCGCCATAGACGCGCTCGTTGTTTTTCACCAGCGCAAAGCGCTTTCGCATTTGATCGCTCTTTCGGCCAAGGCCGTTGAGCAGCGAAATGAAGAGCAGAAACACCGCAATGGTGCAGACCAATACGACCAACCGCATGCTTTGTTCCCTCCCCTACATTTTGATGTTGATGATCTTACGCACGAGCAGAAACCCGATGGTCTCCAGCACAACGGAGACGATCAGCATGATTCGCCCGGACTGCGTGGTGAAAAACATATCCACATACCCCGGATTGATGAACATCAGCAGTACGAGGATGAAGATCGGCAACCCGCCGATGATCATGCCGCTCAGCCGCCCGGCCGAGGTCAGCGTCTTGACCTCGCCGCGCATGCGAATGCGCTGATTGATCGTATCGGAGATGTTCTCGAGTATCATCGCCAGATTGCCGCCAATCTGCCGTTGAATGATCACCGCGGAGCACATGAGATCCAGATCCGGATTCTTCGTCCGCTGCACGAGCCGCGTCAGGCTGGTTTCCAGCGGCATGCCGAGCTGCGTTTCGCGGAACACGCGCAGGAACTCGCGGGAGATGGGTTCCTCCATTTCCTCGCCAACGTTCTTCATTGCCGTTTGGAAGGACTGTCCCGCGCGAAGCGCATTGCAGATGACGGTCATCGCGTCGGAAAGCTGCTTGCCAAACTGCGCGAGCCGCCGGTTCTTCTGTAGCGTCACATACCCGATGGGCGCTGCCGCGCCGACAATCACAAGCCCGATGGACAAGCTCAGCGGCGCTCCGAGAAACAGCGCGATGGCGGGCAGAATTGCGCCCGTGATCACCCAAATCGTAATGAACTCCTCCGCGCGTAGCGCAATTCCGGCAACGTAGAGTTCGTCCGCAATCTGATCCAGGCGGCGGAGTCGCGTGCGCTCTTTCCCGTTTTTCGTGCGGCGGGAGGAGGCCAGTTCCTGTGTGTTCCCAAAGAACGCGCGTTTGCGCTGCTCAAACTCCCGTCTCTGTTTCGTTTGCAGCAACGCCAGAGGGTAAACCAAGCCAAACGCGGCAACGCCGCAAATCAACGCGACCAAGACTCGTAACATGCCTGTTTCCCTCCTTCTCGTTGTGCTCCTTCAAACGGTTTTCGAATTAGGAGAACCACTCGTCCTTCACGCCCGCGCCGCTCGCGGCAAGCTTGTCGCAGCAGCGGGGCTTGATTCCGGTTGCGCGGAAGCGTCCCGGCGAACGCCCGTCGCCATAATCGTAACTAAAGATCTCCTGTGTCACGATCACGTCGCCTTCCATGCCGAGCACCTCGCTGATGCTCGTGATCTTACGTGTGCCGTCCCGAAGACGCGTC
>JAYFPQ010000154.1:0-5436 GCA_034927595.1 Christensenella sp.
TTTATATTTTTCTACAATTATGAGCGGATTCAATTGAAAACAAAACTGACGCCGCTCGAAAACCGACGTCAGTTCACGTAATTCTTTGTATTCCTACGATAGGGGCTCTTATTTGTGTCTAATCAACGGGGTTCAGTTCAGATCATCCGTATCCCTGTTTTTGTTCGAATTCTGTTTATTGGAATGATAGGATCGGCGCTTTCGCAATACTCAAAGCCAACGCCGTAAGCCCGGTAAACGGCAGAAAGACGACCATTGCCAGCATCATCAAGAGCTCATAGGCGATATTGCTGCGCGGATCGGGTCGTTTTCGAAAGCGATTGAGGAACGATCCGGACGGAATCCCGACCGCGTTGCCAAGCATGATCATTCGCGTCACCGCAAGTACGCCGCGCGCGCCGGTCTCGCCGTAGGTATCGAGGATGCGCTGCCAGCTTTCCCGCGACGGGTTGCCGCGCATATCCGCATAGTGCTGTGCAAACAGCACGCCTTCGAGCTCGTGTTCGGGCACGTCCGCCAGCACGCCACCAAGGATGTTTCGAATCTCCTCGCTGGAAAAGCCGGACTCCAGCGCGACCCTAGTGTGAAAATAGGAGCACATGGCGCAGCCGTTGACCTCCGTCACCGCGAGCATGATTCGCTCCAGAAACGCCTTGTTCATCTCCCCCGCCGCCTTCGCGCGTTTGAGAAGCGGAACAGAGCGGAACGCAAGCGTCATGATTCGATAGAATTCCCATATGGAAAAGAGTTTTTTACCGGTCGTCTGCATGTTTCAGTTTGCCTCGTTTTTCGGAATCGTTATCGTTTATCTTAACGTAAAACACGGAAAACTGCAAATCATTCCTGCGCGTATCCAAAAAGCCTGCCCAAAGGCAGGCTTTTGCGTGTGTTGAAGCCGTATTACTTGCCGGAATTCTTGAGCGCGGCTGCGACGAATCCCTTAAAGAGCGGATGCGCGCGGTTCGGTCGGCTCTTAAACTCGGGATGGAACTGCACGCCGATGTAGAACGGATGATCCGGCAACTCGATGGTCTCGATGATGCGGTCGTCCGGCGAGGTTCCGGAAAGCGCGAGGCCGACGCTGGTCAGGCGATCGCGATAATCGTTGTTGAACTCGTAACGATGGCGGTGCCGTTCATGGATCAGCGGCTGCTGGTAGCACTGGTAGAGCAGTGACCCCTCGTTTACCTTGCAAGGATAAGTGCCGAGGCGCATCGTACCGCCCATCTGAATGCCGGCGTACTGATCCGGCATGAAGTCGATCACCTTATGCGGGCTGTTCTCGTCGAACTCGCCGGAGTTTGCACCGAAGAGCCCGGCGACGTTGCGTGCATATTCGATGACGGCAATCTGCATGCCGAGGCACAGTCCCAGATACGGAATCTTGTTCTCACGCGCGTATTTCGCGGTTTGAATCATGCCCTCTACGCCGCGAACACCGAATCCGCCGGGCAGCACGATGCCGTCCAACCCCGCGAGTTTTTCCGCAACGTTCTTGGCGTCTATCACTTCAGAGTCGATCCATTCGATCTCGACTACGGCGCTGTTCTCGTAGCCCGCGTGGCGCATGGCTTCCGCAACGGAAAGATACGCGTCGTGCAGCTTGACGTACTTGCCGACGAGGCCGATCTTAACATGGTGCTTGCTGTTTTTCACGCGATCCAGCATTTCGTTCCACTCGCGCAGGTTCGGTTGCGGCAGGTCGAGCTGGAGTTCGCGGCAGACCACCTCGGAGAAGTTGCTGCGTTCGAGCATGATTGGCGCTTCGTAGAGCGTTTCCACGGTGAGGTTTTCAATGACGCAGTCGGGCTTGACGTTGCAGAACAGCCCGATCTTGCGCTTGATGGACTCGTCCACGGGACGGTCGACACGCATGACGATCACGTTTGGCGTAATACCGGAGGACTGGAGTTCTTTGACGGAGTGCTGCGTTGGTTTGGATTTGTGCTCGTCCGACCCCGAGAGATAGGGCACGAGCGTTACGTGAATGTACAAGCAGTTGCTGGGGCCGACCTCGTGGCCAACCTGGCGAATCGCCTCCAAAAACGGCTGGCTCTCGATGTCGCCGATCGTGCCGCCGATTTCGGTGATCACCACGTCCGCATGGGTCGTGTCCGCAACACTGTAGATAAAGCGCTTGATCTCGTTTGTCACGTGCGGAATCACCTGAACGGTCTCGCCGAGGTATGCGCCCGCACGCTCGTTCGTGAGGATGTTCCAGTAGACCTTACCGGTGGTCAGATTCGAGAACCGGTTCAGGTCTTCGTCGATGAACCGCTCGTAGTGCCCCAGATCCAGGTCGGTCTCCGCCCCGTCCTCCGTGACAAACACCTCGCCGTGCTGGAACGGGCTCATCGTGCCCGGGTCAACGTTGATGTAGGGGTCCAGCTTTTGCGCGGCAACCTTGAGTCCGCGCGCCTTGAGCAGGCGCCCCAGCGACGCCGCCGTAATGCCCTTTCCCAACCCGGAGACAACGCCTCCCGTTACAAAAATATACTTCGCCATACAATCTCTCCTCCGTCTCTCTCTATTCAAACAGTGTTTCGATATCCTCAGGAGCATCTGCCCCTAGAAAACAGAAAATCAACCTTGTTTCATGTGCTTGTTCTGAAACAGGTTTCGTGTTCACACGATTTGAAGCTTATTTAATACAAAAGAAACGCCCCTGTATTTCAAGGGGCGCTCAACGCGGTGGCTATTCCACCGTAACGCTCTTGGCCAGATTGCGCGGTTGATCCACCGGACAACCTTTCTGCACCGCGAGGTAGTACGCCAGCAGCTGCATGGAAACAATCGCGCAGAGCGGCGCGAGTGTGTCCTCCATTTGGTCGATTTCCCATTGCGTGTGGGAGTGTCCCTTGGCGCCTTCCCAGTGTCCGTTCGTCACGGCGAGCACATGCGCGCCGCGCACGCGAACCTCTTCCATATTGCTCGCCATCTTCGCCTGAAGCTCCGGCTGCGTCGCGAGGGCGACGACAAGCGAACCGTCCTCAATCAGCGCGCTGGTGCCGTGCTTTAATTCTCCCGCGGCATACGCCTCGGAGTGGATATACGAAATTTCTTTGAGTTTGAGCGCCGCTTCCATGGCGAGCGCATAGTCCAGCCCGCGGCCAATGAAGAACACGTGCTTTACCGCAAACGAGCGGCTCGCGAAATACTGAATCTGCTCCTTGTTGTCGAGCACCTTCTGCATGGCGAGCGGCACAAGGCTCATCTCCTTGAGCCGATCCGTGACCGCCTGCTGGCTCATTTCACCGCGCTTTTGTGCAAGGTCGAGCGCGCAGAGATACATCACAATGATCTGAGCCAGGTACGACTTGGTTGCCGCAACGGCAATCTCCGGCCCCGCGTAGGTATAGAGCACACTCTTGACCTCGCGCGAAATCGTGCTGCCCGTTACGTTGCAAACGGCCATGGTCTCGCAGCCAATTTCCTTTGCGCGGCGCATGGCGGCTATGGTATCTGCCGTTTCACCGGACTGGCTGATCACGAGGAACGGTTCGCCGCTCTTGAGCAGCGTGTCGCCATAGCGGAATTCGCTCGCGATTTCAACGTCCACACGGAGTTTCGCCATGTGCTCGATGAACTTTTTGCCGAGCATGCCCGCGTGATAGGCGGTGCCGCAGCTGACGATGGTCAGGCGCTCATAGTTCTTCGCGCTCTCTTCGTCCCACGGGAAGCGCTCGGACTTAAGCGTGAATTCCTTTGTATTGACATACTGCTCAAAGGTTCTGCGGAACGTATCCGGCTCCTCGCAGATTTCCTTGATCATGAAATGTTCGTAGTTGCCCTTTTTCGCGGACTCCACGTCCCAGTCGATGTGCGTCGGCGTCTTTTGAATCTCCACGCCGAATTCATCGTAATACCGAATTCCGCTCTGGCGAAGCACGGCGATCTGACGATCCTGCATGAAGCAGACGTCCCGCGTGTATTCCAGTAGCGCCGGAATATCGGAAGCAACGATGCTCTCGTTGTTGCCATGCCCCAGCACCATCGGGCTGTCCTTGCAGGTGCAGTAGATGGTCTTTGGATCGTCCGCAAAGAGAATTGCGAGCGCGAACGAGCCTTCCAGCATGCTGACCGCCTGCTTGAGCGCTTCAAATGGATCACCGTGGTAGAGATAGCCCAATAGCTGCGCAACCACCTCGGTATCCGTTGCGGAGACAAACTCGCAGCCATGGCCGACGAGCATCTCCTTGATCTTTAAGTAGTTTTCAATGATTCCGTTATGAACAATGGCCAGCGTCTTTTTGCTGTCCGTATGCGGGTGCGCATTGATATCGGAAGGTTCTCCGTGCGTTGCCCAACGCGTATGACCAATTCCGCTCTTTCCACTGATGGGAGACTCTTTGAGAAGGGCCTTCAAGTTCTCAATCTTGCCCTTTGCCTTGCGAAGGGTCAGATCATTGCCGTCCCAAACCGCCAAACCAGCGGAATCGTAGCCGCGGTAAGCCAACGCGGTCAGACCGTTCATCAGTACGGGAACGCAGTCTTTCTCGCCTGTATAACCGACAATACCACACATCTAGCTGGAATTCCCCCTTTGCCAAAAATGAAGGGTTCGATAACAAGCTGCCAACCGCCCACCAATTATCGAACCAAATTATTTGGCTATTATACAAAACCCTTGTAGCACCAGTCAAGCTAAATTTCATTATGAGCGGCACAATTTCTAGTACCGCTCATAATTGTTGGATACATAATATTGATTGTTCGATACATTACTTGGCCCCAACCCGAAGGCCGGTCAACCGTTATTTTGGTTATTCAAAATATTGGATTGTCCGATATATGATTCGACCGAACCCAAACTCCGATCAAACATAATCTTGTTTATTCGAAGAACCGATCGCCGTAGCCGTAGTGCTCGAATACGTAGTCAATGTCCTTATCGCCGCGGCCGGAGAGGTTGACGAGGATCGAACCCTTGTTGTTCTCGCGGGCAAAGCGAATGGCATAGGCCAGCGCATGCGAGCTCTCGATGGCGGGGATGATTCCCTCATAGCGGCTCAGGAAGAAGAACGCCTCCATGGCTTCTTCGTCCGTTACGCTGGTGTACTTCACGCGACCAACGTCGTGCATAAACGCATGCTCCGGCCCGACGGACGGATAGTCAAGGCCGCTGGCGATGCTGTAGACGGGCAGCGGCTCGCCCTTGTCGTCCTGCAACAGCAGGCTCTCGAACCCGTGCAGCACGCCCTTCTTGCCAAAGGTGATCGAAGCGGCGTTGTCGCCAATGCTGGTTCCGCGGCCCATTGGTTCGACGCCGACGATCTCGACCGGTTCTTCGTAGAACGTGGTGAACAGACCCGCTGCGTTAGAACCGCCGCCGACGCAAGCGCAGACGATGTCCGGCAGCAAGCCGGTCATGTCGAGGAACTGCTCCTTGGCTTCGATGCCGACAACCATCTGGAAGTCGCGCACCATCTTCGGGAA
>JAYFPQ010000039.1:0-31016 GCA_034927595.1 Christensenella sp.
GGCAGCTGGTCGCCTTCTTTTAGCGCGCCGGATGCGATCAGCCGTTGGGTTTGTTCAATGATCTGCTCGTAGATTGGCACTCGTCCGAAACGGTCAATTTGGAACATCCCGCTACCTCCTGTTCGAATTTTTCCTCCCTGCCATCGTGCCGCATGTTGACTCGGTCTCCGTTCAGGTTGGTGTACTAGCTGTTATAGTACACTTGAATCTTACCCTTACACCTGCCTTTTTGTCAAGAGAAATTTATCCAATTCCCCCACTTTGTCGTTTATTTTTCACTTTTCTCGTCAAACCGGCCTCTACCGGCTGAGTATTGAACCATATTGTGCCAACATGATGTCGTTTCCGCTATTTTTCGCGCTGTGTTTTCCGCACGAAACGTGCTATTCTATTGCCCATGGAACAGGATTTTCAGGATCTCAACAAGCCCTCTTTGGAAGAACGCTCGCATCGGAAACGCAGTCGAATCCTTCTGATTCTGCTGCTCGTGCTCGCGCTTGCCGCGGTTGCCATCGCCGCCACGCTGCTGCACAGCGCCGCGCCGGATGCCGCCGTTGCGACAGCCGCTGTGGTCAGTCCGTCGGTTCCGGCGGCTACCGCGTCGCCATCTCCTTCACCAACTCCAGTCGGGTTACTGGTCACCTTTCTGGACGTTGGTCAGGGCGACGCCGCATTTTTGCAGTCCCCCTCCGGTAAAACCATGCTGATTGACGGCGGGCCGGAAAGCGCGTTTTCCACCATCGATCAGCTTCTCACCGCGCGCGGCGTGGTCGGGCTGGACACGGTCATCGCGTCGCATCTGCACGCGGATCACATCGGCGGGCTGATTCAGCTCGTGGATACCTATCCGATTGGAAACTTCTATTATCCGCCGTTCGACGCGGAAAGCGAAACGTATTTTCAGCTACTCGACGCGCTGAAGGAGAGCCAGGCAACGGTCTCCTCTCCGCTTGCGGGCAAAGACACGTTGATTCCGTGGGACGACGCGGTCGAGATTCGCATTCTCGCGCCGTATCAAACCGTTTATTCCGATTATAATGATACGAGCTATATCCTGCGCGTTTCCTACGGCAACACCGCCGTCCTCTTTACCGGGGACGCAACTTCGCTGGGCGAGAAGCTCGCGATGAAAGCGCAGCCGAATCACTGTTTTGAAGCAACCGTGCTCAAGGTCGGGCATCACGGGTCGAGCGACAGCACCTCCGCGAAGTTTCTTAAAGCCGTTAGCCCTTCCATCGCGGTCATCAGCGTCGGCAAGAACAACGACTATGGCCTGCCGGACGAAGCGTTGCTAAATCGCCTCAAAGATGCGGGCGTTACGGTCTACCGAACGGACGAAAGCGGCGCGATTACGCTGCTACTTGACGGAACAAATGTGACGGTGGTAGAATAGCTCAAATAGAAATATTCAGGCTATGAAGGGGAAAAGTCCTTCCGTTCTGCAAGAAAGAGAGCACCGTCACCGGCTGAAAGCGGCGCGCAGAATGAAGTACATCAAGTTCGCCCCGGAGCCTCGCCGGTGAACCGCAGTTTGTTCAGTAGTCGGCGACGGGCCCGCCCGATACAGCGGAATCGAGGCTTAACCCAGCGCAAAACGCTGGCCGAGCAAACGAGGGTGGTACCACGACGCGCTTCGTCCCTTACGACGACGCGCGTTTTTATTTTTATCACATTCGGCACCAAACAGGAGGAGGAATAACAACAATGGGTATGATGGAGTCTCTCGCGCTTTTGCGCGAGGAAGCCGAGGCCAAACTAAAGGACTGCCAGTCGCCGGAGGATCTCGAGCAGGCGCTGGTGGACGTGCTCGGCCGCAACGGCTCGCTGACAAACATTCTTCGCACGATGGGGAAACTCGCGAGCGAAGAGCGCGCCAGCGTCGGCGCGTTTGCAAACAAGGTGAAGGCCGCACTGGAAACGACCGTCGCCGAAAAGCGCGCCGCGCTGAACGAAATTGCCAAACAGGCGCGATTTGAAGCGGAGGCGCTGGACGTCACCGCCCCGGGACAGCTGCAAACGCCGCTGGGCCGCCTGCACCCGATGACGCAGACCTATCGCGAGATTCGCGACGTGCTGATCGGCATGGGCTTTTCCATGTTCGACGGCCCCGAAATCGAGCTGGACGATAACAACTTTACGATGCTGAACCTGCCGAAGGATCACCCCGCGCGGGACATGCAGGATACATTCTACATCAACGAAAACGTCGTGCTGCGCACGCATACCTCGCCCTGCGAAATCCGCGCGCTGACGACGCTCAAACCGCCGTTTCGTCTGCTGATGCCCGGCCGCGTGTTTCGCGTGGACGAGGTGGACGCGAGCCACTCCCCCGTGTTCCATCAGATCGAAGGGTTCGTTGTCGACAAGGGTTTGACGCTTGGCGATCTCAAGGGCATTCTGGATTCGTTTGTCCACGCGGTGTTTGGCGAAGACGTCAAGACGCGCCTGCGTCCGAGTTACTTCCCGTTCACGGAACCGTCCGGCGAGCTGGACGTCTCCTGCTCAATCTGCGGCGGCAAGGGCTGCCGCGTCTGCAAGGGCACCGGCTGGATCGAAATCCTAGGCTGCGGCGTGACCAATCCGCACGAAATTGCCAATTGCGGCTATGACCCGAAGGTTTGGACGGGTCTGGCATTCGGCCTCGGCGTGGATCGCATGGCGAACCTCAAGTTCGGCATCAACGACATTCGCCTGGAATACGAGAACGACGCGCGCTTCCTGCGCCAGTTCTAAGGGAGGAACCGTATATGAAACTGCCAAAGAAATGGCTCAAAGAATACGTAGACCTGCACATCTCCAACGCCGAATTCATCGAAAAGATGATGTGGCGCGGGTTTGAATGCGCGGGTGTGGAAAAAGAGCTCTCCGGCGTGGAAGGCGTTGTCGTCGGCCGCGTGCTCTCCGTCATCAAGCACGAGAATTCCGACCATCTGCACGTTTGCCAGGTGGACATCGGTTCCGAGGTGCTGACCATCGTCACCGGCGCGGACAACGTCTTCGACGGGGCGCTGGTTCCCGTCGCCGTCGTCGGTTCCAAGCTCGGCGGGCGCGAGATGGCCGCCGTCAACATGCGCGGGGTCATGAGCTACGGCATGCTCTGCTCCGGCGCGGAGCTGGGACTGACCAATGCGGACTACCCCGACAGCGAGGTGCACGGCATCCTGATTCTTAAAGAGGATCACCCGCTGGGGCAGGCAATCGACACGGCACTCGGCTTTGACGACGAAATCTTCGAGTTCGAGCTGACGCCGAACCGCCCGGACTGCATCAGCATCCTCGGCATGTGCCGCGAGGCCGCCGCCGCGCTGGGACAGTCCTTCGCGGAACCGAAGATCAAGCCGGTCAAGGGTGAAGGCAACGCCGCGGACTATGCGCGCGTTTCGATTGAAAACTACGACCTCTGCCCGCGCTACACCGCGCGCGTGGTCAAGGACATCGTCATCGAGCCCTCGCCTGCCTGGATGCAGAAAAAGCTCAAGAGCGTCGGCATGCGCCCGATCAACAACATTGTCGATATTACGAACTATGTGCTGGTGGAATATGGCCACCCGATGCACGCGTTTGACCTCGCCTGCATCTCCGGCAGCCACATCGTCGTGCGAAACGCCTACGAAAACGAGGTCGTCACCACGTTGGACAAGAAGGATCGCCCCGTTACTCCGGATATGCTGCTGATTGCGGACGACAAGCGCGGCGTCGGCATTGCGGGCGTCATGGGCGGGCTGAACTCCGAAATCACGGACGCGACTAAGGCGGTGCTCTTTGAGTCCGCCGTGTTCAAGGGCAGCAACATCCGCGCGACCGCGCGTAAGCTCAAGCACGTAACCGATGCGGCGAGCCGCTTCATCAAGGGCGTGGAGCCCGTCAGCGCGGAGCTCGCGCTGGAACGCGCCATCGAGCTCGTTGCCGAGTTGAAAGCGGGCACGGTCGTTGGCGAGATCATCGACATCCGCAAGGAAAAGCCGGTGGATCGCGAAGTCACCGTCAGCGTTGAGCACATCAACGCGCTGCTCGCGCTCGACCTCTCTGCCAAACAGATGGCGGACATGCTTGCAACCATCTGCATCCACGCGCGCCCGACGCTCGGCGGACTGCACGTGACCATTCCGCATTTCCGCACGGACATCGAAAGCGGAATTGAGGCGGACTGGGACATTGCCGAGGAGATTGCGCGCATCTATGGCTACTACAACATTCAACCCACGCTGATGCGCGGGGACACCTTCCGCGGGCAGATCAACGAGATGTTCCTGCTGGAGGATCAGATCAAGGATACGCTCGCGGCGCTGGGCCTCTACGAAATGTACAACTACAATTTCACGAGTCCCTCCGTCTTCGACGCGCTGCTGCTGCCGCAGGATAGCGAGCTCAGAAAAGCCGTTCGTATTCTCAACCCCTTCGGCGAGGATCAGAGCCTGATGCGCACCACGCTGATTCCCGGCATGCTCGACTCGCTCGTTCGCAACGCGAACCGCAAGAGCAAGCACCTACGCTTCTTCGAGGTGGGCAATACGCATGTGGATACCGGCGCGGATCTGCCGGAGGAGCGCAAAAAGATCGGCATCGTTCTCGGCGACGAGACCGCGAGTTTCTACCAGCTCAAGGGCATTCTGGAAGAGCTGTTCCGTATTCTTGGCGTTTCCGGCGAGAGCTATCGCACGAGTACTGCGAGCTACCTGCAACCCGGCCGCGCGGCAGAGATTGTTGCTACGGACGGAACCGTGCTCGGCCTGTTTGGTGAGTTGCATCCGGACGTTGCCGACGGTTGGAAAGCCGACGGACGCGTTTACATTGCCGAACTGAACGTCGGCTCTCTTGCCGCCGTGCGCAACTCGCACAAGCGCTTCGTGCCCCTGCCCCGCTTCCCCGCCGCGGAGCGCGACCTCGCGGTCGTGGTCGACGCGGGCGTGACCTCCGCATACCTCAAGCGCGTCATTGAGACCGCCCCGGCCGGCGTGGTTGTTTCGGACGTTCGCCTGTTTGACACCTACGCCGGAATCGGCATCCCCGCCGGAAAGAAGAGCCTTGCGTTCTCTTTCTCACTCCGCGCGGAGGACCATACCCTCACGGACGAGGATATCAAACGCGGCATGGATGCGATCATCGACGCACTCAAAACAAGCGGAGCCCCACTTCGCGCGTAACCAAGCGCCAAAGAACATACAAAACAAACAGAGCACCGCTTCGCGCGTAAACAGTAAGTAGAAATCGATATATCGTCACAAAACCCGGCGGATTGTTTCGTCGGGTTTTGTAAATCTATTGCGAACCATTCCTGCCTGCCGTATACTGGTCACATAGGCGGTTATACCGTCGAACCAAAAACGGGAGAACAAAATGGCCTACTGTAAGATCTGCGGCGCAACCATGGACGAGGTCGATACCGTCTGTTCCAACTGCGGAACCCCCGTCTCCTCGGCAGCTTCGTCGCAGTCGGAGTCCAACGCGCAGGTGACCCGTTCGACCGCGAGCATTGGTTCCACCGAGCCGGTGGTCGGCAGTTGGGCGTTTGTCGGTTCCATTCTGCTGCTGGGCATTCCGGTCGTCGGGCTGATCATTGCGATCATCTGGGCGGCGGGCGCCGTTTCCAACCGGAACCTAAGAAACCTCGCGCGCGCAAACCTTCTGCTGTTGCTGATCTGGTCGGTTCTGCTGCTCAGCGCGCTGCTTTCCGTTTTAATGAAATTTGGCTCGCTTCTCTATTTTGCAAACTATCTGGTCGGTCTGTTCGCCTGACCGGATGGGCAAAATCCAAATAACGTATCCCAATCATCATTCAGGAGGGTAAGAATTATGGCATTCTGTTCCAAATGCGGCTCCCATCTCAGCGAAGGCGACAAGGTTTGCGGCGCCTGCGGCACCCCGGTTCCCGGTGCGACGCACTCCGGCAGCTCAAACGACACACTGATGGGCATTCTCGCGTACCTCGGTATTCTCGCGTTGGTTCCGTACCTCGTGAAGGATCAGCCCGCGTTTGTGCATGCGCACGCCGTGCGCGGCATGAACCTCTTCCTGCTGGAAGTGATCGCCTGGGTGGCGGTCGGCATCTTCTCGTGGGTACCGGTACTGGACGGCATTCTCAGCAGCATAGTCGGGCTGGCAAGCTTCGTGCTTTCGCTGATCGGCATCATCTACGTTGCCAACCATGAGGACAAGGATCTGCCGGTCATCGGTTCGATTCGCCTGATTAAAGACTAATTCGAAAGCAACTGCAGAACAAAGGTTTGGGCGATGCGGAACCCGCACACCCAAACCTTTTGTTTCGGAATCGAGTGCACATGAAACTGGATATACTGATACAGAATTGCTCCATCATCGACGGAACCGGCGCACCTGCGTTTCTCGGCAGCGTCGGGTTTGAAACTGGACGACTGCGCATTTTTCGCGGCGGCGAATGTCCGCCCGCAAAGGAAATCATCGACGCAAGCGGGCTGACGCTTGTTCCCGGCTTTCTCGACGCGCATTCTCACGGGGATTTAACGTTGGTGAGTCCCTTTGCCACGCGCGCCAAGCTGGGTCAGGGCATTACGACGCAGATTGCGGGGCAATGCGGCGTTTCGCTGTTTCCCGCCGACGCAGCCAAGGCCGACACCTTCTCGCGTTTCGTCTCCGGCATTGCGCCGTATCCCGACCTTCCGGAGTATCTGTCGCAGCTCGACAGCGCAAAGGGCTTCTTCGCCTGGGTAGATGCGCTACAAAACCCGCTGACGACCAAATCGTTCGTCGGTCACGGCACGCTACGCCTCTGGGCAATGGGCTACGAAAACCGCGAGCCGGACGCAGGCGAACTGCGCCGCATGCAGGACATGCTCCGCCGCTGCATTCGCGAGGGCGCGCTGGGCCTGTCCACCGGCCTCGTCTACGCGCCCAGTTGCTACGCAAAGAATGAGGAGATTCTCGCGCTGCTCCGCGTGGTGCACGAGGAGGGCGCGATCTACGCCACGCACCCGCGCAACGAGGGCGATTTTGTTGAGGAAGCGCGCGCGGAATCCATCCGCCTCGCGCTGGAAGCGGACGTTCCGCTCTGCGTGTCGCACCTGAAAGCTGCCGGACGGCACAATTGGGGCAAACCACGCGCAATGCTCGAAACGCTTGACCGCGCCGTTGATCAAGGCCTACGCGCGCTGGTGGACTGCTATCCCTACACGGCGGGCTGCACGTCGCTCAACGTTTCGATTCCGCCGCGGTATTTCGCGCGCGGGCTTGGCGGGTTGGTCGAAGCGCTCAAGAGCAGCAGCGAACGCGCCATCATTCGCGAAGAGATGAGCCGGCCAAGCGACTACGACAACTACGCGCTCAACAGCGGCGGATTCACCGGTGTGTACGTGTCGAGTTGCCCGATTGACCACAGCGCGGAGGGAATGTTTGTTTCGGACTATGCCGCTTCGATTGGCAAAGACCCGTTTGATGCGTTTTTTGACCTGCTGATTGCCAACAATGGGCTTGGACTCGGGATCTATTTCCACATGAACGAGGACGACGTGCTGTCCATTCTGACCCACCCGCTCTGCGTGATTGGTACGGACGGGCTCGTCGGGCGGGAAGGCGAAAACCCGCATCCGCGTTCGTTTGGCACCATGGCGCACGCTTACGACCTGCTCGTTCGGCAGAAGAAACTGATCTCGCCGGAAGCGGCGATTCACAAGATGAGCGGGCAAACGGCGGAGTTCTTCGGGCTGAAGAATAAAGGAATTCTCGCGGACGGAGCCGACGCGGACGCGCTTTTACTCGACCTCGACGCGTTTGTCGACACCGCAACGTACCAAAACGGCGCCGCGCCCTGCGAGGGAATCCGCGGCATGTTCATCGGCGGAACACGCATCGAACTGCCGTAATCACACTTTGTTTTGTCCGAATCGTCCATAGAGGAGGAGTTTTGATATGCAGACCATCTATCTTGTCGGCGGCGCGGCTATCGACATCACCGGCAAGCCGGAGAACATCTGCCGCGAGCGCGACAGCAACCTCGGCAAGGTGCAGATTCGCGTCGGTGGCGTTGCGCATAACATTGCCAAGCGGCTCGCCGCGCTGGAATACGACGTGGAGCTTGTCACCGCGATTGGTTCCGGGTTTCACGCGGGCATGGTACGCGAGAGCTGTCAAAAGGCGAACATCTCGCTTCAGCATACGCTCGCCTGCGCCGAGCACACGGGCACCTACATCGGCGTGTACGACGAGGACGGCGATATGCTGGTTGGCATCAGCGATATGTCCGTGCTGGACAATCTCACGCCGGAGTATCTTTCGTCGATTCTACCGCAAATCAACGCCTCCGCGCTCTGCGTGATCGACGGGAACCTCTCCCCTGCGTCGCTGGACTATCTTTGCCAGAGCGTGACCGTTCCGCTGTTTTACGACCCGGTAAGCTGCGCAAAGGCCAAGCGCATCGGCGGCAACATCGGCAAGTGCTATGCCATCAAGCCGAACCGCTTTGAAGCGGGCTTTCTCTCCGGAAAGTCCTGCGACACGATTCGCGGCATCTACCGCGCCTCCGACTGGTTTCTGGAGCAGGGCGTTCAGCGCGTGTTCATCTCGCTTGGCGAGGAAGGCGTATTCTGGGCGGACAAGGACGGCTGCGGCGTGCTGCCCGCCGAGTGCGGCGGTGTGGTCGATCCCTCCGGCGCGGGAGACGCGATGGGCGCGGCAATCATCGACGGCTGCGTGCGCGGATTCTCCACGGAGGACTGCGCCAAACTTGGCAACGCCGCCAGCGCGCTGACGCTCTCGGAGCACAATTCGAAGTAACCGCCATTCGGCGCGAAAAAAAGCAGGGGAACTCCCCTGCTTTTGCTTGTTTCGTGGTTTAGAACAGCTTGCCCGATTCGAGCTTCGGCAGCGGCTCAATCTGCCAGATGTCCTTTGCGTACTCGCAAATCGTCCGGTCAGAGCTGAACTTTGCGCTGGAGGCAACGTTCATGAGGCACTTGCGCCCAAACGCGATGCGATCCGCATAGTCGCGGTTCGTGTCCGCGCGGCGCTCGCAGTAGCAGAGCAGCTCCTGCAGCACGAAGTAGTAGTCCGGCTTCTGCCAGTCCGAACCAAAGAGCAGCGAGCGGTGCAAGTCGGAAAAGGCTCCGCTGTTGTCGTCGCTCAGCGTTCCGTCGATCAGCGAGTCCACGACGCGGCGCACACGCGGCTCGTAATCGTAGATCGCTTTCGGGTTATACTTTGGCTTCAGCGCGTCCAGCTCGGCGACGGTTGCGCCGAAGATGTAGTTGTTCTCCGCGCCCGCCTGTTCAACGATTTCCACGTTCGCGCCGTCGTAGGTGCCGAGCGTCACCGCGCCGTTGAGCATGAGCTTCATGTTGCCCGTGCCGCTGGCTTCCGTGCCCGCGGGCGAAATCTGCTCGGAAACGTCCGCCGCCGGAATGATATGCTCGGCGTAGGAGCAGTTGTAGTTCTGTACAAACACCACGCGCATCTTGTCCGCCATTTCGGGATCGGCATTGATCATCTTGGCCAATTCGTTGATGTACTTGATGATCGCCTTGGCGCGGATGTAGCCCGGCGCGGCCTTCGCGCCGAAGATGTAGGCGGTCGGCGTAAAGTTCGAAATCCGCCCGTCCTTGATGCCATAGTACGTGTCGAGAATGCCAAACGCGTTGAGCAGCTGACGCTTGTACTCATGCATGCGTTTGACCTGCACGTCGAAAATGAAGTCCGGCGGCAGATATACGCCCTCGTGTTCGTGGATATAGCGGCTCAACTGCGCCTTCTTTTCGCGCTTAAGCTCGTTAAACGCCAGCACGTCCGCATCCGAGATGTGCTCTTTGAGCTTGACGACCTGCTCCAGATCGGTCAGGTAGCCTTTGCCAACCCGCTCGTCCAGAAACGCGCAGAGTTCCGGATTGCATAGTCCGAGCCAACGGCGCTGTGTAATGCCGTTTGTCTTGTTCTGAAAGCGCTCCGGGTAGACCGCATACCAGTCCTTGAGCACGTCGTGCTTCAGTATCTCGGTGTGCAGCGCGGCAACGCCGTTGACAAAGCGCGAACAATAGACGGCAAGATTCGCCATATGGATCATCTTGCCCTGAATGATGGACATCTTCGTGCAGTCCATCTTGCGCGCCATCAGCTCGCCGCAGAGTTTGGCATTGATCTGATAAATAATATCGAAGATCTCCGGCAGCACCGATTTAAAGAGGTTGACGTCCCACTTCTCGAGTGCCTCCGCCATGACGGTGTGGTTCGTGTAGGAAAACGTCTTTCCGGCGATGGCAAACGCGCGGTCGAACGAAATGCCCTCCTTCATCAGCAGGCGAATCAATTCCGGAATGCTGACGGTCGGGTGCGTGTCGTTGAGCTGAATGGCGACGAACTCCGCAAACTGGTCAATCGGGCGGCTCTCGCGCTTAAAGCGATAGAGAATATCCTGCAAGCTCGCGCTGGACAGGAAATACTGCTGCTTGAGCCGGAGCTTCTTGCCCGCTTCCGTGGAGTCGTTCGGGTACAGTACGCGGGTAATGTCCTCGACGGCGTTCTTTTCGAGCACCGCGAGCGCATATTCCTGATCATTAAAGAGCTTGAAATCAAACTCCGAAATCGCCTCGCTCTGCCAGAGCCGCAGCGTGCCGATGTTGTCCGTTTCGTAGCCGATGACGGGCATATCGTAGGCAACGGCGCGGACAGTCACGTCCGCAAACGAAACCAGCATTTCGTGGGTGTCGCGCCGTCTGCTCCAGGGGTCGCCAAAGCGCTGCCAGTCGTCCGCGGACTCCACCTGAAACCCATCCGCAAACGATTGTTTAAACAGGCCGTATTTATAGCGAATGCCGTAGCCGTCCAGCGGGAGGTTCAGCGTTGCCGCCGAGTCTAAAAAGCAGGCCGCGAGCCGACCGAGACCGCCGTTGCCCAGCGCCGCGTCCTCAATGTCCTCAAAGATCGCGAGGTCCAGGCCGCGTTCGGCGAACGCTTGCTTCACTTCGGGCAGCAGCTCCGTGACAAACAGGTTGTTATATATTGTGCGCCCAACGAGGTATTCCGCGCTGAAATAATAAGCTTCTCTCGTGCGCTCGTGCGCATGTCTGCTTTCATACCAACGATCGGCGATCTCCGCCATGACTACCCCGGACAGCGCATCATGCAGCTGCGCGGTCGTCGCATCCGTCAGGGATACCTGATGGTTCTGCTTGAGCGCAAGCTCGATACTCTCCATGATGTTGTCGATTTTCACGTTCTTGTGTCCACTCCTTTTTTCGCATCGCGTCCTAGTATAGCATACTTTTTTTCATAAGGAAAGCCCATCAAACGGGCATTTTTTCGGGATTGAACGTATATACGACGTAAAATATGTTGGTTTTATGCGCAAATTGGAAACGTTTCCGACGATATCCCTCGAATCGAAATTTTACAATTCAGCGTTTTTGAATGTTCGGTACATATTCCCTCGTCCGGCCTGTCCTGCGCGTGGCAAACGAAAAAGCGGCGCTTTCGCACCGCTTCAAGTTCGTTCTGTTTCGTCAGGTATTCTGGTCGACAATCGCGGCGATCTGCTTGATCGTAACGTTCGAAAAAACAGACGACAGGCCGTTTTTGTCGATGGTCTCGATGAATTGCGAGTAGGGGTCGCGCATCATGATGTTGAAATACGCGTTCTTTGCGGCGGTTTCGTCAGTCTGCGCCATCTCAAAGAGCTCCAGCGCGGGCACGATACTCACCGCATAGCTGATGTAGTACAGCGGGGACTGGAACGTATGCGTAATGAGCACCCACTCGGTTCCCTGATAGCCGTAGACGTCGTCCAGACCATATTCCCTGGCAAGCTTTTGATAGAGCGCGTTCATCTCGTCCAGCGTCATATTCGGGTTTTCATAGACATCCTGCTGGAACTCGTCCTCCATGCAGCCGGAGACCAGCGAATACATCGCGTCCAGCAGCACCTCCGTCTTCGCCTCCTGCGCATACTTGCCGTAGAACGAGTCGAAGTATTTCATCATGAGTAGCACCAGCGCCTGGGAATCCACCTCCGCCAGATCGAGATTATCCGTTGCGGAGTATCCGACGACCGCGTTGTGGTAGTAGCTCGTAAAATGCCCCAGCTCGTGGAGAATCGTCGAGATATCCGCCGATTCGCCCGTCCACATGGAGAAGATAAACGGTGCGTTATAGTCGGAAATGTAGGTCGTAAAGTTGCTCTCCATCTTGTTCTTGCCGTAGGAAAAATCATAGAGATTGTTCCGCAGCATGTATTGCACCGGCTCGTCCAGTAATGACGAGAAATCCTGCGCGGCAACGGAAAGCTGGCTTAGATAGTCCTGTTCGGCAAACGTTGCGTCCGCAAGGTCATAGGAATCGTTCCGGTCGCTGACATAGATGTAAACGGGAGCGATGTATTGCTTCACCGCGTCGTGGAGCTTTCGCGCGTCGCTTGGCGAATAATCGCGGCCATAGCTCTCGTAACAGTATTCCGAATAGTTGGCATAGCCGAGCTTTGCGGCAATCTGCGAACGGATCTGAACCAGCTGTAGGAAGATGTCGCCCGCCTGCCGGTTGAGTTCGGCGCAGTATGCGTCATACAGCCGGTAATACTCGTCGTTACTGATGGACAAGTCGTTTTCAATCTCGCTGAGCGTCCAGCGTTTGCCGTTGTCCAGCAGCGTAAAGGTTGAGCTGAGGTTGTCGTATTGCAAAATCAGCTGTTCTTCCTGATCGGAAAGCTCCTGAACCGAAGCGTCGCTGAAGTTGTCGCTCTCCAGAATGGAATCGACATAATCCTCGCCAAACGATTCCTTGGCCATTGCTTCCGCCTCGCTGGAGGATTCGAACAGCGCGTAGGAAACGTTCTGCATATCCGAGTCCAGCGTGCTGAGCGTCGATTGCAAATAGGCGTATTCGTCCCGATAATAGGACTGCGTCACGTCGGTGGCATAGTACAGATACGCCAGCGAAAGCATGGAGTCCGCATGCGCATACTGCTTTTGCAGCGCGCGATAAGCGGTAATCAGCATCTGTACGGGCTTTCCGCTCTCAACATCGCTTTTGAGCGTATCCATCTGCGCCTGCATGCCTTCGATGTCCGGGCGCTGATATGTCATCTCGGAAAATGTCACATCCGCGTGCGCCGTGCTCGGCAGCAGATTTGACTGGAAGGTTCCGTAGGTTGGCTCCGCGGTCGCGGTCGGCTGCGGCGCGCCGCTTGTGGAGTCCGCGCCCGAGAAAGCCGAAGAAATGACGGAGTCGGAACCGCCCGTGCATCCAAACGCACCGAGCGTCAGCAGCGCCGCGCAAAGAGCGGCAATCCATTTTGTTACACTCTTCTTCATGTTAGGAGTATACTACCGCAACAAACAATTGCACAATGTTTTTTGTGAAAAACCCATCCCATCGACTGTTTCCGGCAACTGTATTTCCGGAGTGTTTTATATGAAAAAAAGGCGGCACAACACGAGAAACGGCTCTTTTCAAGATAGTGTTTCCGGAAAAGTTTTATTGAAATATCGCATGTTTCGTGATATAAACGTTAGGAACGTTTCTCTACCGAACGTATTCTACCGTTTGGTTCGGCACGTGGGTGAATCGATCTTTCGGAAAGGAAATCGAATATGAACATCGCAGTCCTCGCCGGCGGGCTCTCGCCCGAACGTGACGTATCCCTCTCCACCGGAACCATGGTAACCAACGCCCTTCGTCGAAAAGGGCACAACGCAATCTTAATCGATCTGTTCTTCGGGGTGGATGCACTGCCCGATTCCATACAGGATCTCTTTCAGGTGAGCGGGCAGTTGCCGCCGTGCTCCGTGCCGGAGGCCGCGCCAGATCTCGAAGCCGTTCGCGCTTCCAGAAAAGGCGGTTTCTCCGAGCAGATTGGCAACGGCGTGCTCGAAATCTGCCGTGCGGCGGACGTCTGTTTTCTCGCGCTGCATGGCGGAATCGGCGAGAACGGCAGCCTGCAGGCGTTCTTTGATCTCTGCGGAGTTCGCTACACCGGCAGCCCCTCCATCGGCTGTGCGCTGGCTATGGACAAAGGCGTAACAAAGTCGCTGTTGCGCAGTGAAGGCATCCTCACCGCGGACTGGGCAATTGCGCGCCGCGGCATTCCGTTTGACACCGAGCACTTCCCCATCCCCTGCGTGGTCAAGCCGAACAGCGGCGGGTCGAGCATTGGCGTCGAGATTGTTCGCGACCGTGCAGAGCTCAAACGCGCAATCGAAGCCGGATTTGCATTTGAGGACGAACTGATCGTGGAAGAATATGTCTCTGGCATCGAACTTTCCGCAGGCGTTCTCGGCAGCGGAGACGAACTGACCGCACTGCCGTTGATTGAGATTGTACCGAAACACGGATTCTACGATTATCAGCATAAATATCAGAAGGGTTGGACGGACGAAATCGTTCCCGCCCGTATTTCGGAGGAGCAGACCAAAGTGGTGCAGCAAGCCGCGATTCAGGCGTTCCGCGCACTCAAGCTGGACGTTTATGCCCGCGTTGATTTTCTGCTGACCAAGGATGGGCAAGCCTTCTGTCTGGAGGCGAACACCCTGCCCGGCATGACGCCCACCAGCCTGCTGCCGCAGGAAGCGGAGCACGTCGGGCTCGACTATGCGTCGCTTTGCGAAACCATTGTCGGTTTCTCGCTCAAGCGCGAACAAAACGCATGAAGACGTTTCTCTTTCGCGATATCCTCGCGGCCTGCGGGGGCGAATATGTTGGCGACGCCTCGCTGCTGGATGCGGCGGCGAGCGACGTGGTCATCGACAGCCGGAAGGCAACGCCCGGCTCTTTGTACGTGCCCATCATCGGCGAAAACCACGACGGACACGCGTTTATCCCCGCCGCGCGGGCAAACGGCGCCGCGCTCGTGCTCAGCGAACACGCACTCGACACCCCGCCTTACATTCGAGTAGCGAATACGCTCGCCGCGCTGCAGGCAATCGCCGCGCGCTACCGCGAGCTGTTTTCCATTCCCGTTGTCGGCCTGACCGGCAGCGCGGGAAAAACCTCGACTAAGGACATCGTCGCCGCCGCGCTCGGCGCGCACTACTCGGTGCTTAAAACGCAGGGCAACCTCAACAACGAAACCGGCGCGCCGCTGACGCTGTTCTCGCTCCGACCCGAGCACGAGGTCGCCGTCGTTGAGATGGGCACGAACCATTTCGGCGAGATCGACCGCATTTCGGCAATGGTACAGCCGGATATCTGCCTCTTTACGAACATTGGTTATGCGCACATCGAAAACTTCGGCACGCGGGATGGAATCTTTCGCGGCAAGACGGAGATGCTCCAGCATATGCGTCCGGGCGGACGCATCGTTGCCAACGGGGACGACGAGTATCTCTCCACACTGCCCGGCGCGCTCCTCTACGGGCTCGGCGAGCACTGCGCCGTACGCGCCACCGAAATCGAGGATTTGATTCTGGACGGCATGTCGTTTTCCGCCAATTATGCAGGGCAAACGCAGCGCATTCACGTGCCCGCGCTGGGGCTGCACTCCGTTTGCAACGCGCTCGCCGCCGTTGCGGTCGGGCTGTTACTTGATATGCCGCTGGAGGAAATCGCGGCGGGCATCGAAACCTACGAGCCGCTGCCGGGGCGCATGAACGTTAAACACACGCCGCGCTTCACGCTCGTGGACGACACCTACAACGCAAACCCGACCTCCGTGCAGGCGTCGCTGGATGTTCTGTATAAGTGCCCCGGTCGGCGAGTCTGCATTCTGGGGGACATGCGCGAGCTCGGCACGCAATCGCAGCAGCTTCATGCGCAGGTTGGCGAGTACGCCGTGAAACTCGACTTCGACCTGCTCCTCTGCGTCGGCACAGAGAGCCGCTATCTATACGAAAGCGCCTCGAAAACTGCTCCGGAGCGCACGCGATATTTTGCAACGCAGGAAGACCTGCTCGCCGCCTTGCCGGAACTGGTGCAAAACGGCGATACAATCCTCGTGAAAGCCTCGCGCGGAATGCATCTGGAACATACGATACAGTTCCTGCTGGAACGGCGCTAAACGAGTTCAATAAGCCCAAACAAAAACGCGCCTGTGTGATGCAGACGCGTTTCTATATTGATAAATTGATTAGCTGTTTTTCATGACGACCATTTCGACGCTCTCCATAACGTCCTCACAGGCGTCGCAACAGGCTTCCATCCAGTCGAACATTTTGGTCCAGGTGATTCGTTCGAGCGGCTCCGCGTTCTCGCAGTAGAGCCGACGCATCGCCGTGCAGTAGAGCCGGTCGCCCGCCTCTTCGAACTCGTTGACCTTGACGATTGCGTCCATCAGGCGCTGGTTCGAGCGCTGGAACCCGGGCAGTTCCTTGAGCGCGTCCCGCGACTCGTAGCAGCACTGCTTGATGATCGACGCAAACTCGACCGCCTCGAAGCGAATCGCATGCACGTTGTACATAAACATCTTGCGCACGACGTCCTCAATGAAGTCCGTCACGTTGTCAATCTGCTGGAGTAGCAGAATAATGTCCTCGCGCTCGATTGGAGTTATGAATTCCTTCGCCAGCTTCTGCATGAGCATGTGCTTGTTCAGGTCCGCTTCGTGCTCAATGCGGTGAATCTCTTCCACCTGCTCGTCCAGCTTGGCTGGATCGTAGTGCTCAATGAGATCCTCCAGATATTCCGCCGCCTTGCAGGCGCTCTCCATGCCGGTGACAAACCCCTCGAAATACTCGTTCGAATGCTTCTTCGCCATTGTTATTCTCCTCCAGTGTTCGATCTAATAAAATCTTTATTGGTAAACTGTGTTGCGCAGCGCGTTTAAAAGATTGCCAGGAACAGCTTGACCATCAGGTAGCCGACGAGTCCGCAGCAAGGGAACGTCAGCACCCAGGCGTAGACCATTTCCTTGACCACGCCCCAATTGACCGTGCTGAGGCGTTTGCTCGCGCCAACACCCATAATCGCGGTCGTTTTCGTATGCGTCGTGCTCACCGGAATGCCCGTGAGTGACGAGATCAGCAGGCAGCCCGCCGCCGCGATGTCTGCCGAAAAGCCCTGATATTTTTCGAGCTTGACCATGTCCATGCCGACCGCCTTGATGATGCGAAGGCCACCAATCGACGTGCCCAGCGACATCACCAGCGAGCAAAGAATCATGAGCCAAATGGGAATCACAAACGTGGTCACGTCCGTTTGACCACCCGCAAGGAACGTGCCGAGCAGAAACACGCCAATGAACTTTTGCCCGTCCTGCGCGCCATGCATGAACGCCATGGCCGCGCTGCCGGCAATCTGTCCTTTTGTAAAGAAGCGATCCGCGTGTCGCCGCTCGACCTTCTTAAACAAGAGCTGAATCAACTTTGACGTGCCAAAGCCCATTGCAAACCCCAGCACGGAGGAAAGCAAGAGCCCGTAGATGACCTTGAGCCAGGCGGACCCATTGATGCCCGCAAACCCGTTTTGAATCGCCACCGCCGCACCGGAGATACCGGCAATCAGCGCATGGCTCTCGCTGGTTGGAATGCCGAACCACCAGGCGATGGTTGCCCACAGTACGATGGCAAACATGCCCGCGCAAAGCGCAATGGTTGCGTCGCCCGCGTTGCTGCCAAAGTCGACCATGTTGTAGATTGTCTGCGCAACGGTTGCGTTGAGCAAGGTCATCACGAGCACGCCGAAAAAGTTGAACAGTGCTGCCATGGCAATTGCCGAACGTGGCCGCATTGCGCGCGTCGAAATGCACGTTGCAATCGCGTTTGGCGCGTCCGTCCAGCCATTGACCATAATAACGCCCAACGTAAGCAACACCGTGATCAACAACGCTGGATTGCTTGTAATGCGCGATATGAAATCGGACAAAGTGATGGTCATTTCGTTTCCATTTCCCCCGCTATCATGCAATTTTACCCAAGATGCAGTATAACATAAGATTTCGATCTCTTTTACACGGATTTAACATTTTACATGGATTTAATCTTTCGCTTGTTCTTGAAGGAATGACCTGTATATACCGAGCGTTTGATTCGTTGATCTTAATCGAAGTATCTATATTTCGCATTTCTCTCTTTCACTGCGAGAAACCCCGGAACCACTTATTGACATTTTTCCTCCCAAATGCTATCATAATCAACGCCGTCTGGGTGTAGCGCAGTTTGGTAGCGTGCTTGACTGGGGGTCAAGAGGCCGTAGGTTCAAATCCTATCACCCAGACCAAAGAAAAAGAGGTTCCGATTTGGAACCTCTTCTTTTGCTATATAGGACATCTCATTTCTACAGGGTAATCGTTGATTTATAAGCAAGATTTCATTGATCGAAAGGAATTCTACAATGAACCGTTTTGAACAGCGCTCGAAGATTGCTTACGACAGCAAGGCGGTTGGTTACGATTCCAGCTTCGAAGGCAAATTCACCGAGAACTTCAAGAAGCTTCTGCTGGAATCCGTCGAGCTAAAGCCGGGATATCAGTTGTTGGATGTTGCCTGCGGAAACGGCAGACTATTGAAACAATTCGCGGAACAGGCCGATATCGCAGGTTATGGCGTCGACATCTCGGAAAATATGATCCACGAAGCAAAGCGGCTGAACCCGGATATGACGTTCTGCGTCGGCACCTGCGACGAGATTCCCTTTGCGGATCGGATGTTTGACGCAATCACCGTCTCTGCTTCGTATCATCATTTTCCGCATGTTGCCCGCTTCGCAAGCGAGGCGTATCGCTTATTGAAGAATGGCGGAACGATTACGATCGCCGAGGTATATTATCCTGCCGTCGTTCGAATTCTCTGCAATCCACTCGTTCCGCTTATGAAGGATGGCGACGTTCGGTTCTATTCCCCGCGCGAGATTATTCGAACACTGGGCAAAGCAGGGTTTCAGGATCAAACGTTCTTCACGCGAGACAACATTCAGATCGTTCGCGCAACAAAGCGATAGTCGGCGTTCGAAATTCGGTCAATCATGCGTCATCCGGGTGGTACTTCGTGATCACGCGGAAATCCGCTCAAACAGATGCGTCTGCCATTTCGTGTACGGGCTGACGCCGTGTTCTTCGTAATTGCGCAGGGCGCTGCGCGCGTCCAGCATCCGCTCGTCTTCCTCCGCATTGGCAAAGAACGTATAGCGCATTCCACCTCGATGCTCCTCCAACGCGTAATTGCGCAAGCAAGACAATAAGTCCGCTCGGGTCAGGTCAAACGGCACGCGCTCCGTGCTGGCGGCAACGCCCAGATAGCGATAGCCGGATTCCGGTTTCGCAAGCGAAAGCACCCGCTCGCTTCCGTATTGAAACGATGCGTTGATCAGCACGATTCCGCCCGGTTTTAAGAAATCTTTCGCGCCTTCGAGCACCATTCGTCGAAACGAGAAGCCATCGTCCCCTTCGCTGGACGGCGGGTTCGACACCACAAAATCAACCGTTCCTTGCAGTGCGGCAATCTCCCGCGCTTCCTCCTCATCAAACGGGCAATAGGAATCCGAGTAAATAGAGCGAACCTTCTGCTCCACGCCGTTTTCCACTGCGTTCTGCTTTGAAATCATTACGTTCGCTTCGGAAATCTCCAGCCCGTAGACCAGCCGCACCGCCGGAATGCGCGCCGCAAGAATCGCCTGACAGCCGATTCCGCTGCCCCAATCGAAGCCTGTCCCGTGCAGCAGATCCGCATGAGCGATGATCGCCCGAAACAGAATGTTGCTCGCCGGGGTAATGGCAAACGTACCCGCCGGATGGTGAAATTTCAGGTTGCCCAGCCCCTTGGTAAACGGCTCTTCCAGCACGCTTTCCGTGCTGCCTAGATTGATCTCCCGAATCATATCGTTCCCCTAACTTTTTGTGAAATTGTCTTTATCCTACATTCTTACGAAATACGCGCGGGTACGAGATACAGAAATCGGCTCGCGCGACCCTGCTCATAGAGCTGTTTTCCAAACAAATCTTCCTGCATTTTCTGGTGACAGAGTTCGAGGTTGCCCTCCCGTTCAAACGCTGGTTGGAGCCGGTCGAGTGCTCGGATCGAGCGTTCGTAAAGCGCACGTTCGTTTGCGCTGAAATCGATTGCCGTATACGGAATACCCGTACGATGAAGCGCCTCCGCGAGACCGGTGTTATCGGCCTTGAGTCGACCTTTCTGCTCATCCGGTTCAAACAGATATTGTGAAAAGAACAGGAACATTCGGTTTTTTTGTTTTCGATGAAGAGTCAGCAGGATATCGTCCAGGCTCTCGACAAAGTAAAGACTGTCCACGCAGATGGTCGCGGTTGGCTGAAGCTCGATCTGTTGAATCGCGCGCATGTCCGCCTCAATATACGTGATCCGCTCGTCCACGCAGAGAACATTGCTTCGATCCAGCTGGTCCATGCCGATGCCGTTGCACCCCGATTGCTGAACAAGGTGGTTCAGCAGACTGCCGGAACCGCAACCCAAATCGAGCAGCGTATCGGACGCATCCAGCGCGAGCAGCTTCGTCAGCGTGTCGATCTGTTCGCGATCCATCATATTGAGCAGCGCGAGACGATAGCCGTACACCTCTTCGCAAAAGTCGAGGTACGCTTGACTATGTGAAAGGCAGCCGATTCTCGTTTGAAACTCCGCTCGCGTATCGTTTTTTACTGCGTTCGTTTCCGTCTGCTCCATACGAACATATCCTTTCGATCTCGCTTTTTACGATTTCTTTTCCGACCATTATACGCTATTTTTCACAATTAAACCTGGTGCAATGAAAATTTGTGTAACAATTGCAAAAGCAATTGACAAGCCAATTGTGAACGATGTAGTATAAGGTAATTCGATAATGAATGATCGATTTATTTGAAGTTGGAGGCTACTATGGATAACCTGAGTGTCAATCTCAAACGCGTCGGGCAAAAGGTGCACTTCGAAGCCGTGTCCGACGACCACCCCGACTTGAGCATTCCGTTCGACTATGTTCCGCCGCTTGGCGAAGACACCGGTTTTGCCGGGCTGGAAGCGCTGCTCATGTGCTTTTGCGGCTGCGTGAGTACCGCAATTGTCGCTCTGTTGATGCGCCTTGGCAAGCCTGCTAAGGACTATTCCGTACACGCGGAAGGAATTCGCCGCGAGCAGCCGATTTCGCTGAGCAAGATTCTGTTTCACGTCACCGTCGCAGGCAATGGAATCTCTGCCGCGGATATGGAGGCCGTGCTGCATCAGGCGGAGCTGATCTCCCCTGTCTGGCTCGCGATCAAAGGCAACGTCGAGGTGGAGACGAGCTATACGATTTCGGATTGAACGAAACTTCGTTTTTTTCTATAATCGTTCCATACGGAGCGATTTCACGTGAATTCGTTCTGTCTTATTTGTAAGGAGGCGATTCGATGTTGGAACTTCCGGAGGTGCTTGCGTTCTCCAAGCAGTTCAATGCATCCATTGCGGGCAGACGGATTCTCGCCGTCCTGCCGCCCTCCAAGCCGCATAAATTCTGCTGGTTTGCAGGAGATCCGGCGGACTACGACGCACGGATGCGCAGCGCAGTGCTGACAGGCGCGAGCGGCTTTGGCAGCCAGCTCGATTTGCTGCTCGACAACGGCCTCGCGCTCTGCGTCAGCGACGGCGTGAACCTGCGTTTTCTGGAAAGCGGAGAAGCTTCCGGCGACCATCAACTGCTCATCCGGTTCGAGGACGGCTCCGCGCTCGTTTTTACGGTTGCGATGTACGGCGGCATCGTGCTGCACGACGAAGCGTACGACAACCCGTATTACCAGAAGAGCAAAGCCGCGATCTCGCCGTTCAGCGACGCATTTGAGTCCTATTTTCGCGCGCTGTTTTCCGCGAGCAAGCCCACGCTCAGCGCAAAGGCGTTTCTGGCGACGGAACAGCGCTTTCCCGGCATTGGCAACGGTGTATTGCAGGATATTCTGCTCAACGCGGGCATTCATCCGAAACGCAAGATCGGCTCACTCTCGCCGGAGGAACAAATGCGCCTGCTGGAGGCAACCGTCACTACGCTTCGCGAGATGACCGAGCGCGGCGGTCGGGACACGGAGAAGGACTTCTTCGGCAATCCCGGCGGCTATCGAACAAAGCTCTCGAAGAACACGCTGGCCTTCCCCTGCCCGCAATGCGGCGGCACGATTACGAAGGAAGCATACCTCGGCGGCGCGGTCTACTACTGTAGTAACTGCCAGCCATTGACGAAGTAACGCATCGATTATCAAGCAGAAAAGAGGCTCCAATCGGAACCTCTTTTTGTTTTGCGTACGTTTTGAACGCTACTTGATTTTGCGCACCGGCGCCTGCAGCTCGGTGAGCCAGTGTTCCGGGTTTGGCTGTTCGTCCGGCGAGACGATCACGTGGCCGCGCAGATGCCCCGCAAACGCGTAGCCGTTCTGCTCAATCCATTGCGCGAGCTGCTCGCCCGCCGCGTCGTAGCCGCCGTCAAACGGGCCGGAAAAGCGCAGTGTCGCCGCGAGCGCGACCGCCGGATATTCCTGAAACACAAATTCGCCCTGGCTTTTGCCAAGCTCGTCCACCGGAATCGCCACCTCCACGTCGGGATTGCTGTCCTTGTATTCCTCGTCGTAATAGGTGGAGTATCCGTCGTTGTGACAGGCGATCTGGTGTTCGCCAATGTAGCGGCCCAGCTTCTCCCAAAGCAGGCTTTCTTGATTGTACTGCGGAATTGTGCCCCGTAAGGACAGCACCTTGACCGCATCGAGTTTTTTCAGTTCTACTTCGTAAGGCATAAATATCTTCTCCTTTTGCAGTGTTCCGCTCATTTGCATGAGCTTTTGAAGTCGTCCTTCATCCACTTCAATGTTCCTTCGAAGCGCGGCCGACTGTTCGGAGAACGCGTGGTTGCGATAGGCGACGTCGTCCCAGTGCGCCAGAATATCCCCGATTTGCTCAATCGAAAACCCCGTATCGCGAAGAGCCGTGATGCGCGAAAGAAGTGCAATCTGCCCCGCGCTGTATTGCCGGTAGCCGGTATACGGGTCGATTTCGGCTGGGTACAGAAGCCCGCACTTTTCATAATGCCGCAGCATGCGCGGCGAAACGCGAACCAACTGCGAGAATTCGCCAATCTTAAACACGTTGTTCCTCCTCATAGAAACTGCAATCCGGATTGCGATATAAGCATAATCCTTGACACCGTGGCAAAGTCAAGCAGAATTATTGCGAATGTTTCTTTTGGTATTGACTCGCCAGTCAATATATTGTATGATCCTCCAGGATTGACTCGTCAGTCAATACCAGGAGGTGCGTTTATGGGAATTGAAGCGTTCGAAAAGTTGTCGCCGGAGAAGCAAAATTTTATCTTGCAGGCGGGCATTCAGGAGTTCTCGCAAAAATCCTTCCCCGATGCCAGCACGGACACGATTACACAGCATGCGGGGATTTCGAAGGGACTTCTGTTTCACTACTTTGGCTCAAAAAAGTCCTTCTATCTAGTCTGTCTGCGCTGCGCGTTGGATCGGTTGATCGCACAAACGCCCGAAGCAACACAAAACGATTTTTACAGTGTTTTGTTCTTTACGATGGATGAGAAGATTCGCCTTTGCCGGGACTTCCCAGCAGAAACGCTGTTTGTCAATCTGGCGGCGCGGGACTCTTCCGCCGAGATCTCCGCGGAGAAACTCTCGCTGTTTTCGAACTATCTCGCTGTTACGACGAAAGCCTCGCGGGAAGTGCTCGCACGCGCCATTTCCACCCTGCCGCTGAGCAACCCCAACGATCCCACGCTGCTCGATGCGCTTTCGCTCTATGTCGGCGCGATCAATCAAAAATTTCTGCTAATCTACCGCGAAAAGCCGTTCGAGTTCTTTGAACATGCGGCGCAAATTCAGGCGGAGATGAAAGCATACATCGATTATCTGCTCTACGGAGTGGTGAAACAGGAGGGTTAACATGCGGATTGGATTGTTACGGGGAATGCGTCTCTGCGCACAATATCGTAAGATGGATGAAACGCAGCGCGTCGCATTGCAAAAGAGCAGGTTGCGGGAGATGGTCGAGTATGCGCGCGCGAATAGCCCGCTCTATCAGGAGCTTTATCGTAACCTGCCGGAGAACTGGACGCTTGACGATCTGCCGCCCGTGAACAAACGCGAGTTGATGGCGCGGTTCGATGAGTGGCCGACCGACCGCTCCGTTCGACTGGACGATTTGAACGAATACATGCGCGATCTGGATCACGTAGGCCGGAAATTTCACGGAAAGTATCTCGTCTTTACCACGAGCGGCTCAACGGGAAATCCGCTGGTTGCGCTCTGCGACGACACGACGAATAATGTCATGGGTGCGGTCAACACCATGCGCAGCATCACCCGCGCAGAGGATCTTCGTGCGCTCATGCTACGCGGCGGCAAAACAATCGGCGTGTTCGCAACGGGAGGGTTCTATCTGTCGAATAGCTCCATTCGCGCGCGCCTGCTCGCAATGCCCTGGAAAAAGCGCCAGATGGCTCTAACCAGCGCATTGCTGCCAACGGACGAGATTGTCGCTCGACTGAACGCGTTTCAACCCGCGATGCTCGGCGGCTACCCTTCGCAGTTGGATCTGCTCGTCGACGAGCAAAAAAGCGGCCGCTTGAAGATCAAACCGGTGCTCATTATGACGGGCGGCGAGTATCTCTCGGAGCAGGTTCGAACCCGTTTGTCCGAGGCGTTCGACTGCTACGTGCAGACCTCCTATTCCTGCACGGAGGCTGGCACCATCGCCTGCGAATGCACGGAACACCACTTCCACATCAACGAGGACTGGGTTCTGGTAGAACCGGTCGACGCGGAAAACCGGCCCGTTCCGGATGGCACGCAGTCCGACAAGATTCTGGTTACGAACCTGTTTAACTTCACGCAGCCGTTTCTACGCTACGAGATTACGGATCGCGTCGTTCGGCACTCCGAGCGCTGTGCCTGCGGCAATCCCCTCCCCTGGCTTACCCTGGAGGGGCGGACGGACGACGTATTGACCTTTTCGGTTGACGGAGGAAGCGTAAAGGTTGCGCCGCTTTCTATCTACGCGGTGCTCAAAGAGGTGCACGCGATGAAACGGTTCCAGCTGCTCGCTTACCCCGGCAACCAGCTGGAACTGCGGCTGGAACCCGCGGAAGAAATCGCGCGTTCGGACGCGTTCGAGCAGGCAAAGCAGGCGCTGCTTGGCTTTCTCGCGACGCAGGGCGTTAACAATGTTATGCTCACCCTGTCGCAGGACGCGCCAAAGCAGCAGGCAGGCAGCGGAAAGTTCAAGCACATTGTGCAAATGGAATCACAAAGTAAGTAGAGTCGTTTGAAGATTTGAATGCAAGAAAGAGCGGGATCGTAACTTTTCCAGTTTCGATCCCGCTCTTTTCGTGTTACAGTGGAGAAAACAATCAGGAGGATACATCGATGAATCCGTCCGAACGCAACAAGCAGGTGCTTAACGTGTTTCAATTTCGCTTTGCCTGCAAGAAATTTGATCCTGCGAAGGTGATCCCGAGCGAGGACTTCGAAACGATTCTGGAGGCGGCGCGTCTCTCGCCGACCTCGTTTGGGTTTGAGCCGTGGAAGATGATCGTCCTGTCGGACGCGAACATCAAGCAGGCGCTCGATCCGTTCGCGTGGGGCGCGCGAAACAGCCTCGCAGGCGCGAGCCACTTCGTGATTCTTCTCGCGCGAAAAACACCGGATCTGCTCTCCTCCGCGGACTATATTTCGCACATCATGCGGGATGTTCAGCTTCTCCCACCGGAGGTTGCCGAGCAGCGGCGTGCAAAATATCGCAACTTTCAGGAAAGCGACTTTGAATTGCTCGAGAGCGAGCGTGCGATGTTTGACTGGGCGAGCAAGCAGACCTACATCGTGCTGGCAAACATGATGACCGCCGCAGCCATGCTCGGCATCGACTCCTGCCCGATTGAGGGATTCCAGCGCAGCGCGGTGGACGAGCTGCTCGTCAGAGAGGGTTTGTTCGATCCGGCGCAGTTTGGCGTGTCCGTGATGGCCGGGTTTGGTTACCGCGCGGAGCCGCCCAAGCGCGAAAAAACACGCCAGCCGTTGTCCGAGCTGATTCTTTGGAAATAGCTTTTATACGGAAGACAATCCTTGTGCAAGAAACCTTCGGTCTTTACCGCGAAGGTTCGCTCAGGTTGCCCTCGTTGCTATAGCCGTTGCTTTCCCAGAATCCCTGATAGGACTCGTCGGAAGACAGCTCAATTCGGTTGACCCAGCGCGCCCATTTATAGCCCCACTTGTCCTCCGCCACAAAGATGAAGGGATAGCCCATCTGCGGAGGCAGCGCGATTCCATTTGCATCGTAGGCGAGGAGTTGGTTCTTTTCCTGTATCTCACTCAGCGGCAGTGATGTTGTGTATCCGTCCGTTGCGTGAAAGATCACGGTGTTCGCCTCGGGCTGCACGCCCGCCGCGTCCAGCAGTGTGCTCATCGGAACGCCCTTCCAGAGAATGGTGGCGCTCCAGCCCTCCACGCAGTCGAGCCGGACGAGCCGTTCTTCGCTCTGCAGCGCAGTTACATCCGCGTAAGAGTAGTTCTGCGGTGAATCGACCAGACCGTCGATTGCAAGCTGCACGTCCTGTTCCTTGATCTGCTGAATGCCGCTGATGGAATTGTCCCGCGGACCGACCGCCGGGTCCAGCCGCGTCCCCTCGTATTCGCGCAGTTCGCCGTCGCGATAGCGCGCCTCGGTTGCGGCGGAGACCGCATCGGTCGCCGTGTCATTTCCGGAAGGTGCGGTGTTGGTACAGCCTATCAGAAGCAGCGCTGCGCCAACCGCAAGAAAAAGACTCCATCGTTTCATGCTGTTCCTCCTTTTTGCATCTCACGTGTTCTCTTAATCGTCTTTTCGTATTATTTCGCTATATATCTTTATCATATCATGAACCAGTCCTTCGATCTGTGATCTTTCAGCGAAATACCGTGTTCGAAAGTTGTTCGTTCTTGGATGTTCTACGTGTTTATTTTTTCTGCCGAATGTGCTATATTGTCTGCGTTAACAGAGGTGCTTTCATGAAACAAACCGAACACACAGACCACTCAAAACAAACACAGCAAAGCAGACAAGCCGTCCGTCTGCGCGCCGAAACCTTTTTCATCGGCTCCATCCTCGCCTTGGTTGGCGGGTTTCTCGACGGATATACCTACGTTTCCCGCGGCAAGGTCTTTGCCAACGCGCAGACCGGTAATATGGTGCTGCTCGGCCTTCGCATTTCGGAAGGGCATTTTTCGGATGCGCTTCGCTACCTGCTGCCCATTCTCGCGTTCGCCGCGGGTGTACTGCTCGCGGAATGGATCAAGAGCCGCTATCAGGGCAGCCGCGCGTTCCATTGGCGTCAGCTCGTGCTCGGTATTGAAATCGTGCTGCTATGCGGCATCGGGTTTGTGCCGGACGGCAATCTGAATCCGTACGTGAACATCGCCATCTCGCTCGTCTGCGCGCTTCAGGTGGAGAGCTTCCGCACGCTGCACGAACTCACCTACGCCACCACGATGTGCACGGGAAACCTGCGCAGCGGAACGGAGCAGTTGTTTTGCTATTTTCAAACCCGCGAGCGATCCTTTTTGCAGAACAGTTTACACTATTTTGGCATCATTCTCGTCTTTATTGCGGGAGCGATCTTCGGAATGGTCAGCACCAATCTGTTGCTAGAGCGAGCCATCTGGATTCCCGCCGCGCTGCTGGTGCTGACGCTTTTGCTGCTTCGCGCGGATCGAACGCCCGCAATTGACGAGATCTGCCCCGAAGGGAGTTTTGAACAATGAGCACCGAAATTCGGCTTGGCAACATCATGATCGACTGCGAGGACGAGCAGTCGCTCTGTTCGTTTTACGAGTCTCTGCTCGGCTGGAAACGCGGAACGCTGTTTGGCCGCCCCGCGCTCACCAGCGAAAACGGAATCGTCTTCCTGTTCCATTCCGAGGAGGACTACATTCCCCCGGTCTGGCCGGAAAAAATGGGCTATCAGCAAAAACAGATGCATTTTGACTTTCAGGTACCAAATGTGCCGCTCGCGGTGGAACGAGCCATCTCTCTGGGCGCGAGGCGCGCGGAAACGCAGTTTGGCAGCGCGGAGGAGGAATTCGTAACCATGTTCGATCCATCGGGTCATCCGTTTTGTCTCTGCGCAGACTCCAACATCGGTTAAGCAAAAAGGCACGACCTGCGTCGTGCTTTTTTTGTGCCGTCTATCAAATTATGCAGTTTGCTTTGTCGCGCTGTTGCGAATGAGGAACAGCAGCGCGAGCATCGCCGTGCCCAGCAGGATATGCCCGATGCCGGACACACCGGAAAGCGACGCATTCAGTCCGCTGGAAAGCGTCGCCTGCGTTGCCTGCGCGAGCCCGCGCAGAACCAGGCAGATTACCGTCAGATTCAAGCCGACATGGTATACCGTAAGCCAGCCCTTCACGCCCTTTCGCGCGGAGAATGCAAACGCCTTTTCGAGCAGCGCCAGAAGCAGAAAGAATGCCATACCGAGCACGAAATAGTGCGCATGCACGAGCGAAAGATTCGTTTTGCCCGTAAAAGCCAGATACTTCGTGAACTCCCGGTAGAATACGCCGCCAACCATCGCGAGAATCGCATAGACGATGGCTGCGTTGAAATAGCGTTTGGTCATAACATTACGCCTCCTGTTTCGATTGGCGATAGAGCTGAATGCCCATTACGACGATCCAGACATACGCCAGCGTCTTCGGAATCATCAGCATTCCGATCATCGGAATCTGGTCGGCAAACAGCACGACCGGCAGATAAAACGCAAACGAGAGCGTGATGGCGAGCCACATCCAGCGAAACACGCCGTCATTTGCTCGCTTCGCTTCCCTTGCGAAGAGCACAATCAGCAGAATACCCATTATCGCAAACGGAACATTCCGCAGAATGCCAAAGAGCAGCGGCGGGTTCGCGCTGAGCCAGTCGTTCTGTGGCAGCGCGCAGAGTACGACGCGCGTCGCGGCCAGCGCCCACATGCTCACGTCCAACGCGACCACGCCACTCTTTTGATAGCGCTCCCGCCAGATGTAGTAGAGAATCACGTAGAACACCGTCATCGTAATCGACGTAATGAGTTTGCCGATTCCAAGTGCAGCTGCGTTTGCCGCCAAACCGGTTGTCCAGAGCGCGATGGCGCGCGGAACAAGATGAAATGCATCCCCCGCGCCGAGAATGATCGCCATCAATCCGAATTTACGAACGAGCGTTCCCTTTCCCCCTTTGATGAATAGAAATATCCCGATTGCAACCGCAAACGATAGATACAATACGTCGAAAATGGTTTCCGCCAATGCCTGTGCCATCGTCTTTTCCTCCTGTCTGAATTTTTGATATT
Source organism: Christensenella sp. (assembly GCA_034927595.1). Classification (GTDB taxonomy): domain Bacteria; phylum Bacillota; class Clostridia; order Christensenellales; family CAG-138; genus UBA7703. The sequence continues at coordinate 29,167 of JAYFPQ010000039.1, forward strand.
TGTCCGTTGTGTCAATTGCCTTACGGCTCGTTCCTGCCGGATCGATCCGCCGAATATAGAATCCGCTCAATGATCTCAACGAGAAAATCGACTTCCTCGCGCGGCTGTCGCAACGCGACAAACAGATTGTCGAGCACAAACGAGGCAAACGCTTCCTTTGAAAACGATTCGCTCCAAATGTTCTTTCGAATCGATGAATCGTTCTCCAGCCGCCGCACCAGTGCTTGAACGACCGTTCCCTGCATGGAAGTCATCCGCGCGCGCCCGCTCTCCGCGTCCTCCCGAAGGCTCATCATAAGCACCTTCGCGCAGTCGTTCAGCTTTTCCGCCAGAAACGCGTAAATCTGGCGAATCTGCTCGGAAAAACGTTCGGCGGTGATGCTGCCCTGCATTTCTCGTAATGCGTCATTCCAGTACTCCTCGGTCATGGCGAGCAGAACTTCCTGCTTGCTCTCAAAATAGTTGTATACCGTGCCGATCGCTATGTTAGCTTCCGAGGCGAGCTTTCGAATGCTGAGTCCATCCGCGCCTTCGGCGCATTCAATTCTGCGCGCGCAGTCCAGCAAACACTGCCGGAGTTCCTGGTTCTTTCTTCGCATTTGTTCTCCCTCATCCCATCACGTATTATTAGATGAACACGTTCATTTAATACTACCGCATTTTCAGATTCTGTCAATAGCAATTCCCACTTTGCGCCGCAACGCGACAAAAAACTCCGAATTGTTTACGGGTTTGCAACACATCCTTCCGATTTACTGCCTTGCGAACGGTTGCCTGAACCGGTGATTATGTGTATAATATGGGGTGAGTGCATTGAAACCTGCGCCATTCGCAGTGCTTGCACAATGTAAATAATATTTAGAAGGACCGCCATGTACGAAAAATACTCGGGACTGCCCGACACAACAAAATCATCGCAATCGAATTCCAGTCGCAGCGGGGATCGGCCTGTTCGGCAAACCACGTACGCAAATGGCGGAAATGGATCAATGGAATATTATCAGGCGCCCCAGCGTGGAAACGGCAGCGGTTCCTCCAAGCGCGGGAATGCGCGCCGTGCAAAGATTCGCAAGCGCCGCCTGATCCTGTCCCTCATGAGCCTTCTGTTTTTGGGGCTTATTGTGGTTGCGGTTGTCGTACTGTTTCGCAGCTGCGCCGCTCCGGTTGAGGTTGATCTCGAGACCGGAAAGTTTCGCAGCGGAGTTTCGGTCAACTGGACGGATGTGACCGGCAAGACCGTAGACGAAGTTCGGCCTTTGTTAGAATCGAACCTGAACGATACGATTTCGAAGATTTCCATCACGCTTGCCAGCGGCGGACTGAACGCCACCCTCTCCGGCGCGGATCTCAACCTGAGTTCAAACCTCGACGAGGTGTTGGCGCAGGCACTTTCCGGTGGCGCAAATCAGGATTATTATTCGGCGTTTACCGTCGACGAGGCTGCGCTGACCGCGCGGTTAAACGAAATCAACGCTTCCGCTAGCGCCGCGCCCGTGGATGCCACCTTCACAGTAGACTTCTCCAGCAGCGGCAAGCCGACGTTTAACTACACGGACGGTACCGAAGGGTACGGTCTGGATGTTGCCTCCACCGTCGAACTGGTCAAGCAGGCCATCGCCTCCAACCAGTTTCAAACAACTTTGCAACCGACGCTGACGACGGTTCCGCCCTCCATTACAAAAGCGGATCTCATGGCGCATACGACACTGATTGGCAAGTACACCACCACCTACGACTTCAAGGGTACGGCGGAGGACACCGAAGAACAGCGAACGGTCTTTATTCCGAACCGTGCATTCAACGTTGAGAAAGGCGCGTCCATGATCAATGGGCAGGTCATCAAGCCCGGC
>JAYFPQ010000117.1:0-2548 GCA_034927595.1 Christensenella sp.
AATATGCACCTTGCGCTGACGGTCGATCTTGACGTAGAGAATGCCGTTGCTGTCGGTTTCGTACTCCAGCCAGGCGCCGCGGTTCGGAATTACCTGCGCGGAGAAGAGCTGTTTGCCGACCTTGTCGATGCTCTCGGAGAAATAGACGCCCGGCGAGCGGACGAGCTGCGAAACAATGACGCGCTCCGCGCCGTTGATGATGAAGGTGCCCTGCGGCGTCATGAGCGGGAAATCGCCCATGAAGACTTCCTGCTGCTTGACTTCGCCGGTCTCCTTGTTGATGAGGCGGACGACAACGCGAAGCGGCGCGGCGTAGTTCACGTCGCGCTCTTTGCTTTCCTCCATGGAGTACTTTGGATTGTCGAGATCGATTCGATAATCGACAAACTCTAGTATCAGTTTGCCGGAATAGTCGGTAATCGGGGAAATATCGTCGAAAACCTCTCGTAGATCTTCTTTGAGGAATCGGTAGTAAGAATTCTTTTGAACCTCGATGAGGTCCGGCATATCGAGAACTTCTCGGATTCTGGAAAAGCTCTTTCGCGTCTGTCTGCCCATTTGAACGTCATGCATCATCGCGTACTCCCCTTGCCGACACGGTTGCAGGTCGTGTCTTTGCTGATATTTCGCACAAAACTCGAAAAATGCCTTATAATCAAACTGTTATGTGCCTCTTTTTGCCGAAAGCGTGTTTCAGGGCGCACAATGCCCCTTTCCCCGCTTTGGGGGACAGGCCGCCATAGTAATGTGATCATAAGTCAATTTTGAATGATATCATCTAGCATAACACATGTCAAGAAAAGATTCTAAAATATATTGCCGAAATCCAATTGTGTGATGTATGATAATTGGAAATGTCCAGAAGACACAGCGAACCTTCGGCCTTTTTTAACCGAAGTCCGGTGTCTTCTACGTGAAAAAGTGATATCCAAAATGGAGGCGATGTTCATGTCAACCAAGACCAGAGACGAAGCGCTGGCGCTTCTCCAGCAATACAACAAGAGCGAGGCTCTGCTGCGGCACGGCTATGCAGTCGAGGGCGTTATGCGTTACTTTGCCGAGCAGCTCGGCGAGGACGCAGACTATTGGGGCATCGTCGGCCTGCTGCACGACGTGGATTACGAGCAGTGGCCGGAGGAGCACCTCAAGGTTGCCCCGCGCCTGCTGGCCGAAGCCGGGTTTGGCGAGGACGTCATCCACGCGGTGCTTGCGCACGGCTGGGGTCTTTGCGCGGACGTGAAACCCGAACAGAAGATGGAGATCGTGCTCTATACCATCGACGAGCTGACCGGCCTCATCACGGCGGCGGCGTATATGCGCCCCTCCCGCAGCGTGATGGACATGGAAGTTTCCAGCGTGAAGAAGAAGTTCAAGGACAAGGGCTTTGCCGCTGGCGTGAACCGCGAGGTCATCCTCGGCGGTTGCGAGATGCTTGGAATGCCGCTCGAAGAGGTCATTGCCATGAGCATCGAGGGCATGCGCCGCGTACACGAGGCGCTGGGGCTGTAAATCCCCCGCGTCTGTCGCGCAACATGAATTATTTTTGCACCGCTCGAAAGACGGTGCAATTCTTATGCGCAGAACCACTCTCTTTCAACAGGAGTCAACCGATATGGAATCCAAGTCTTTACAAAACAATCCCCTGCGGCATCTGCTCTGGCTGAGCATTCCGCTGTTTGTCGCGGTTCTGTTCGTCGCAGTTACGCTCATCAGCTCCGCCGCCTACAGCCTCGCCCTGGAAGCGACAAAGACGGTGATGCTTTGGGACCCGTCGAATTGCTATCTGGTCATCTCGGTGCACCACGTGTTTCAGGCGATCATCGCGTTTGCGGTGATTCTCCTGTTCGCGCTGATTTCCCGAAAAAAGCTGACCGCATTTGGGCTTAATTCCAACAAGTTTCCCTATGCTCTGCGCAGCGTGCTGATTTTCACCGCAATCTGGTTCGTCTTTCAGTTGACGGCCAGCCTGATCGTCGCGCGGACAAACAGCCATAGCACCATGCTCGCGTATCCACTGAACGCGCGAAACTACATCGGAAATTTTCTGTTCGAAATCCTGCTCTCCGGCACCAGCGAGGAAATTCTGTTTCGCGCCATGACCATTCCGCCGATGCTCTTCGTTTTTCAAACGTTCATCAAGAAGGAGAACGTTGCCTGGGGCGTTGCCATCGGCGTCGCGACGCTGGTCTTTACGCTGGCGCACATCAACTTCAACCTCAACCCGTTTGCGATTACACACTTAAATCCAACGCAGCTGCTCACCTGCGTGATTTTCGGCGTTTATTACGGAATCCTGCTGAAGAAAACCGGCAGCATCCTTGGCCCGATGCTGGCGCATAACCTGCTCAACGGTGCAATTACGCTGATTGGCTTGCTCATGACGCTCTGGTACCGGTAAATCGCGCAAGCAGTCAAGACCACCCGTAAAACGGGTGGCTTGCTTTTGGCTATAAGCCCGTGGTGCCTACATGCGCCTCAAGGCGCTGCTTTCACGGTGTTCAAGCTACCATGTATCATCTTACTTTTTGCCCCTAAAGGGGCTCTTTGG
>JAYFPQ010000096.1:0-4090 GCA_034927595.1 Christensenella sp.
GACGTTCAACGCAGAAGGGGGTGAAGCGTAATGTGGAGTCAACTGCTGGAAACGATCCTGAAAACGGAGTTTCTCTTCTCCGTGATCCGCATTACGGCGCCCATTCTGTTTGCGGCGCTCGGCGCGGTCATCGCCGAAAAGGCGGGGGTGACGAACATCGGCCTCGAGGGCATTATGATGATCTCCGCGCTCTTTGGCGTGCTCTTTAGCTACTGGACGCAGAGCTGGCTCGTAGGCGTGCTGGGGGCGATGCTCGTCGGCGTGCTACTGGGACTGCTGATGGGCTTTTTCGCGCTCAAACTCAAGACGGACATCATCCTCGCCGGCATCGCCGTCAACATGATGGGCTCCGGCGGAAGCATCTTTTTCCTTTACATGTTCACCGGCATGCGCGGCAACACCGGCGCGTTGGTGAGCCCGAATATCCTGATTCCGACGGTTAACATTCCGCTCGTCAAGGACATCCCGATTCTGGGGGACATCCTCTCCGGCCACGCGGTGTTGACCTATGTTGCGTTTTTGCTCGTCTGGCTCATCTGGGTGCTGCTGTATAAAACGCCGCTGGGGCTGAACATCCGCGCGGTCGGCGAAAACCCGAACGCGGCCTCCAGCGTGGGCATCAGCGTGCTGAAGATCAGGTACATCGCCATCTCGCTGTCCGGCGCGATGGCGGGGCTCGGCGGCGCGTTTATGAGCATGTATTATTCGCAGGGCTGGAACAGCGGCATGGTCGCCGGGCGCGGGTTCATCGCGCTCGCGGCGCAGGCCATGGGCCGTGGCGAACCGATGGGCGCCATGCTCAGCTCGCTGCTCTTTGGCCTCGCGCAGGCGCTGCGTACAAAGGTCAGCGGGTTGCAGGGCGTTTCGAGCTATCTCGTGTCGCTGATACCATACGTGGTAACCATCCTCGGCCTCGTGCTCTATGCCGTAAGCACGCTCAAGAAGGTCAAGCGGCACCGCGCACTTCGGGCGGAGGCACAGAAATGAGCAAGCGGATTCCGGTGATTCTGGATGGCGATCCCGGGCATGACGACGCGATTGCCTGGGTGCTGGCTGCTTCCAGCGAGTTGCTCGACATTCGTGCGGTGGCGTCCGTCTGCGGCAACCAGACGATTGAGAAGACAACCTACAATGCGGGTCGGGTGCTGGCGCTGATTGGCCTCGACGTTCCGCTCGCGATGGGGCGGGTGAAACCGCTCGTTGCGGACGCGAGGGTCGCGCCGAGTGTGCACGGCGCTTCCGGCCTCGACGGCCCCGCTCTTCCGGAACCGGCGAAACAGCCCGTAGGGAAGGACGCGTGTACGCTGATGGCGCAGGTGCTGGAGGCGAGCGACGAGCCCGTCGTGCTGGTTTCCACCGGGCCGCTGACCAACGTCGCAACGCTGCTGCTCCTCTACCCGCAGCTCAAACCGAAGATCCGCGCGATCTACCTCATGGGCGGCGGCATTCGCTACGGCAACTGGACGCCCGCGGCGGAGTTCAATATCCTCGTCGATCCCGAAGCGGCGGACGTCGTGTTCACCAGCGGGCTGCCGATTACAATGGCTGGGCTGGACGTCACCGAGCGCGCGCTGGTGTTTCCGGAGGACTTTGCGCGCATCCGCGCGGTGGGAAACCCGGTTGCAGAAGTCGTTGCAGACTGGCTGGACTTTTTTTATGATTTTCACCGGAACATCGGCTACGCGGGCGCACCCGTGCACGATGCGGTCGCCGTTGCCGCGCTGATCCGGCCGGAGATCATGACCATGCAGGACATGTATGTTGCCATCGAGACCACGGGCGACTATTGCCGGGGCATGACGGTTGGCGACTCGCTGGGCATCTGGCAACAGCCCGCCAACGCGCGCGTGATTCTGGACATTGACCGCGCGGCGTTTGTCGATCTGCTCGTTGAGGCGGCAGAGCACTACGGAAAGGGGAGCGAGCGCGCATGAACAAGCAACCGATGCTGCTGGACTGCGACACCGGCGTGGACGACGCGGTCGCCATCTTGCTGACGAAGCACCTGCAAACCCTCGAGCTCGTCGCGGTGACCGCCGTTGCGGGTAACGTGGAGCTGGAGCACACGACGGAGAACACCCTGCGTGTGCTGGAATTCGCGGGCATGGGGCATGTGCCCGTCTATCGCGGGGCGACAAAACCGCTCTTTTGCGAGCTGTACACGGCGCACAACGTCCACGGCTCAAACGGGCTGAACAACATGGAACTCCCGTCCGCGAAACGGCAGGTGGAAGCAATGCCCGCGTGGGACGCGATCTACGAGTGCGCAAAACGCTACGCGGGCGAGCTCACGATTGTCGCCATCGGCCCGCTGACGAACCTGGCGCTCGCGATTGCGAAATACAAGGAACTGCCGAAGCTGCTCAAGCGGATTGTGCTGATGGGCGGCGCGGCGTCGGGCGGCAACGTCACCCCCGCGGCGGAGTTTAACATCTATGTCGACCCGGAAGCGGCGGACATGGTGTTTACCTGCGGGGCGGACGTGACCATGTGCGGCCTCGACGTGACGATGGCGTCCTATCTGACGGAGCAGGAACTCGACGAGCTCGCCGCGCTGGGCTCAAAACAAGCCGGGTTCGCGCGGGACGTGCTGCAGAACATGCTGAAGTTTTACCGCCGGTATGGCCTCGACGGCGTCGCGTTTCACGATCCGGCGACGGTGCTGTATGCGGACGACGCGGCGTGTTTTCAGTCGGAGCGCGTCGGCATCCGCGTGGAGACGAAGGGAAAGCTCACGCGCGGCAAGACCGTGACCGACCTCTACAGCGACAAACAGATGGAGCACAACGCGAACATCGTTGTCAGCGTGGATCGCGCGGCGTTCCTGCGGCGCGTATTTGAGAATATCGCGCAGTACGGGAAATAAAAGAAAAGCCCTTGCCGGAGGGCAAAGGCCGAGAAATATATACTGATTCTTTACTTCGCGGTCTGCGCAAACGCGTCCAGCGCTACGAGAATTTCGCGCTCTTCGCCCAGCATGGCGGCGCTCTCGCCGTCCACATAGCTACCAATTGCGTCCAAGGTGCTTGTTTCGCAGGCGACGACGTTGTTGAGTATGCTCATGGTTCGAATGCCGCGCAGATGACCAATCGTGTACAACGCGGCGGTCTCCATGTCGCAGCCGAGCACGCCGCGCGCCGCCCAGTAGGCGTCGATCTCTTCCTCGCGGTCGGTGTAAAAGCTGTCGTGACTGCGGGCAATACCAACATGATGCGCTACCTTCCGCTTCGTTGCCGCGCGAACGCAGGCAAAGAGCAGCTCGCTGTTCGGCACGGCGGGAAAGATCGGGTCAAGATAGGTCTTGCTCGCGCCGTCGTCGCGCACCGCGCCGGAGACGAGAATCAGGTCGCCAACCTTCACTTCGGGTTGCAGCGCGCCGCAACTGCCGATGCGACTCATGTTTTTTACCCCGAGTCGGCTCAGCTCTTCGACGGCAATGCCCGCGGAAGCGCCGCCAATCCCCGTGGACACGGCGAGCACGCGAACGCCCTGATAGGTGCCGACCAGACTGCGATACTCGCGGTTGTAGGCGAGCTCCGTTGTGTCCGTCAGAAACGGGCGAATACGGTCCAGCCGCGCAGGATCGCCCGGCAACAGCGTGCAAAGAGCGCCGTGGTTTTCGCTGAGTCGAATGTGCGGTTGCAGCTGTGGCATAAGCACCTCTCCCGTAGGTTTCGATACCCCTATCATAACACACGATGCGTCGTCATCACATGGAGGAAACCAGTTTGGCTCGAATACTCAACTTTGGCTCGCTCAACCTCGATCAGGTTTACCGCGTGGACTCGTTTGTCCAGCCCGGTGAAACGAAGCTTAGCCGTTCGCTGGAGACGCACTGCGGCGGAAAGGGACTGAACCAGTCCGTCGCGGCGGCGCGCGCGGGCGCGAGCGTCTGGCACGCGGGCATGCTCGGCTGCGACGGGGAACGGCTGTTGGACAAACTGGTCGAAAACGGTGTGGACGTTTCGCTGCTGGAGCGCTCGGAGGGCGTCTCCGGCCACGCGATTATCCAGGTGGACGATCACGGACAGAATTGCATTCTGCTCTTTGGCGGCACCAATCAGGCGCTCACGGAGGCGTACATCAACCG
>JAYFPQ010000052.1:0-11323 GCA_034927595.1 Christensenella sp.
CGTCGACAGCGCGGCGCAGGAAGGCGGAAAGCTTGTGATCATCGCGCGCTTTCTGCCGGAGATCGACGCCATCACTGCCATGCTGGAGCGAAAATCGATCGGTTACGCACTGATCACCGGCGCGGTGAAGGATCGCGATGAGCAGGTGAGGCGGTTTCAGACGGATCCCGAAGTGACCGTATTCGTCGGTCAGATTGCGACGGCGGGACTGGGCATTACGCTCACCGCCGCCGATAAGATGGTGTTCTACTCGCTGGACTACAGCATGTCGAACTTCGAACAAACGAAAGCGCGCATCCACCGCGTCGGCCAGCGTAACCCCTGTACTTACATCTACCTCGTTGCGAAAAACACCGTGGACGCGAGAGCGCTCAAAGCGTTGCGCGATAAGGCGAACCTAGCGAAAGTCCTGATCGACGACTGCCGCGCGGGTCATAACCCGTTCGGCACACCCTGAAAGGAGAAATATGGAATCAAACGATCTGTTCGCGCTGGCGGATGAGCTGCGCGAACTGAGAGAAACAAAAAAGCGATTGGAGGACGAGCTCAAAACGGTCGGTTTGGAGATCGACCGAGTGGATGCCAGTCTTGCTCAACGCATGGCGGATGCTGAAACGCAGAACTTCACCCGGAACGGTACGATGTTCTGCCTGAACAGCAATACTCGAGCGTCGGCGGCGGCCGGGCGCAAGGATGAATTGTTCGCGGCGTTGCGGGAAGCGGGCTTTGGTGATCTTGTTTACGAGACCGTCAACGCCAACTCGCTCTCCGCTTTCGTGAAGGAACAGACCACGGAGAACGGCGATGCCCTGCCGGAATGGCTGGATGGCCTCGTGTCCGTGTTCGAAAAAACGACCGTAGGCGTGCGAAAAGCCGCCCGATAAGAGAAAGGAAATGGACAATATGACACAGGAAACAGGAATCGTGACAACCAACAACGCGTTTGAGGAACTCGCGAGCTTCAATCTGACCGACGCGATGTCGCAGGAACTGGAGGGATTGAGCCTCTCATTTGAGCGTATCAAGATTCCTTCGGCGGGCAGCACGGTATTTGAACTGCCCACTATGGATGGCGGCGAGCCGGAAACGGTGAAGGAGTTCACGGGTGTGATCCTCTATCATCATCCGCTGTTCGCGTATTACCGGGATAAATACGCGGGCGGCAACGAACCGCCGGATTGCGGCAGCTTCGACGGTGTAACCGGCGAGGGCGACCCCGGCGGTGCGTGCGTAAAGTGTCGCTATAACCAGTTTGGTTCGGGTGAATGTGGCGGCAAGGCGTGCAAAAATCGCCGTCGTATCTATATCCTGCGCGAGGGCGAGGTGTTTCCGGTGCTGCTCTCGCTGCCGACCGGCTCGCTCAAGGAATTCACGCGCTATATCCAGCGCCTCCTAAGCCGCGGAAAGAAGTCGCTTGCGGTGGTGACCCGTTTCTCGCTCAAGAAAGCTGTGAACACGGGCGGTATCGCGTATTCCCAAGCGCAGTTCAATATCGAGCGCGCACTGACCGAAGCGGAACTTGCGGCGGTTTCGAATCTCGCGGCGCAGGTGAAGGAATATGCCAAACACGTCGGCGGTTACTCCGTCGATCTGGATGAGTTCGTTGAAGTACCGACGCCATTCGACCCCGCGACGGGCGAGATCGTGGAACCGTAATAATACATCGGCGCAGGGGAGCGGGCAACCGTTCCCCGCTGATTTTGAAGAAAGGAATTTGGCATGAAATGTCAAGCGAGTTGAATTTGGAACCACCTCAGGGAATAACTGGGCGACCTCGCATCCTGCTTCTGGGAAGCACCAATCGCCCGATGGTTTTCGTCTGTTCCCCGTTTGCGGGCTGCGTGCGGGAGAATGTACAGAACGCACGCCGATATTCCCGTTTTACGTATTTGAGCGGATATATGCCGATCACGCCGCACCTGATGTTCCCGCGCTATCTGTATGATACGCAGACCAAAGAACGGCAGGACGGAATCGATATGGGGCTTCGTCTGCTTGATCTCTGCGAGGAGATTTGGGTGTTTGGCGACCACTACAGTTCCGGCATGCAGCGAGAAATGACGCACGCGCTGGGAATGCATATGACGATTCGATTCTTTGATCGGGATTGCAAGGAGTATAAGAATCGGGTTGAATTGGCGCTGCAAAAGGAGGAAGGCGTATGACCGATTTCCCGCTCATCCGGCGAACTGTACAGATTGAAGAGGTGGCCAAGTGGCTTGGAATTGAGATTCATGGCGGGAAGGCACGATGTCCGTTTCACAACGATCAAACGCCATCTCTTTCGTTCAAGGACGGGCGGTTCAAGTGTTTTGGCTGTAATGAATCCGGCGACGCGATCGATCTGGTTGCCAAGTTGCGACATATCAGTACGGTTGAAGCGGCGAATTTAATCTGCGAGACGTTTCACCTGAACAATCCCCCTGAATCGGCGCGGAAGAAGAAACCGCGAGAGCATACGGGCATTGGAGAGTATATCCAGAGCGCAATAGAAACGTTCGCTATATCACCGCGCGCACAACTGTATCTACAATCGCGCGGGTTTTCCGGGGAAAGCATGCTGCGGTTTCGATTCGGGTTCGACGCAAAGCGAAACGCGATCGCTATCCCGTATGGTGAGAAAACAGAGTATTACACCTCGCGCAGCATATCCGAGAAGCGGTTCTTCAAACCCCGCTCCGAGGACGTGGGACCGGAGCCGCTGTTTTACGCAGAATCGTTGGATCAGGGTGAGCCGGTCTTCGTCGTGGAGAGCGCGTTCTGCGCATTGTCGATCCTTCAAGAGGGCGGTCATGCCGTTGCTGTTTGCGGGACGGGAACCCGGAAGCTGACCGAAACGCTTCGAGCGCGGGGGAGAACCCCACCGCTCATCGTGTGCATGGATCGGGACGACGCAGGAGAAGAAGCGGCGGAGAAACTCAGCAGCCAGCTCGAAACGATAGGCATATCTCATATCCAACTGACAACACCGGAAGGGTATAAAGACCCGAACGAGCTGCTTGTTGGCGACCCAGAATCGTTTCGGAAGTGGCTGGCGGACTGCGTAGAACAAGCGCGGAAGCTGCCGAGTGCCGACCGAAGCAACCCGACAAACAAGAATCCAGAGATGTCTTCTTTGCAAGCATTGCGCCCGGAATGCAACCCACGCTATCCGAATACGGACATCGGCAACAGCAGGTTGTTTTCGGATTACTACTGCCGGGTTGCCCGCTATGTCCCGGAGCGAAAGCTCTGGTATATCTTCAGCGGTAAACGCTGGGAACCCGACGTTGGCGGCCTGAAAGCGATGGAACTGTGTAAAACGCTCGCCGACGATCTGATGGTGTACGCGCTGAACATCGCGGATGAACAGATGCGGAAGGAGTACATCGATCAATGCAAAAAGTGGCAGGTGCGCAGAAACCGTGAAACCATACTCAAGGATGCGCAGGGTGTATATCCGATCCCTATGGAGGCGTTCGACGCCGACCCGTTTTTGTTCAACTGTCAAAACGGGACGATGCACCTAAAGGATACGCGGTTCCTTCCGCACAATCCGGAAGAAAAACTCACAAAGATTTCGGGCGTTATGTACGACCCGGCGGCACGTTGCGAGCGGTTCGACGCGTTCGTGGACGAGATCATGAGCGGCGACGAGGCAAGAGCGAGGTTTCTTCAGCGCGCTCTGGGATACGCTCTGAGCGGGGATACGCGTTTTGAGTGTTTGTTTATCCTGTACGGCGCGACGACGCGTAACGGAAAAGGAACGCTCATGGAGAGCGTGCTTCGAGTCATGGGCGATTATGGGAGTACGGTGCGTCCCGAAACGATCAGCATGAAGCAAAACGTCAGCAGCCAGAACCCGACGGAAGATATCGCCCGGTTAACGGGGATTCGGTTTGCCAACATCTCGGAACCGAGCAGGGGATTGTTGCTCAACGCCGCGCAGGTGAAGAGCATGACGGGAAACGATACGCTCAACGCGCGGTTTCTGCACGAGAACAGCTTCGATTTTCAGCCGCAGTTCAAGATTTACATGAATACGAACTATCTGCCGGTAGTCACAGACATGACGCTCTTTTCCAGCGGCAGGATCATGATCATACCGTTCGAGCGACATTTCGAAGAAAACCAACAGGACAAAACGCTGAAGCATTTGTTTTTTCAACCGTGCAATCAAAGCGCGATCCTGAATTGGCTGCTGGAAGGGTATCGCGCGCTGGAAGCCGAAGGGCTGACCATGCCGGATTCGGTGCGCTTCGCAACCGAACGGTACCGTCACGAAAGCGACAAGGTTGGATTGTTCATCGAGGACGAAATGGAGTCGATTCCGAATGCAGAGGAACGGACGTCTGTGGTGTACGACCGTTACAAGAAATGGTGCGACGCGAACGGATGCTTTCCCGAAAACACGCGAAACTTCAAGCAGATTCTGGCGATGTACGGGCGCGTGGAGCGGAAGCGGCCGCACTCCGGAGGAAGCGAAACGACAATGTTCCTAGGGTTCCGTCTACGCTTTGATATGGGTGGATTTACCGAATACAAGGGCAAAATTCCATTCGATTAACCTCTTTGTCGCAGATGTCGCAAGTAAAATGGGTAATATGTAAAAAACGCTATATATAGGGAATTAACCAAAAAACCTGCGACAAGGTGCGACGATCCTAAAAACGCCCGATTTTCGGGCTTTTTTAGTTACAGGTACAGAAAGGAGCATACAGCGAACATGCTGGAAAAAGATATCACCGCCGCAATCATGCGGGTTCTAAAGATGGTTCCGCGATGTTTTGCGTGGAAGGAGCATGGTGGCATGTACGGGACGGCGGGCATCCCCGACGTGATCTGCTGTCTGGACGGACGTTTTTTTGCTTTCGAGGTGAAAACGCCGGAGGGCGTTGTTACAAAGCTGCAGGAGCGCACGATTCACAGAATCAAGGTTGCCGGCGGCCACGCGTATGTGGTCCGGTCGGTGGACGATGTGAAAGCCGTGCTGTGGGCATATGCGGGAATCGACATTTGACAAGGGAGGGTTCAGATGAGCACCAAGGATTACCTTTCACAGGCATACCGGATCGACCAGCGGATCAACAGCAAGCTGGCACAGGTGATGTCCCTGCGCGACCTATTGGGGAAGGCGACCGGCACATTGTCCGGCGCACCAAATGCGGCGACGCCCAACCCGCACTCCATGGAGGATACCATCGCCAAGATGGTGGATCTGGAGAGCGAGATCAACGAAGACATCGACACGCTGGTTGATCTCAAGGCGGAGATTATGCGGCGTATCAAGCGCGTTGAGAACACGGAATACCAGACGATACTGGAACTGCGATATTTGTGTTTCAAGCGTTGGGAAGAAATTTCGGTGGCGCTTGGGTACAGTATGCAGCATTTATTCCGACTCCATGACGAAGCGCTGGAAGCTATCAATTTCTCTGAAAGATGAGAGTAAATGAGATTGAATGAGAGTATCACCCTTTGATATTCTTATGATGTCGAAAAAGGAAAGAGCTTCTGCGAACGAAACACGGAGGCTCTTTTGCTTTGGAGGGCAAAGATGCCGAGAAAACCCAAGCGTCCATGCTCCTATCTGGGCTGTGGCAAGCTGACCGACGGTCGGTACTGCGACGAGCACAGACAAACCGCCGAGCACCAGTACAATCGGTACCTTCGTGACCCAGACACCAACAAACGATACGGTCGCGCGTGGAAGAAACTCCGCGCGCGATTTCTTTTGCAGCATCCTTTGTGTGAGCAGTGCAAGAGCGAAGGCAGACTGACCGCCGCAGAGGAAGTACATCATATCCTGCCGCTGGCAAACGGCGGCACGAACGACGAGAGCAACCTCATGGCGCTTTGCAAGAGCTGCCACTCGAAGATTACGATCAGCAATACCAACTCACATCAGAATTTACACGCGAAGTAACCCGGCGGGGGTATTTCTATCTCTGTGACCTTTCAAATCGGACAACGCGGTCGGGTCACGTGTAAAAATTCGCGAAAGTTTTAGGGGGAATAGCCCCATAAGTTTTCCAGGGAGGAATAAACATGGGACGACGAGGCCCGGCGCCCGGACGGGGTGGCAGACCGCCGAAACCGCTGGCGGAAAAAGTGCTGGATGGAAACCCCGGCAAGCGGAAACTGACCGTGGTGGAGTTTCCCAGCGCATCAGAGCTTCAGGGCGCAGAAATGCCGCAGCCGAGCGTGATGCTGTCTGCAGTGCAGAAGGACGGCACGATTTTACAGGCTGGCGAGATATATAAAACCACATGGAATTGGCTGGAAAAGCGCGGATGCGCTTTGCTGATATCTCCGCAGGTGCTGGAACGTTATTCCATGATGGCGGCAAGGTGGATTCATTGTGAGGAAATAATCACTAAAACAGGCTACCTCGCAAAGCATCCGACTACCTCGATGGCGATTCAGTCCCCGTATGTGGCAATGAGCCAGAACTACATGGCGCAGACGAATCGGCTCTGGTATGAAATCTTCCAGATCGTAAAGGAAAACTGCACCGCCGACTATACGGGTGCTAATCCTCAGGACGACGTAATGGAACGACTGCTGACTGCAAGAACAAAATAGGAGGCCGATTAATGCCGGCTTATCTGGAAATCAAACCCGGCGATAAGCATGGATGTCTATTGGTAGTCTGTCGCACCGAGGGTTCAGTGAGAGGCAATGAGCATTACAATGTTCGTTGCGATTGTGGGAATGAATATCAGGTGACCAAAGAGTATCTGCTAAGCAATCCAACGAATTGTCGTATGTGCCGCGGTCCAGCATATAGCCGCATAATGGAAGAAAAGCGAAGACAGATGGTTGGCAGTGTTATCAACGGTTTTAGGGTACTAGAGAGTTTAAACCGCGATACCGGCGCGTCTCTTTTTCGCGTGGAGTGTATCTATTGCGGTAATCAGTCTGTAAAGAAGATTGGTAATATGAAGACGGGTTCACCTGACTGCTGTGATTGCTGCCCGCCAAACTATAGGTTTAGCGTAAAAGACGGTATTGCAACTGGACATTTACAGGATGGCACGGTCTTTTGCATCGACGAGGAGGACATGCCGCTTGTAAGCGAAAAGCATTGGTATGTTAATGATGGTGGTTACATGTTCCGCCGCGAAGCACATACGCAAAAACCGGAAAGATTACATCGCACGCTTCTCGGTTTGTCTTCGGAAGATGATTGCGTGGTGGACCATATAAGCCGCAACAAACTTGACAACCGAAAAAGTAACTTGAGGGTTACAACACAGACTTACAACTGCTATAACAGTAGTTTGAGGAAAGATAACAGTACCGGTTATATTGGCGTTTCATATTCTTCAAAAGCTGGTGGCTATCGCGCCGCTGCCCAACGAAACGGGGTATATGTTAGCTTTTTCGCCGGGGATGATATCGTCAAAGCGGCGCAAATGTACAATATAGCAGCAATGCTACTTTTTGGGGATTTCGCAGGTGAGCTGAACGATGTACCAAAACCACCCTCGGATTTGATAAAACAGGTAGAAAAACGGTGTATGTTGAAAATTGAGAGCCGATTGTTAGTCGCAAACGAATGCGACTATTTTTTTGCGGCAAATTCAGGAGGTGTTGTAAATGGATGAAGTGCAAGCGTTCATTCGTGCTTTGAAACACCACCGCCTGACGAGCCAGCAACGAAGGACACTGCGCGGACAAGCGCTCGCGGGAAACCTACCTGCGGCTCAGGCCGGTTTACGGAAAATCGTGTCGAAAGGAATTCAGCATGGTCATTCAAACGCTACCGGTCGGTAAGCTTATCCCGGCGGAATATAATCCGCGCAAAGACCTGAAGCCCGGCGACCCGGAATATGAGAAGCTGAAGCGTTCGCTTTCGGAGTTCGGGTACGTTGAACCGGTGATCTGGAATCAGACCACAAGCCACGTCGTTGGCGGTCACCAGCGTTTGAAAGTGCTGATCGATACCGGTGTGACCGAGGTCGAGTGCGTTGTCGTAGAAATGGGTGAAGAGAAAGAGAAAGCGCTCAATGTCGCGCTTAATAAGATCAGCGGCGAATGGGATAAAGAGAAGCTGTCGCTGCTGATCGCAGACCTACAGGGTGCGGACTTCGATGTATCCTTGACCGGCTTTGACGCCACCGAGATTGATAAGCTGCTAAACAGCGGGATAGATGCCGAGGAAGACAGCTTCGATGTAGACGCCGAACTCGAAAAACCGGCGTTCTCAAGGCTCGGAGATGTATGGACGCTCGGACGGCATAGAGTCATATGCGGCGACAGCACAAAGCCTGAAACCTATTCCGCTCTGATGCGCGGTAAACAGGCGAACCTAATTTTGACCGACCCGCCTTACGGAATCGACTACGACAAAGGCTCGGCGGGCAAAATCAAAAACGACAAGTTTGAAAATGACGAAGGATTTTACAATTTTCTTCACGCTGCTTTTTCTGCAATGGCAGATTCTCTCGCCGTGGACGGCGCGGCATATGTATTCCACGCCGATAGCAAGGGACTGACTTTTCGCAGAGCGTTTGAGGATGCGGGTTTCAAACTGTCGGGATGCTGCATTTGGGCAAAAAACACATTTACGCTTGGTCGTTCGGATTACCAATGGTGCCATGAACCCTGCCTCTATGGCTGGAAGAAGTCCGGCAAGCATAATTGGTACGGCGACCGCAAACAATCTACGATATGGAACTTCGATAAACCGAGCCGCTCGGAGAAGCACCCAACGATGAAACCCGTGCCGCTGCTTGCCGTGCCAATGAAGAACTCGACGCAGACCAACGGCGTGGTGCTTGATCCATTTGGAGGCTCCGGCAGCACTTTGATATGTGCGGAACAGTTGGGACGCGAAGCCTATCTGATAGAGCTGGACGAGAAGTTTGTGGACGTAATCGTTAACCGCTACATTGAAGCCGTCGGAAGCGCCGACGGCGTTTTTGTAGAACGAGAGAGTGTGAAAACGCCGTACTCGGAGGTTGTCCATGCGTGAACTGACGCTTGGCAGCCTGTTTGACGGCAGCGGCGGATTTCCGCTCGGTGGTTTGCTCTGCGGCATTCGTCCCATATGGGCGTCGGAGATCGAACCGTTCCCGATTCGCGTCACGACGAAACGAATGCCGTTCATCCGGCATCTTGGCGATGTATCGCGCATCGACGGCGGTTTGATTGAGCCGGTCGATATCATCACATTCGGCTCGCCGTGCACCGATCTGTCGGTCGCGGGAAAGCGCGCGGGACTTTCGGGTTCGCAGTCCGGTTTATTTCACGAAGCGATCCGCATCGTGCGGCATATGAAGGAAGCAACGAATGGAGCATTTCCAAAATACATCGTCTGGGAAAACGTCCCGGGCGCGTTCAGCAGCAATGGAGGACAGGACTTCAAAGCGGTGCTCGAAGCGATCGTCGGGATCGTCGCGCCGGGAACCAAGGTGCCTCCGCCTGATGACGGCAAATGGCCTCACGCCGACGTATATCTGGGAACAGGATGGAGTTTGGCATACCGCGTTGTCGACGCGCAATATTTCGGAGTCGCCCAACGTCGCCGTCGTATCTACCTTGTCGCAAGTTTTGTCGACGAACGCGCCGGAGAAATACTATTTGAGCGCGAAGGCGTGCGCAGGGATTTTGCGCCGTGCGCAAGCGAGAGGCAAACACCTTCCGGAGATTCTCAGAGAGGCGCTGTCGCGTCAGTTGGATTTGAACCCGGCGCATTGAGGCGGATGGGCGGTCACGCCTGGCCGGAAAGCACAGGTTGCCTTCGCGCGGATATGGGCGACAACCAAACGGCGGTCGCTATAGAAAATCACCCGATCGACGGACGCTGCAAGCTGGAGAAGGATGGTCTGGTGCAAACCCTCGCCGCGCGCATGGGAACGGGTGGGATGAACGTACCGCTCGTCGTGAACCGCGCGTTCGGCGTTTGTTCCGATGGCAGCAACGCCATGCGTTCGGATAACCCCAAGAGCGGATTTTACGAAGCGGCCACCGCTCGTACGCTCGATGCGAACGGCGGCAGACCAGACTGCAACCAGGGCGGCATCGCAGTCGTTGCCTTCACACAAAACCAGCGTGATGAGGTGCGTGATCTCGGTGATGTCGCCGGAGCGTTATCCACGAATACGGGAATGAAGCAGCAGACCTATGCGCTGCAGGGCAGCATGATCGGGCGAAGCGACCGCAATGGTCCGCAAGGCGACGGCGTGAACAAAGGCGTATGTTTTACGCTCAATACTTCCGATCATCATGCCGTGTGCTACCCCGATCGGGTCGGCTGTCTTTGCGCGAGCGATTATAAATTCCCGCAGAACCAACAGGTGGAAGACAGCAAATATGTGGTGGAGCCGTACCAGCGTGTTTGCGGCACGATCTCGCCCGGCGCGCATCCCGGCGGGTTCAACGGGCAGGATGCGTCCAACGACATGCTTGTTCCTGTGCGTTGCGTGAAAGAACCGAGATACGCGGTGCGGAGATTGACACCCGAGGAATGCGCGCGCTTGCAAGGTTTTCCAGATTGGTGGTGCGCGGATCTTGGTACGGAACATCCTTCCGATCAGGAGATCGAATGGTGGCAGGAAGTATTCGAAACACACCGCCGAATCACAGGCTCGGCAATGAAACCAAAAACGCGAAAGCAAATCGTGAAGTGGCTGAACGATCCGTACACCGATGCCGCGGAGTACAAGCTCTGGGGCAACGGAGTCGCGCTGCCATGCGTTGTGTTTGTTTTATCAGGCATTCTGTCAGAATCCGCTGTATTTCTGGACGAAATAGCTTGATATTCACACCCGTTTGATCAATGTATGTGACTACCAAATCGAAAGGAAGGTATTCACAATGCAAATCAAGTACAACGTTACGGGGGACAGACGAAAGGCGCTGGTCGCGGTCATGCGGGATGTGCTGCAGGACACAACGCGATACCTCGGCGCGCCGAGCTTCGCGTTTCAGGTGGGAGCTTACACGGTCGACAAGAATGGTATGGTCGCTTGCCCGGACGAAACGGACGAGGCGCAGATCGAAATGCTGATCCGCGAATTGGCGCGCGACGGTTTCGTCGGCGAACGGGTCGGAGAAGCGGCAAAACCTATTGAACCCAAAACGATTGAGTCGGATCACCTGAAAGAAGCAACACCTCGCACAGCCGATCCCGACCGCTTAGCGATCGAGCTGCCAAAGGACGGCATGACGCCCACCGCCATGGAAAACCTGCGGCGGTTGGTAGCAAGCAAAGCGACGCTGTTGAAGAAAGCGCTTGGTACGGACAACCTACCGATTACAGAACATCCTGACAGGATTGAGTTCGGGTGGTTTCGAACGACCGAAGATCAGGCTGAAATTGCCGCCTACTACAATC